>CAYSCH010000690.1:0-1511 GCA_964429355.1 uncultured Planctomycetaceae bacterium | reverse complement strand
GGGGAGATATGCACATGCAGCGGCGGCAATTTCTCTTGGCAATGGTCGGTTCAGTGGCGGTAGTTGGAGCAAGGTCGGCGAGGGGGGCGGCCACCGACGGGCTGCGTGCCGGAGAGGGCGTGGCCGATATCACGCCGCCCTTGGGCATCGAACTGGCCGGTTTTCACAAGCCCCCCGGGCAAGAGCGACGGGTCAAAGCGATTCGCCAGCCGGCCGAGGTGCGAGCGCTGGTGCTGACCTGCGGGCCCGCACAAGCGGCCATCTGTTCGCTCGACGTACTTGGCACGAGTCAAGAGATGGTTGCGCGGATCCGGCAGGCGGCCGCCGGTCGCACGGGCATCCCGGCCGAGAACATCCACGTGGTCGCCACGCACGATCACAGCATGCCCACCTTCTTGAAGCTCCGCCAGTGGGGCGGCATGTCGCCGGAGTTCAGGGCCACCGTGGAACAACGCACTGTGGAGGCGATCGCTGCTGCCCAGGCGGACCTGGCTCCGGCCGAGCTTGCGCTGGGCAAGTGCCGCGCGACGGGCGGCAGTCACAACCGCACGGTCAAACAGGCCGAGACGCACACCGACGCCGAATTCGGTCCCCAGTCGACGGACGACCAGCGCTGGCTCGACACGATGCTCCACGCCCTGCTATGCGGACGAAGAGGACGGGCCCGACTGGCCGGGCGAGGTCGCCCGTGAGATCAAAAGGGAGTTGGGCCTGCATCCTTCGTTTCTCCAGGGGCACCTTGGCGACGTGAACCCGGGCGACGGTAGCGACTGGCGCGGCGAGATCCGGCAGACGGTGGCCGCGATCACCCCCGCTCTGAAGCGGGCGATTGCCGACGCGAGCCCGCTGCCCGTCGACACCTTGCGCACACGCAGCGCGCCCTTCAACGTGCCGTTGGATATGGAACGATTCGAGCAATGGGTCGACGAGTATTGCCGCGATCCGAGCAAGTGCAAGTCCGGGCCGTGGGTTGACGCCGGTTTTGCCGCCGACTGGTTTGCCGGCAACGAGCACCGCGATCGAAACGTCAAATATCTGCCGATCACGCTCACCGCGATCCAGCTCGGGCCGGTGGGAATGGTCTTGCATCCGGGCGAACTCTACAGCTATTACGGGCTGGCGATCCGCCGCGACTCGCCATTTAAGGACACGCTCGTGGTCGGATGTGCCGACGGCTCGATCGGTTATCTCCCTGACCCCAAGGCCTACCAGGCCGGCGAGTATTCGGCCATCGTGGTGCCCAAGATTGTCGACCGGCCTCCGTATCAGCCGACCGCAGCGAGGGAGTTGGCCGCGGCGGCCATTGCGCTGCTGAAGGAGACGGCTGGGTAATCGCCCTTCGCCGTCCGACAAGGAACGAAGGACGTGGTACCCGCACAGACCACGCCCTTCGCTATGCTCAGAGACGTGCCACCCACACAGACCACGCCCTTCGCTACGCTCAGGGAACTGGTAGAAGACAACTCCGAGACTTACCATCGCATTTCTTCATGACGCGGCAAATCCTCCCC
>CAYSCH010000689.1:0-1607 GCA_964429355.1 uncultured Planctomycetaceae bacterium | reverse complement strand
GGGCGGGAGAGGACGGGCCTGCCCTGCAAGGTGCAGCGGTGGCCAACCTCTATCGGCTCTGGTTCAGCACACCGAACATGGCCGGCGTCACCTGGTGGAACCTGGGTGACGGAACCGCCTTCGGTGGCGAGAACAAGGCCCTCGGGGGACTTGTCGACGAGAACATGGACCCCAAGCCGGCCTACGAAGCCCTCGATCAACTGATCAACCACGAGTGGAAGACAAACACCAAGGGCACCACCGGCCCCGAGGGGAGCTTCGCTTTCCGCGGCTTCAAGGGCGGCTACCAGGTAACCGTCGAAGTCCTCGGCAAAACACAGAAATTCGCGATCGACGTCACTGACAACAAACAACCAGGCAAACTCGTGTTGGACCCTCATTGACCGTCCACTGCACTAGGGAGACAAGAGCATGAGAACGTCATTCTGCCTCACCGCCTTGATCGCCGGCGCTGCGATCTGGAGCTTGGCGTCACCAGCAAACGCCGAACTGCCGGAGAACTACCTCCGGCGCTGGGACGATCCGGCCGTGCAGAAGCGAATCGACGACGGGATCGAACAGAACCGCAAGAGCGATGCGGTTTTGACAATCGTCGACGCCGCGGGGGAACCTCTAGCCGGCGCCGACGTGAAAATCTCGCAGAAGTCGCACGAATTCCTCTTCGGCTGCAACATGTTCGTCATCGGGCAGATGAAGGAGAAGAACGCGGCCTACGAAGAGGCGTTCCTGAAGCTGTTCAACTTCGCCACGGTCGCCTTCTACTGGGACGATCTCGAACCGGAGTCGGGCAAGCCGCGGTTTGCCGAGGGAAGCGACGACATCTGGCGGCGACCGCCGCCGGATCGGGCGGTCGCGTTTGCCAAGAAACACGGGCTGACTCTCAAGGGGCATCCGCTGCTCTGGCACAGCCGTGATCATAACCCCAAGTGGAGACCCGAAAACCCGGACGAACTCAGGCAGCGGTATCTGCAGCGTTTCCAGGAAATTGCCGCGCGTTACGCCAAGGACATCCCCATTTGGGACGGCGTGAACGAGTCGCTCGTCTGTTCGGCCGACTTCCCGCTGTTCGCGTCCACGGAGCGGGACTATCCGACCTACGTCCCCTGGGCGTTCACCGAAGAGCAGAAGGTCTTCCGCCCCGAAAACCTGCTCATGATCAACGACGTTACCACCTTCAACTGGCCGTCGAACGAAACGAACCGCTATTTCCAGCAGTGCCGTAAGCTGCTCGATGACGGTATCGGCATCGAGGGGATCGGCTTCCAGTTCCATTTCTTCAACCGCCAGGCGCTCGATGGCTTTACCGGCAGTGACCGCTGCGATCCCAACACGCTGCTCGACACTTACGAGATGTTCGCCAAATTCGGCCTGCCGCTCTGGGTCACCGAGATCACGATCGGCTCGGCCGGCGACGACGGGCTTGCGATCCAGGGCCGAGTGGCCCGAGACATCTATCGCTTGTGGTTCTCCGCTCCCAAGATAGCCGGTATCACCTGGTGGAATCTGGGCGACGGAACGGCCTACGGCAACGAAGGCGTGGCCGGCGGCGGCCTGGCCGACCCGCGCGCGCTCACGCTGAACGCCGCGAATTTCACCGTTCAAGTCCC
>CAYSCH010000688.1:0-1612 GCA_964429355.1 uncultured Planctomycetaceae bacterium | reverse complement strand
CGATTTCCCATCTTTCCAGGCTGAACGTGAAGACCGATCGGCGTCACGACCGCCGGCCACTCTCGGGTGAGGAGGTTCAACTCCTCATCAAGGCGGCCGAAGATGGCCCACCCATCGAGGGCCTGTCGGGCCCGGATCGGGCCATGATCTACCAGGTCGCCGTTTGGACTGGGCTCCGCAAGGCCGAGATCGGCAGCCTGACGATCCAGTCTCTGGATCTTGATTCTGCAGTCTTCACGGCCACCGTCCCGGCCGCCTTCAGCAAACACCGACGGCAAGACGTGCAAATTCTCCACCCCTATCTGGTGGAGAAGCTCCGCGTTTGGCTCCAGACCCAGAGAGAGTTGGAACCTGACGATATCCTATTCCCCATCTCTGCCCGGGCAGGCGCCGAGGTCACGCGGGAAGATGGTACCAAGTACTACCGCCGCCACGGCAGTGACGGAGCGGGTAAACGCCTCCCCCCCCGTCCCTGAACGCCACACCTTCAAGATGATCCGCCAAGACCTCGCCGCCGCGCGACGAGTCTGGATCGCCAAGGCCGAAAACGACCCCAAGGAGCACTGCCGCCGTGGGCGCAGCGACTTCCTCGCCTACCGCAACCACGCGGGCCTCTACGCCGACTTCCACTCCATCCGCCACACCTTCATCACCAACCTCTGCAAAGCCGACGTCTCCCCCAAGGCCGCCCAGATGGTCGCCCGCCACAGCGATATCCGGCTCACGATGGAAGTATACACCCACGTCGACCGGAACGAGCAGGTTGATGCAATCCGGAAGTTGAAGGCGCCGGATGAGGGGGCGGCGTAGAGGGGCAATCCATGCATCGGTCGGTATGACCGACTTGACTCATGAGTTGTCGTCACGAGCCATTCCGACCACCCGCTGCTACGAGCTTGGAACCTGCTCTGAGTTTCATCATTTTGACACATCTGCGCGCGAGAGTGGCCAACTCGAATTGCAGGCGGTCAATTTCCCCGCTGCGAGTTGCGGGGAATCCTTCCTGCAGGTGGCCGATGCAACTGCTGTCTCGAAGGAAATGCTGCAAGTTGCAGCGGTCTGAATCACTTCGTTCCACAAACGGCGTTAAAGGGAGGAAACGCAGACTGGCCTACCGGCCCGAAAACAGCCTTCTAACGTTCTTCTTCGTAAGTCGACACCTCAAGAACGCAATTTCTACGGTCAATCGGTCCAGCCATTCTTGAACTTCCGGGCCACTAACGCAATAATGCCGATGGTAGGAGTGCCGGAGATTGGCCCCTGGCCGAAGTCCGCCTGTCATTGGCCCGATTTCCTAACCGGAGCTATACTTCAATGCGAGCCAATGAGCATCGTTGAGGTGCCCACTATGTTGCCGAGATGCCGCCAGCGGGGCCCCAAACCTCGCCGCGTAGTTGCACGATTTGCATTGATTTGCCGCGAAGCGCCGGACGGGAAGAGCCCGGTGAAGAGTCGGCGCAAGCCTAGAGACGTCTACGCCTTGCGGCGTATCTCATTACGAGAAAAGGACTTCGGCCCGAAAGCCAAAGCCCTTTCTAGAAGTATCCCCGACAGGGATCGAACCTGTAACCTTCGGCTCCGGAGGCCATGCCTTCGGACCAGAAAGAAACGT
>CAYSCH010000687.1:0-1636 GCA_964429355.1 uncultured Planctomycetaceae bacterium | reverse complement strand
TGCCAGGTGCGTTTGTACTCCAGCTCGACGTAGGTTTTGCCGGTGCCGGTGACATGCAGGACATTCTCAAAAACTCCGCTGCGCGCTGTGCCAGCCGCCGCGTCCATTGCCGGAACGAACTGGGGATCGCCGGATGCCGTCACTGACGAAGTCGTGGGAGCATCGCCCTGCACTCGCTTCACCATCCACACGCACCCACTGCCTTTGTCGCCGGGCAGTCCGATGACGATCTCCTTCACTCCCTTCACCATGACCTCTCTACCATCGGATTCGGGGCCGATGTCGAGTGGACGTGGCCAGTCCGGTGCAGCCCGATCGACGCGAAACGCGAGGTAGTTATTTGCAGTATCCAAGACTCCTCCGAGCGTGCGAAGAACCAGTGCCGTGGCGCCATCCTGGCGAGGCAGTTCCACTCGGCCCGGTTCGGTGCCGTCGAGGACGATCGTGAGTGTCGCGGTGTCGCGGGCAGGACACAGCCGGGCAGTCAGGGTCCCGTACAATTTCGTGTCATGAATCGTGACCGCCTGCTCGGTTAACGGAAACCAAGGGCGTTGGATGCTGAAACCCTTGGCACCGAGCTTCTGCATTCCGGCCTTGACCCAGGGCTCGAACAGTCCGTCTTCGGGCGTTGCCTCGGCATCGCAGAGAACCATTGCCATCACCACGGGACCGCCGGCCAGGCTCCACGGCTCGGGCAGCTCGCGGCCGCCCTCCACTCCAGGTGTGCGAGGTATCCATCCGTGCTCACCCCACAGTAACGGGGAATTGCAGACCCATGCGATCTCGCCCCAGGGGGTGCGGTAATAATCGCCGCTCGCGGGCTCTTCCACTGGCTTGCCGGCGAAGAAGAGCTTCCCGACGATACCTTCGCTCTTGCTGCCGGGAGAGGTAACGATGATCCGGTATTCCCAGAGACCCGATCGATAGGCACCGGGCGTGGAAATGTCGACCGTGGGATTGCCGGCGGGCCGACTGGCCGGACTATCGGCGCTCCAGGCGGCTGATGCCATCAGGACAGTGCATCCGGCCACAAGAAACATGACGCGGTTCAGTTCGATACGCTGCATGGCTGCCCCTCCTTTGGGTATCGCTAGAGAGTTCTCGCGTGGCTCTCCGTCCCGGCGTCGGACACGTGGCTTTCCGGCAGAACCTTCGCGGCGACAAGCTTGACGTTTGTGGTTGGCTGCGTCAAGAGGATTCTCCGCACCGACCCATGCGAGGGCGGATTGCGGGGCGATTGAGGACCGTTCGTTCACGAAGGCACTTCTTGGTTCGCTGGCGGCAGTCGTCGAGATGTTCCACGCGTCGCTGGTGCTCGCCCGCACTGGCACTGATGGTGGGCGCGGATCTGCCAGCCGCTGCGGCGAGCGATCGAGATGCCTGCCATCCCAGGAATGCAGCAGTCGCAGACAGAAACGCGCGTCGTTTCACGGGTTCTTTCCTAGTAGATTCTTATCAGCGGTAGAAGCGACTGCTGAACCACCAGTTCGTGAGGTTGATTGGGGGAGCGATAATCGAGGCTTTTGCGCCCTCGGGGCTGTAGACCTGGATCTCATTGTCCTCCAGGACAAGCAGCTCATCCAGCCCGTCCTTGTTCACGTCAAGTGTGTAAGGGGGCACTCCCAGGCCGCCGGGG
>CAYSCH010000686.1:0-1653 GCA_964429355.1 uncultured Planctomycetaceae bacterium | reverse complement strand
CGAACTCGAACGCGTCGGGCCCAGGCATCCAACCAGCCCGCTCCAGACGGCCACGTACACAACACAGAAAGGCAGTCGTCGTGGATAGCATGCTGTACGTGGATGCGCCTTTTAGCCCGCTGGAGGGGGCACAGAGCACTCCCAGCAGCGCCGGTTGTGCGGCGCGGATGTCTACGCCAACCATTGGTTCACCGTCGATGCGGACATGGGGCCGCAGGTCTCGTTTCAGCCCCGTGATCGCGTTGAACACCCGCCCGGTTGTCGAGATCGTGAACCCAGCGCGCCGCTCTCGGATTGCCCGCACAATCGCCGACTGGATGATTCGCGTTTGGTCTGGCAGCAGGGCCAATGCTGGCTCGACGGCCGAGCTCACATTCAGGAGCCGTCGCTGGATCACCTGGAGCGCTCGATGCACTGGCAAGAGCCTCTCTTCTTGCGATCGCTGCCATTGCAAGTGCCGGGCCTCGAGTTGCTCGACCAGCCCAGGCTCCCGCAACGGCACGCGGCGGGCCTCGCCCGCGAAGTTCAAGCGGTACCCTCGACACCGCACGCCCTCGACGTGCGGAATCGTTTCGATGTGGTCGGCCAAGGCGGCTTGCATCTGTGGCCAAACTCGTTGGCCGATCGTCTCACGCAACACGCGACTGCTCAGCCTCACGAAGCCGGCGTCGTCGCCATGTCCGTACATTGCGCGGCGCAAAATCGTCCCCAGCCACCACCTCGCGCTATCGGCCCGCGGCCAGAGCCTCACCGGCAAGATCTCCGTCGGGGCAAAATCCCTCGGCACCCATGCCTGCGGGACATACCCGCCAGCGCATCGGCCATTGACACATGCCAATCCATCGGCTATACTGCTGTCCATATTCACCTCCTGCCCGGCGGCAACACTCGCCAAAGAACGCCGCACGGGCCGATATGACTTACCGACAGGCCGCAGTTCTCCGCTGTGGCCTGTCGCATTTCTTGCCGCTACGCCAGCCGGCCGGCCATCAACAGCGCCTCAGCGTCCTCGATGCGGATCAGCACCCGCCGGCCAACGTGATACGCCGTCAGTCGGCGCTCCGCCAAGAGCTTATCGACGAAGCGAATGCTCACATTCCAACGTGCTGCCAACTGCCGTCTGCTCACACATTCACCCATCTTTGGTTCTCCTTTCGTTTGCTCAGCTTTGGTTACCATACCGGCTATCTGGGGAGGACAAATTCGTATTTCATGGCCTGCGTCCGGCCTCTCAATTTGTAAGAATCTGAAGAAACTGCTGCTGCCATTAGCATGCTTTTTCGTCTAGCTCTTTCTCCGCGATGTCTGCGAGAACCGCGTCCCATGGGCGCGATGGATTCGTGGCGAGAGCCTTCTTGATCCGAGCCGCCAGGTTTGTGGGTGGTGCGACTGCCTCGGACTCTTCGTGTGTCTCCAGGAACTCTTCGACGTGCCGGTTGATCTTGGCGACGAGGTACGCCCGCCTGTAAGCTGAAGCCAAGACATCATCGTCCGGAATGACCTTCTTGATGCCATGCTCGCGAAGTTTCGTTTCAATCCAGCGAATGAAATCCCCGGACGTGAAGGCATTCAGTTCAACACGTCGGTTGCTCCGAAGGAACTCGCGTTCCTCGTCTGTTGCGATCGAGTCGGGCCCGAAGTCCCCTTTGAAAC
>CAYSCH010000685.1:0-1672 GCA_964429355.1 uncultured Planctomycetaceae bacterium | reverse complement strand
GCAAGTGCCATCGCTCGACTGGGCTCTCAAGTACACCGAATCGCTGGAACGAGACGGACGTGCGCCACTGTGCCTGTGGCCTCCGCACTGCGAGATCGGCAAGTGGGGCCAGAACGTGTATCCGGTCCTCGCCGAGGCATACGATGATTGGGCTGAGGCAACCGGTCGCTGGATCAACTTCATTACGAAGGGTCATTGGCCCTACACCGAACACTACTCGGCCTTGCGTGCCGACGTGATCGACCCGACCATCCTGGCAACCCAACTCAACGTCGATGTCATCAACGACGTGGACGGGGCCGATTTGGTCGGCTGGTGCGGCTGGGCGGGAAGCCACTGTCTGCGGTGGACAGCCCTGGATGCTGTGAACCACTTCGGAGCGGGCGACAACCCCTTCCTGCGGAAATCGGTGTTCTTCGAGGATGCCTCGGCTGCCGTGCGGAACCCGCCGGGTGGCCCGGACTTCGCCGCTTGGCGACGTGAATTTCTGGATGAAGTGGAGAAGCGAGGCGGCAAAATCATGACGACCACGGAGTTCCTGAAGTAAAGGGGACAGCGGTGTACAACAAACTTTGCGACCTGTTGGAGCGGTCCAAGCCAACCCTCAACTGGTTTGCTCTCGGTGAAGCGAAGCGACTAGTCCAACTTGTTGACAAGGTTTGTTCAAGGTATCGCTTGGAGCCTGACAAACATCAGGAACATCTCCTGAAGGTTGCTCAACAAGCCTACGATTTCCTGCGACGAAATGAAGGGCCGAACGTCCGTTCGCTCGGCGACGAACTGATCCAAATGATGACCCAGATTCAACTGGAGAACCCTCGATGAACGATCAACCCAAAAGTCAGATGCTTAGCTTCATGGTGCCGGGAGCCAACTACGGCTATACCGGTGCCAAAATCGACGCCCTCCAGTCGTTCGAGAACACACTGGCGGTCGGCCTGTTGGACGAAAGCGGCTCCACGACCGCTTACGCCCGGCAGATGGAGAAGTGCGTCCAGGAGATCATCAAAGCCCTGCGGCACAGTCCCCGTGCGGCCAACTTGATCTATTATCACGCTCACTTCGATACCAACTTCCGGGAAGTTCACGGCTTCAAACCGCTGGTCGAGTGCAACGAGGCCGACTACGACGGCATCTGGGCCGGAGGCGGCAGAACGACCCTCTACGACTCCGAGGATCGGGTCATCAGCTTCACGCTCGACTACGCTCGGCGTCAGGCGCAGATGCACTACACGTGCAACGGCATCATCTGGATCATCACCGATGGTCAGGATTACGGCTCCGTTCTCCGGGAGAATTCCGTCACGGAGCGACTGGCCAAGGCGGTGACGAGCGAGGAACTGGAGTCTTTGGTGACGATCCTGATCGGAGTCAACGACGATCAAGCAATTCAGGACGAACTGCAACGGCACTCCCAAGCGGTGGGCTTCACCCAGTACGTCCCCGTCGCCAAGGCCGACGAGAAGACACTGGCCCGGCTCGCCGGGTTCATCAGCAAGAGCGTGTCGGCCCAGTCCCAATCGTTGGGCAGTGGCGGTCCCTCACAACCCTTGACGTTCTGAACCAAATCTCCCGTCCGTGAAATGACAGCCACGGGAGAAATCCCGTGGCTGCTTTTTTAGGAGAATGAACATGGCTCGCAACATCGATCCGTTCGAAGGCAGCAGTCAGC
>CAYSCH010000684.1:0-1715 GCA_964429355.1 uncultured Planctomycetaceae bacterium | reverse complement strand
CGGGTATCGAAATCGTCCAGCGTGTAAGCCGTTTCAGAACGCGTCCCTGCGTCGATCCGAACACCGCCCGCCTTTGCCCCCCTTCTCTTGGGTGAAATTCTGCCGTTCACTCGGACTACCGATCGCGCAGAACTGGATCGTCTCTATCAGGGGGTTGGAGTGTACTTGGATCCCGACAGCCGCGAAAGGTCGATTTCGAGCTGACTCGCCTCCAACACCGGATTCCAGCGTCGATGGCAGAACCGGGCTGGATCGCCGTGATCCAAACCCGACGCGTAAGCGAGGACGACTCCATCCCCTCATTCGGGTTACTCGGGTGGAGTCCTGACAACTACCGCTGCCCCCCTGGACTGCCAACCTCAAAGATCGTGAAGCTTTTCACATAGGTCCGAAACTTGCCGGGAGCAGACCATTTCAGCCCAGCGGCAGCTCGCTTTGGCTCACCGGCCCTGCCGCCGCCAAAGACGGCGGAGCAGAGCCCCGCGATTGGGCTTCGTCCCTGTCTTGCGTGCGAACTCCGTCAGCCCCGGCCCGTCGAGTTCCTCCAGCTCCTTACCGCAATCTCCTCCGGGAATCCTGCAGCGCCATTTGGTCCCTTGTTTGGCCCGATCCCCTTTCCACCATTGACAACCCCCCGCCCAGGCGCGACACTCACGAAGTCCCTCAGGCGATGCCTGTTGGAAGACTCGCGCTTTGTTGCATCTGCCGTTTCTCGTTCCTTGAGGTCGGCAACCGGCCAGGAGGCCGATGCTCCCTTGGCTCCAGAAAAGAAGTGTGCGAGTACGGCAATCAACTCTTTCGATTCCTGAAGGCGGGCATGGGTAATGGACGTAAGACTGATCGTCACCAACGGCCGGCACACCGGCCGAGAGATCCCCGTGAAAGGGCCGAAATTCTTCATCGGACGGGCTGAAGACTGCCACTTGCGCCCCGCCAGCGATCAGGTGAGCCGTCATCATTGCGTGATCCTCGTTACCTCCGACGACGTAAGCATCCGCGACTTGGGCAGTCGCAATGGCACGTTCGTCAACGGTAAGCAGATCTCGCCGCAGTGCCGCTTGAGGCCCGGTGACCGTGTTGTCGTGGGCCAGCTCGATTTCGACATCCAGTTTGTCGGAATGCCCCCAGAACCAGAGCCGCAAGCGTCCCAAGCCGCTGCCGTCGAGACCGCGCCCGGCCCAAGCGCTGTCGCAAAGTCCTCCTCCAATGGCAAGAAGCGGCCCGCGCGAAAGAAAGACGCTGGCATTGTCGACGACGAGCTGGACCTCAGCCAGTGGTTCGGCGACGAGGTCGGGTCGGCGAAGACCGACACCGCGATCCTCGACGTATCGGCGGTCGTCCGCGAGTCCCTCGGAGATCCGCAACCTCATGTTCCACCGAAGGATCCGGAACCCGAGGTCGAAGCGAACGCCCCCAAGCGGGACGTCTCCGAGGCAGAAAAGGAGAAGGCCCGCCGTGCCCACGGTGGTCAGACTACCCAGGACGCCGCCGCCGAAATGCTCAAAAAGCTCATGGGCGCCCGCCGCTGAACGGACCGCCCGCCCTGATCGAAAGCCCCTCCCGCCGCGTACCACCGCCTGCTTGTTGGCAGTGCCCGGTGCCCGCCAAACCACTCAACCCAATTCAAACCGCTCCCCTGACCTTTTGTCTTCATCTTCCTTTCCACCAATTTCCTTTTCTCTCTCCTTTGCCTCCTGATCTCTGGGAAGTTCCCG
>CAYSCH010000683.1:364-1834 GCA_964429355.1 uncultured Planctomycetaceae bacterium | reverse complement strand
ACCCTACTCGTTGTCGGAATCGTTGATTGGCGCTTGCTGATGTTACTGTCGTTTCCGAGGACGCGGATCGCACCGTTTGTGGGATGCATTTCAGACGTCTTGAAGTGGAGACCAGGACCTGGTGTCGACGAGCAGAAGGCTGCCTATCGGGCGAGCCTGGGGTTGAAGTGAGGCCCTACTTGACGATCGCCGCGGCGAAATTGCCTTTGCCCGGCGATGAAAACTTGACCCGCTTGCCTGCTTCCACCTTGGACTCCGGTCCCCACTGGCCGGTGTCGACATGGATCCAACGGACTTTCAAGGATCCCTCGGTTTTGCGCAGGTCGAGCGTCACCTGGCCGCCGGCCGGAAAATAGAGGGCATAGGCCTTGCCGGGGTCGGCGGCCAGGTAGGCCTCGTTGCCCTGGCGATCGCCGAGCAGTTCCATGGCCGGCTTGACGGACCAGAGCGGAATGAGCGACTCGAGCTTGCGGGCGGCCTGGATGGCGGCAACTGCTTTGTCGTTCAATCCCAGTCCCGAATCAGGGCGGTGGAACCGCATCGACGCGGCGCCGGCCAGGAGGTGGCGCCAGAAGCGTTCGATCCCGTCCTGGTCGGTGTGGCCGAACTTGTTCCCATCGGCCCCGTAGGTCTTGGTCGTGTTCATCGGGCGGGGCTGCTTGGAAAGGTAGTCGCGCACGAAGAGAAAATTGTCCCAGTGAGCCTGGCCCTTGTTCTGATTGTTCTGCGAGACATCGACGAAGTCGTACAGCTCCGGATGGTCGAAAGTCCGCCGATGCTCTTCCGATTTCAGATCCCAGGCGTCCCACATCTCGGTCGTCATCACGGTCTTGCCGGCCTTGGCCGCCCGTGATTTGATCAGCTCGGCCCAGTAACGGCCCCAGGCCGGTTCGGCCTTCGTTTCGTTGTCCATGCAGTAAAGCACGTGGTCGTATTTGAAAGCGTGGTCGAGCATCTTGCCGACGAAGGCCTCCTGGTACTTGAGCACCACGCGGTTGTTCCGCTGCCTGGGAGTCGTGAAGAAGAAGGGCTGCTTGTTGGCGCCGGGATGGTCCGGATAGCGGTCGGCGAACCCCGACGTTTCGTAGGTATAGTTCACGTTGTTTTTGGGATTGTAGGGATGGATCTGCCAGCGCTCGTTGCCGCCGTTGTCGGCATAGTCAAAACGGTCCCAGACCTCGATCTGCACGAAGATCTTGCGCTGGTGCGTCTCGCGGAGCATCCGCTCAAAACGGTTCCAGTAGTCTTCGTTCCACTGGTCAAGGTCGTACTTGCCACCGTCGATCTGGCGGAACGGGTAAGTCTCAAACCCCTTGTCCTTGCGGTCGCTCATCGTGTTGCGGATCACGTTGCCACCGGCGGCGGCCAGGCGGTCGAGTTGTTGGATCAGGTCGTCTTCGGGCCACTGGAAGAGGTTGTCGTCATCGCTGCCGCCGAGGAGGAGCACCGGCTGGCCCTGGTACTGCCAGT
>CAYSCH010000683.1:0-354 GCA_964429355.1 uncultured Planctomycetaceae bacterium | reverse complement strand
ACCAGGGGTTCTCGGTCCAGGGTCTGAGAGGGGCATTGTCGGCACCGTCCAGATGCGAGGCGACACCCAAGAGGAGAATGGCTGTCAGAATCGGAAGGCAGATGCGAGTCATCGTGGGTTCTCCGAGAATTGGTAGAATGTCCCCAGTCAATCGCCGATCGCGAGCCCGCATTATGGCAGGCCGGCCGGCAGCCGGCAATCCTTTTCGGCAACCCTCGGCAGTCACTTGACTGGCGCCTGCCGCGTGGCTAGCATCAGCTCTGTCCGGCCGGAAACTCTGACAGGTGGCCCTCAAGATGAGAATCTGTTCTCTTGCACTCTCGCTGGCTCTTGTGCTGTCGTTGGTGCAAAGCG
>CAYSCH010000682.1:0-1837 GCA_964429355.1 uncultured Planctomycetaceae bacterium | reverse complement strand
CGGCCCGCCATTTTGGACTGCGAGTCCGCTGTTCCCCCGACGGCCAGGAACAGACGCCGATCCTCATCGATGGCGACAAGAACCTCCTCAAAATCGACATGCGAAAATCGAGTCTCGACCAGCCCACCTACCACGAGTTCGTCATGCGCGACCCGAACCCGGCTGTTGAGACTCAGGATGCTCCCTTCGAACTGCACGACGGCGAAAGACTCAACCTCCGCGTCTTTCTCGACCACTCCATGCTGGAGGTCTTTGCCGACGGCCGTCAGTGCGTGACCCAGGTGATTTACCCAACCCGGGAAGATAGTATGGGAATCGAGGTCTTCGCGACCGACGGCGATATCCACATTGAATCGGCCGAAGCCTGGGAAATGGCCCCAACCGTCCCCTGGTGATCGCAGCCAGCGCCTATACCTACTCGGCACGTACGAAGGGTGTAAACTTCACCAATCCAGTCCCCCGCTCATCGAATCCCTCATTGCACCAAAAGACTTCGTCGCGAAAGCAATTGTTCGATCTGACAGATAATCAGCGCCGACTCCTTTGCCTTGCTTGTCGTTTGGGGCTGTCTGGGGCCGTGCCTCCCTGGGACGTCCAGTTGGGGGTGGGCAACGAGGAACCTGACCAGGAACCAGACTCGCCCGTAGATGCCTCGGGCGCCTGGAGATCCCAAATGCAGACGGCGATCTGGGGATGGGTGAGGCCGGCCGCCACGTACCGCCCGTCAGGCGAGAACTTCGCGTTGAAGCAGGCAAGGTTCTGTTGGGCAACCTCGGGAGGGCAATCCAGCCGGCGCCAAGTCCTGGCGGTCACATCCCATAGGAGCACCGCCGCGGGATCAGCGGGGCCGCGATGGGTGGGCACGGCCAAGAGGCGCCCGTCGGGTGAAAACGCGGGCCAGAATCCCGGTCGAGAGTTGCTTGTGAGCGTGACCCAACGCCGGCTCGGCAACTCGAAGAGGCGAACCTCGCTGAAGTAGAACCAGTCGGTCATGGTCAAGGCAAGCAGCTTTTCGGTGGGAGACAACGCGGCCAAATTGACAACACCGAACCTGGCGAGTGGGGGGGGCGGAGTTCGCAGAGGTTCCTCGGCAGTGAGCGTTTCCACATTCCAGAACTCCACAATCTGATCTTTCTTCGCGACGCCGCCGGTTGCTACCACTAGTAACTTGCCCTGATCGGCAAACTGACCCGAATCTACAGGACGCTCCGATTCCAAATCGCCAACGCTCTTGCCAGTATCCATCGCGACGAGTTCGATCCCTTTGTGCTTGCGAGCAACGGCCAACACGGTCCCGTCGGGCGATATCGAGATGCATCCACCGGTAGTCTTTTCAGCAGCGGTCTCTTGCCGACCGTCCGGCCCGACCGCAGGGCTCAGCAATACTCGCTCCGCGGCGTCCGCCCAGCCGGCAGAGCCCTCCCAGAGAGAGACGCACCCATCAATATCCAAGCAGACGAGGCGCTGACTATCGGGGGAGAACGTAATTTCGGCTTCGCGCCGATTCTTGAACGTGGCCACCTTCTCCTTGGTCGCGAAATCCCACAACACAACTTCGTCAGAGGTACTGGCGGCAATCCACTTGCCGTCGGGCGAAAACACGGCGAAGGCTGGCCTGATCTGTCTGTTTCCGCCCAACTCCAAACAGACGGGGCTCGCGCCGGAGGCAATATTCGCCATGAAGGCCAGGATAAACAGTGCGTTCAGCCAGACGGAACGGATCTGAGGGCCACCAGATAGAATGAACATCTGTAGTCTCCTGAATCTGCTGGGCGCCGACCAAGTGGAAGGACGGCAAAACCGACATTGGCCATTCCTTCTCTTTCGCAAGCGGCCC
>CAYSCH010000681.1:0-1864 GCA_964429355.1 uncultured Planctomycetaceae bacterium | reverse complement strand
TGCGCTAGCCGGGTGATTTGGGAAAAGCCGAAGTCCTGTTTTTGTTCTTCGGAGCGATCTTTGCCTGAACTGGTTATCTTGACAGAACCCGCAAGGCCGAATATCGTTGATTAGCATTGATAATTCTAAAAATTTCCGATATTTGTGTCGTTAATGCTTGAAGGGGCAGCTCGTGGCGGTTTCCCAAGCAAGGCGCGACCGCCGCGCTGGAGCCTGCGAATAATCCATCCAGGGTGGAAGGGGATGTCAACTCCACGGTTTACGCAAATGCCCGAAAAGCACGGCCTCTACGACCCGGCATTCGAGAAAGATAGCTGCGGCGTCGGGTTCGTTGCCCACATGAAGGGGCAGCGGAGCCACCAGATCATCCGCGATGCGGACACGGTGCTCCAGAACATGGACCATCGCGGCGGTTGCGGCTGTGAGCCGAACACGGGAGACGGCGCGGGCATGTTGACGGCCCTGCCCCACGAATTCCTGGCCAAGGTGGCCAAGGCCGATCTGGGAGTCGAGTTGCCGGCGGCGGGCCAGTTTTCGGCGGGCAACGTGTTTCTACCCACACTGGCGGCCGAGCGCGCCCGATGCAAAGAGGTTGTGGAGAAGATCATTGCCGAGCAGGGGCAGCGGCTGGTGGGTTGGCGGAGGGTGCCGGTCGATGCGGACCGGGCGGACCTGGGAGAAACGGCGAGGGCTGGTGAACCTTCGATCGAGCAGTTGATCGTGGCCGCCGGCGACGGGTACAGCGGCGACGCCTTCGAGCGGCAACTCTATCTGGTACGCAAGCGAGCCAGCACGGTGCTCCGCGGCGACCGGTCGATGAAGCAGGCCAAGATGTTCTATGTCTCGTCGCTGTCGACCAAGGTGATCGTGTACAAGGGGATGCTCACCTCGGGGCAGCTCTGCCAGTATTATTCCGATCTGGTCGATGTGGATTACACGACTCATCTGGCGATGGTTCATTCGCGGTTCAGCACGAACACGTTCCCAAGCTGGGACCGGGCCCAGCCGAATCGTTTCATGAGCCACAATGGGGAGATCAACACGCTTCGGGGCAACATCAACTGGATGCAGGCGCGGCAGGGCGTGGTCCGCAGCGAGCTGTTTGGCGACGAGCTTGCCAAGAGTTTTCCGATCGCGGAGCCCGACTGTTCCGACTCGGGGACCTTTGACAACGCCCTGGAATTCCTGCTCATGAACGGGCGGACGCTTCAGGAAGCCGTGATGATGATGATTCCCGAGGCCTGGCAGAACCACGAAACCATGCCGGAGTCGATGCGGGCGTTTTACGAATACCATTCGTGCCTGATGGAGCCCTGGGACGGTCCGGCGTCGATTGCCTTCACGGACGGCCACTACATCGGCGCGGTGCTGGACCGGAACGGCCTGCGTCCCAGCCGTTACTACCTGACGACCGACGACAAGGTGATCATGGCGAGCGAAGTGGGTGTGCTTCCGCTCGATCCGTTCACCATCAAGGAGAAGGGTCGCCTGCAGCCGGGCAAGATCTTCCTGATCGACTTCGAGCAGGGGCGGATGATCCCCGACGGGGAGCTCAAGAGCCAGTGGGCCCGGCAGCGTCCCTACAGCCGGTGGCTGCAGAACCGGCGAATCGAATTGAAGGATCTCGATCCCGGGGATGGAACGGTTGGTTTTTGCCCGGATACGCTCACCGAGCGAATGCAGGCCCATGGCTACTCGAACGAGACGATGCAGTTCATGCTTCTGCCCCTGGTCCAGGAGAAGCGCGACCCGGTGGGATCGATGGGCAACGACGCGGCACTTGCGTGTCTTTCGGATCAGCCGCGGCTTCTCTACGACTATTTCAAGCAGCTCTTCGCGCAGGTCACCAATCCGCCCATCGACT
>CAYSCH010000680.1:0-1876 GCA_964429355.1 uncultured Planctomycetaceae bacterium | reverse complement strand
CGCTGGCATTGAAGAGAAGCCATGGATGGTGGGCACCGAGTAAAAGGCGGTGCGATGAGCGGAAACGTAGTATTCGAGGCAAGTTTGCCGGCGCTGTTGAATTCAAAACAAGCATCGGAGCTTTGCGGGTGTGGCGAACGGACTCTATGGCGGTGGTCTCGATCGGGAGTGTGCCCGCGGCCCGTTCAAATTGGTAGTGGCCCTCGGCCAGCGGTTCGGTTCAGGCGTGACGAGTTTCTGGCGTGGATTGCCGATGGTTGTCCACGAGTTGGTTGACTGAAAGGACGGCGAGCATGGCGAGCGTCTTCAAGCAGACTCGACGGAAGCCGGTCCCCAAGGGTGCGGAGGTTATCGAGAAACGCGGCAAGCGTATTGCAGTCTGGATGTCACGCGGACGAACGCGACGCGCGGAAGTGACCCCCGACGGGTCCGCGATTCTGATTCTCGACCCGAACTATACCGTCACGTGGTTCGACTGGACCGGACAACGCCGAAAGTGCAGCGGTGGCCCGGACAAGGATGCGGCCGAGGCCCTCGGGAGGCAAAAGGAAACCGAAGCGATGCAACGGCGACGGGGGCTGATCGACCCGGTGCAAGAGCAACTCGCTGGAGAACGTAGGCGGCCCCTGGCTGAGCATCTGAACGACTTTGAGGCGAAGATGCGAGCCGATGGGCGAGACAACAGCCACGTTGTTGACACTCTTCGGTACGTTCGGGCGGTGACTGCCGGTTGCGAGACAGTCGGGGACATTTCGGCCGACAAGGTAAATGCGTTTGCTTCCGATCTTCGGGCAAAAGGTCGATCAGCCCGGACGGTGCAAGCCTACCTTACGGCGGCAAAAGGCTTCACGCGATGGATGGCTGTCCACGGGAAACTGCCGGCGGATCCTCTGGCGGCCATTCAAAGGCCAAACGTCAAGGCCGATCGGCGGCAAGAGCGGCGGATGCTGCTTCCCGAGGAATGGACTTGGCTTCGATCCGTGACGGTCGCAAAGGGTGTCGAGCGGCACGGGATGCCCGCAGCCGAGCGGATAACCCTCTATGCCACGGCCGTCCAGACGGGGCTCAGGGCTGGGGAGTTGCGGAGCCTGACCCGAGGTCGGCTGTTCCTGGCGTCCGATCCGCCCTACGTTGTCTGCAAGGCCGGTTCGACGAAGAACGCCAAGGATGCCCGGCAATACGTCAAACGGGAACTGGCCGAGGAACTGACGCGGCTTGTCTCCACCAAGGCCCCTGGTGCCCAAGTGTTTGGCCTCCCCCCGCAACGGCACCTGGTTGCGATGTTGCTGGCCGATCTGAAGGACGCCCGGCAGGAATGGGTGAAGACAGCCCGGCACGATCTCGTGGAAACCGCACGACGGCAGGAAAGCGACTTCCTGAAGCCAGTGAACCACGAGGGGGAAGTCCTCGACTTCCACAGTCTCCGCCATACCTGCGGCGCGTGGCTGGCGATGACTGGGGCTCACCCGAACGAGGTTAAGGCCATCATGCGGCATTCGACCATCACCTTGACGATGGATAGCTACGGGCACTTACTCCCCGGACAAGAGGCCGAGACAGTCGCCAGGTTGCCAGACATGCTACCCAACTTGCCCGAGGCCCTCCAAGCGACTGGGACAACGGACACCGCGGAAAGTTTGGGGGAGCATCTGGGGGAGCACTCAAACGGCGAAACGTGGCGTGAAGCGGCTGGACCCGACCAGAAGGGGGATCGTTCTAACCTTGATCCAGCCTCAGAAGACGACCGGCCGCAAGTACTTACTATGGCAAGAAATAGAACACGCCGGCGAATCGTGGCGACTCCCGGCGCATCTGGTTTCAAAGCGGAGGGCATGGGACTCGAACCCACAACCGGTAAACCGGCACCTGATTTCGA
>CAYSCH010000679.1:0-1889 GCA_964429355.1 uncultured Planctomycetaceae bacterium | reverse complement strand
CTGCTTGAGCGGCGACCCCCACAGGGGGTCGGAGTCCTGTTCTACAGAGTGCCGAACCGCCCGCACCCGATCGATGGCTTCGTCTTTCTTGTCCTCCTCCGGTTTCCCTTTCTTCGGCGCCGGTCGGGGCGCTTTCGCGACCCGGATCAGGTCGTCGTAGTAGAGAAACTCGTCGCAATTGGAGATGAGCAGATCCGATGTGGAACTCTTGGCACCGCAGCCGAGTACCCGCTTGTTGTTCTCCTTCAACTTGGAGACGAGCGGCGAGAAATCACTATCACCCGAAATAAGGGCAAACACATCGATGTGCTGCTTGGAGTAGCAGAGATCGAGCGCATCGACCACCATGCGAATGTCGGCACTGTTCTTGCCGCTCGTCCTTCGCTGCGGAATGTCGATCAGCTCGATACCGTTGGAATGAAACTCCTGAACGGCATCGGGATAGTTGCTCCAGTCGCAATAGGCGCGCTTGTAGACCAGCCGGCCTTTCTCCAGCAACCGCTTGAGAACCAACTGGATCTGGAACTTCCCGACCTTCATGTCGCGGACGCCGATGGCCAGGTTCTCGAAATCAACGAATACGGCGATAAGCGGCTCTTCGGACATGGTGTTCTGCATCCTTCCTGGTCAGTACCGGACGACGGGGAGACCGTTTCTCCCACGCAGTTCTATTTCGCATCGGGCTCGTAGAGGCCCGTTTTCAGGCAACACTTCTTGCACTTCTTCCCGCTGCCGCAAGGGCACGGACGGTTCCGACCGATCGCCGGCCCTGTGTTTCGGATGGGTTCGACCGGCGGAAAACCGTCTGAGTCGTCACGCTCGTCGGATGGAGGACGGCTTCCTGGATCTTGGATTCGGGCGTTCGCGTCGTTCGTGACGTCCTTGCGAAATACGGGCTGCCTCCGGAGATCTGGCTTATCTTACCCCCTTCCTTGTTCGGGCGGTAGGATCACCAACCGCGGGCAGAATGGCCGTAGCAGCGCCGCCGGAACCAGTTTCGGTCCCCGGATCCGGGCTGACGGAGTTGCAATTGCCTTTTGGTGTGCCTGCCAGCCCGGAACCAGTTTGCGGCCCGAGGCGCATAACAGAACCCTTCTGGTTTACCCAGAAGGGTTCTGTGAACTGCCGCTCGGGAGGTGTTCCGGTGCGATCGTGCGTGCGAGCGAGGGTGGGAATGAGTCTACCGGCCGGCACGAGTCGGGACGTCCGTCCCAGGGGATCTTGAAAGGGGCCGGCACTCGTTCCCTGGCCTCGCCTGCGGCATCATCGCAGTGGGGCAGGGTCAGTTGGTCGTGCTTTGAGTGAGCGTGGAATCGATAGCAACGACTATCGGACGATCGAGGAAACCCGAGAGCTTGCGGCTCCGGATGGGGTGCTGCAGCTTGCGGACCGCCTTGGCCTCGATCTGCCGCACGCGCTCACGGGTGACCGAGAAAATCTTGCCGACTTCTTCGAGAGTGTAGGTGTAGCCGTCGGCCAGGCCGTATCGCAAGCGGATGATCTCCCGCTCACGATAATTGAGCGCGCCGAGCACCTCGGTGATCCGGTCCTTGAGCGACACGTGGTTCATGTCCTGGAGCGGATCTTCGTCGCGATGGTCTTGGAGGAACTCGCCGAAATAGCTGTCGTCGTGGTCACCCACCGGTTGGTCGAGCGAGAGGGGCTGGCGGCTCATCTGGAGAACGCAGCTCGTCTCGTCGATCGTCAGGCCGGCTTTTGCCGCCGTTTCCTCGACGCTCGGCTCGTATCCGTTTTCCTGAACCAGGGTGCGAGTAACGGTGCGGACTTTGCTCATCGTCTCGATCATGTGCACCGGCACGCGAATCGTCCGGCTCTGATCGGCAATTGCCCGTGTGATCGCTTGACGGATCCACCAGGTGGCGTAGGTC
>CAYSCH010000678.1:0-1909 GCA_964429355.1 uncultured Planctomycetaceae bacterium | reverse complement strand
TGTGTCCCCTCCCTGAAAGAGCCTACGTTGTCAAGGGCGGTCTCCACGGATTTTATCGTTTGGGAGTGCATGTTTTTCTGATCTGTGCGCGAACGTTCTACGCAGTCCGCATGGAGCGGAGGATTCTTGGGTGGACTGGTGTGTAACTACTTAGGCGGTTCTCTTCGACGAATAGCTTCGACTTAGTCGAGTGTTACGGATTCATTCGCGAGGTCTGTGTGGTCGTTCTTTTCTATGTGCGACCGTGCCTCAACCCGTCCCTTCGTGGACGCCCGCGGACCGTCAAGCGAGTCCGCGCTCGGGCGACAGTGCGCCCGACACCGATGAAATCTCTTCGACCGTCCTGTGGGACTCCTCGCCGCTCCATAATCAGGATTACGCCTGGCCAACAGGCCAGGTCCAGGGGACACATCGAGCTGGCGTGGAGCCACAGGGATTCGCTCGCCGTCAGGTGGCAAATCAACACCGTCGCAAAAGTCGGATAGGTTCCTCTCAAGAGGTTCTTGTTTCAGTCATGCTATACTTGCGTAACCTGGGCGGAAGACAGGGCACCGGTGGGAACCGACCCGAGCGCCGCGCCAGGGCTCGAAGAGGAATGAGGGTGGGCCTGACGGTTCACCCTTGTTCTTTGCGCGTGGCTGCCATTCCTCTTTGAGCTGAATGCGCCAAATCCTTCGGGGGTTCGGGGGATGCCCCCGAAAAACACAACCTTCAGTCCTCTGAGACCGAACCTTCAAAGGCCAGAAACTCCTGGTGCTTCTTCAGCCGCAGTTCGTAGCGGTACTTCTCCTTCTTCTTCAGCATGTGCCAAATGATCGTCAGCAGCCGCCGCATCACCGCCACTCGTCCGATCTTCGAACCGCGGCGTTTCTTGATCCGCTGGAACCAGCTCCGCATCGCACCGTCGAATCGCAGGACCTTGACCACCGCCTGCCCCAGCAGGTAGCGGACGATCTTGCTGCCGCGTTTGGTGATCGAGCCCAGACGCTGGGTGGCTTCGCCCGAGTTGCGGCAGCCTGGCGTCAAACCAAAATAGTTCGCCAGGCTATTCGGGCACTGGAACCGCTCGATATCGCCGATCCGTGAGGCAATGGCCACGGCACTATAGTGGCCTATGCCCGGTATCGACTCCAGGAGCTTCACCTGCTCGTCGACCTCGGCACGTTCGGCAATCTTCGCTTCCACCACTTCCAACTGCTGGTCGAGCAGTTCCCATTGCGGCAGAAGGAGGTTCATCTCCAGCCGATCCAACGCCGGCAACTCCATCTCGGCCAACCAGTGGCGGACTTTTTGGGTCTGAAACAGCTTGGTCGGCTGCGATTGTTCCAGGTTGTGTTTGCGGAGAATCTTGTGGATGCCGTTGAGCACGGCCGTGCGCTTCTTGGTCAGTCGGGCCCGGAGGGCGGTCAACTGGCGATCGTCGGCCTGCTGGGCGGTCGGCGGCTGGACTCGCCGCAGGCCTAGCGGATGCTTCCCGTCGAGAAACTGTTGTCGATGCACCCAAAGCAAGTGGGCCAGTTCACTGGCATCGCGGCGATCGGTCTTCTGCTTCGATCGTTCCGTCGGCTGGATTACCACGGTCTCCCGACACCCATATTGCTGAAGCATATCCAACAGCCAGGTATTCATGCCACACACTTCCAGGATCGCCAGGAATCCGCCTTCCGGACGGGCCTTCTCCGCAAGATCGGCAAAGAAGGCACGAACCTTCTCCCACTCAGTGCTGACCTGCCGTTTGAGGACCACTTTTCCGTCTTCCGCCCGCAAATTGATCGTCAACTGCCGCTTGTGTTGGTCGATACCGAGGTATAACATCTGGGGTCTCCTGGAAAGAGTAAACTTGGGGTTTATATACGCTCCCAAGCGTACATTTCTTGGAGACCCCGGCTCTTTCATGGTATCTGGATTT
>CAYSCH010000677.1:830-1910 GCA_964429355.1 uncultured Planctomycetaceae bacterium | reverse complement strand
CAGCAGAACGGAACCCGAATGGAAGGCCTCGTTGTACCAGGGCATGTCGATCTTGTTTCCAAGGAACACCAGCAGGCTGCCTCCTCCGCGAACGTAGTTGGCGAGCGCGGCAAGCTGGGCGTCTGTGAGGCGAGCGACGTTGGCGAGTACGACAACCCGCACTTCTCGCAGCGATTCTTCCGCGAGTTCCTTTGTGGGGAGAACTCGTGTTTGGAGAAGGTCGGTGAGCTTCACACGGCCGAAAGTGTACGGGGTCAAGGCGACGGCGAGGAAGTCGGTCTCGCTTTCCAGGGGCTTTGGGCTGGAGTCGCCGTCTACCAGGAGTACCTCGATCCGGTCCAGTACGGTGACCGAGGCGGCGCCGAGATTGTCTGTGACCAGGGGATCGTCGACGTCGGCCTCCACCTCCACCACATGGGAGCCGGCAGATTCGAACCGGCAGGTGAACAGAACCTGCGCCGCCGAGTCGGGGCCCATGGCCACCTCGGACGCCGACTGGGGCTTGCCGTCCAATCGCAGCAGCACACGTGCAGCGGGGTACGCCTTGGGGCCGTGGTTGGACAGATCCACTCGAAGCTGCAGGGTCTGGCCGATCCCCACGGCGCCTTGCGAGAGATTGATGGCGTCGACGGACACATTGTCGAGCACTTCCTCTCCCACCCTGAGGAACGTGAGAATCGGTCGAATCGGCATCGCGTCGAGCTGGCTACGCAGGCGGGTGGTGGTTTCCGCTGAGAACGCCTGCCAGTCGGCGGCCTGGAAGTCGCTGATCAGGATCAGATGACGCCGAGCATTGGCCATCGTCGCCAGTACCCCGATGCCAGCCTCGAACGAATCGACCGTTGCACTCGCACCGAATCCGCCGGTCAACCGACGCAGACGAGTGGACATCATCCGGGGATCAAAGAGAGGACGGTCGAAAAGGGGAGCGGGGATCCCGCCGGTGGCGATCACCGAGAGATCGGACCGCCGGTCGAGTTGTTCGACAACTGCCACGGCCTGATCCACCGCGTCCTCGAAACGGGAACTGCCGTTGCTTCGGGCGTCCATGGAATAGCTGTTGTCGAGCAAAAACACCGT
>CAYSCH010000677.1:304-755 GCA_964429355.1 uncultured Planctomycetaceae bacterium | reverse complement strand
ATTGCCAACACCGCGGGAATCGCACAGCGGACAAGAAGCAGCAACAGTTGCTCGAGGCGGAACCGCCGGTTGTTTGTGCGGATGACGGATTCGAGCAGATGCATGGCGCCCCAGGGAACAGTGCGGAACCGGCTGCGGTTGAGCAGGTGGATCAGCAACGGTAGGGCGGCCGCCACGGAGCCGATCGCAAGGATCCCGTTGAGAAACGTCATTTCAGCCGCCTCCGCATGGCCAGGTAGGAGGCAAGCGCGTCGGCGTAAGGCCGATCTGTCGTCATCGGTACCAGATCGATCCGGTGGCGATAACAGCCCGTGGTGAGTCTTTCACGGAAGGTCTTCAGGTTCTCCAGGTAGGCATGGCGGAGGTGGGCCGGATCGACGAGCCTGTGGTTGCCCGGCGTTTCCAGCGATTCGAAACGGGTCCATTGCCGAAAGGGAAAGTTCAGCTCGTC
>CAYSCH010000677.1:0-294 GCA_964429355.1 uncultured Planctomycetaceae bacterium | reverse complement strand
AACGATGATCTCGTGCTTGGCATGACGAAAATGGGCTAGCGACTTGAGCAGCTCTTCCACGTCGCCGAACAGGTCCGAGAGAATGATCAGCAACCCGCGGCGGTGGATCTTGGGTACGAGTTCGTGAAACACCTTGCCCAGCTCGGTCTCCTGTCCAGGTCTGGACTGGCTCAACTCGTCCAGAAGCGCCCGCAGGTGTGTCGCTCGGCTACGGGGAGGAATGTAACGCCGCACCTTCTTGTCGAACGTGACCAATCCCACGCTGTCCTGCTGATGCAGCATCAGGTATTCCAG
>CAYSCH010000676.1:0-1914 GCA_964429355.1 uncultured Planctomycetaceae bacterium | reverse complement strand
CTCCCACGGGCGGAAAACGGTAGGAGCGGCAGCAGTTTTGGGATCGGCTCTAAAAGATGCACGCAAATCCTGCTGAGCTGCCCCTACCCAGGGGCGAAGCATACCACCCGGCGCGGTTCTGCTGTGGCCTTGAGGACCTGGCCCGAGATCGCCCCGAGTTTTGAAGAGCGGAAGAGCCCAACCTGCCGCTGGCCCCATGCCCAGTCGCACGTGAACGGACTGGTTCGGCCAGCAGCCGGGCCGGTGTTGGCAGAGCATCTGGAATGGGGGATAATAGGCACGGTTGCCACCGTCCTTCGTTGACAAAAAGGAGACTCGCCGTGCACGATTGCTGCCTGTCGGATCGACGTGGATTTCTGAAGACCTCCATCGCGGGGGGCGTGGCCGCCGTGATGACCGGCTGTTTGCCGAGGGTGGTTCTGGCGGCGGAGCCCGCGACTCCCGAAGACATCCGGGGAAAGGTGGCCTTGACGGCCGGAGATGATCGGGCGGACAACGTCTTCCAGGCCATGGACCGCTTTCGCGACCAGATCCGCCGGGAGATCGGCGATCGCCAGATTGTCGTCAAGCCCAACAACGTGCTCGTCGACAAGCCTCTGGCGGCGACCGACGCCAGGTGCCTGGAGGGGATTCTGGAGTTCCTCAAGTCGATCGGCAAGCTCCAGCAGGCCGTGATCGCCGAGTCGGCCGGCGCCGGCCCGACCGAAGAGGGTTTCTCCAATTACGGCTACTATCCGCTGGCGAAGAAATACGGTGTCAAACTGCTGGACCTCGATACCCAGCCGACGAAGGTGGTTTACGCTTTCGACCAGGCCGATTTCGCGCCGCACGCGGTGAAGGTCTCGGAGATGCTGCTCGATCGCGAGAAGAACTACATCATCTCGGCGGCCAAGTTCAAAACCCACGACCTGGTAGTTGCCACCTTGTCGCTCAAGAATATCGTCGTCGGGGCCCCGGTCAAGGATCTCGGTTTCCGCTTCGGCAAGGGGCAGGTGCCCGGCACGGTCAGTCAGAAACCGATCACCCACGGCGGCGGCATCTACGGCATCAACTACAACATGTTCGCCCTGGCGCAGAAGCTTCGCCCCCACTTGGCCGTCAACGACGGCTACGAAGGGATGGAAGGCAACGGGCCGGGGTGGGGAGATCCTGTGGACCAGCGAGTGTGCGTGGTTTCGCCCGATTGGCTGGCGGCCGATCGAGTGGGCGTGGAACTGATGGGGATCGATTTCGCCCAGGTCGGCTATCTCACCTACTGTGCCCGGGCCGGAATGGGAGAGGCCGACATGGCCAAGATCGAGATCCTCGGCGAACCGGTCGAAAGACACGTTCGCAAGTACCGCCTCCACGACAAGGTCGACCAGCAGTTGAAGTGGATGACTCCGCCGAAGATCGGTTGAGGCCCGACGTGCACCACTGATCGCCCACATCGCCGTAGTGTGCGCTCATGAACAACTTGACCACCGGGGTGGCACGTCCCTGAGTGAGAGCGAAGGGCGTGGTTTGTGACACCAGTCCTTCGCCGCCGACACGTCACCACGCATGATAGCCGCGTGGGCTTGCCCCGCGCTTGGTTCCTCTCGTCATGGACAAACCACCATCCATGATACCCCCGTGCTCGCCCAGGGTGGCACGTCCCTGATCGCAGCAAAGGGCGTGGTTTGTGAGTTCGGTGAAAGATTCCCGTCGCAAGGTGGCGCTGGTTTTCAGCCAAAGAGGCCGCCATGGGGCTTGCCCAATGGAAGCCACGATTGATGGCTAAGGGTGAGCCGTCACCTTTCTGTCTGCTTGCTGTCCCCCGCCGCGACGCGGCGGGGGACGGCAAGCAAGGTGTTTTTTATGGCAGTGCGTTAGCTGTTAATCCCTCTCACCATCCGGACGAGCGATCTGTTGATTTAATCAATCGCGCCACCT
>CAYSCH010000675.1:0-1919 GCA_964429355.1 uncultured Planctomycetaceae bacterium | reverse complement strand
AATCCCTCTCACCATCCGGACGAGCGATCTGTTGATTTAATCAATCGCGCCACCTGTTGGGGTGGTTGTGCCTAGGGCCTAATGGGGTATAGTTATCAGCAGCAATGGCAGCGACCGGTCGGCTGGGGTAACGAAGGGACGCAAGTGATGGACTACTGGGCGAAGGCTCCGCTGGCACGGGATCAGATTCTTCTGTTCTCCCCTACGCTCGATGACTCGATCAGCGAGAACCATCCGGTGCGCCTGCTCGACGAGATTCTGCGTGCCCAGGACTGGTCTGCCTGGAAGCAGGAGTACGACGGCCGTCGCGGGCAGCCGCCGATACCCCCCTGGGTGATGGCGGGCGTGATTCTCTATGGGCTGATGCGGCGAATCCGGTCGAGCCGGCAATTGGAGTACGCCTGTGGCCACAACATCGACTTCATCTGGCTGGCCGAGGGACGCACGATTGACCACACCACGCTCTGCAAATTCCGCACGAAGTTCAAGAAGCCTCTGAAGCAGTTGTTCAAGGACCTCGGCCGCCTGGCGATGAGCTTGGGGCTTGTCCAACTGGTGGAAATCGCTTTCGACGGCACGCGGGTGAAGGCGGACGCGAGCCGGCTTCGCACGTGGACCGCCGAGAGGATCGAGGCGACACTCGACGATTTGGCGACGCAGGTCGAGGAGATGCTAAGTGAGGCCGAGGCGGCCGATGAGGCGGACGCCATGCTGTTCGGCGAGACGCCGCGGGAGTTGCCGCCCGAGTTGGCCGACGTGAAGCGACGCCAGGAGAAGCTTCGGGAGTTGCTGGCCAGGCTGCAGGAGGCCGACGCAGCGCGGAAGAAGGACGGAATCAAGAGCCCGGCCCAACTGCCCAAGGCGGACACGGATTCGACGGTGATGCCCAACAAGGAAGGCGGCTATGCCCCGAATTACACGCCGCTGGCGGCGGCGGACGGAGCGGCGAACTACCTGATCGACTGTGATGTGATCGCGGGGCCCAACGAGCACAACGAACTTCTTACCAGCGTGGACCGGATCAAGGAGGACTTCGGGCAGAAGCCGGGCAGCGTTGCGGCCGACAAGGCTTTCGGAACGGGGCCCAACCTGGAGGGGATGGAAGAGCGGCAGGTGGAGTTCTACACGCCGGTTGAGTCGCCTTCGCCTCAGCCGGGCAATCCGGCCCTGCGTGAGGACCCACGGCAGCCGGTCGCGGAGGCGGACCGGGCCGGGTTGCCCCGCAACGGCAAGAAGAAGCTGGACAAGTGCTGCTTTGTGTACGACGAGGCGACAGACACGTATTACTGTCCGATGGGCAAGGCGATGCCCTATCGGGAGACCAAGAAGTACGACGCCGCGCAGGGGCAGAAGACCCTGCGGATCTACGCCTGCAAGGACTGTGCGGGTTGCCCGCTGGCCGGGGAATGTCTGGACCCCAAAGCCACCCGGGGCCGGACGATCAGTCGTGATGGGTACGAGCCTGCACGAGAGCGGATGCATGCCAAGATGCAGAGCGAATCCGGCAAGCGCACGTACCATCGGCGGATGCACATCGGCGAGACGCCGTTTGCGATCATCAAGAGCATCCTCGCGGTGCGGCGGTTCCTGCTGCGGGGCCTGGAGAAGGTGCGGACGGAGTGGTGTTGGGTCTGCACGGCCTACAATCTGAAGAAACTGATCGCGAAGGTGGCGGTACTGCGCGCGGAGGACGCAAGCAGGGCGATCAAACTGAGTGGATAGGTGATTTGGGGGGGCTGCGCGCGAGGAAATCGTGTCCCGAACGCAGCCTGCTCACGGCGTGTGGATCAACTGGGGGACCGCAGGGGGCCAACGAACCGGCGGCTCGCCGAGTGCGGCGCCATTTCTTTGTGGGGGTTTCGCCGTTCCGCACTTCGCCGAACCATAAATCAACAGATCGCGAGCCGGATGGGGTCGGG
>CAYSCH010000674.1:0-1967 GCA_964429355.1 uncultured Planctomycetaceae bacterium | reverse complement strand
TGATCATCGAGCCGAGCATTCGGCGGACTTCTGTACATTTGGCGGTCAGTTCCGCATGTTGGTCGCTGGTGATGTATCCACAATCTCTGGCAAAATCCAGAGCTGTGTCCGTCTCGTTAATTTCACCGTCACAATCCGTCAGCTTGCTAATGAAGTGAGCCTCATAGCGTCGCTTGGCCCAAGCCTCCCGCAGGTTCATGGAGACGGACCGCGACGATCGCCGGATTTGGCTGGTGAGGCTGTACTGCTCATCCTTGGGGAAGGTCTTCGTCATTGGGAATATTTCCATGGCGAGGGCGTACGACTTGTTATAAACAGTCAGTTCCTTCGCAGAATTGATTTGCATCGATGATTATCTCTATTTGCGCCGCTGTCCTCCCTGACCTCTGACCTCTGATCGTGCCCTTTCAGGGCGAAGGAGGTTCTATGCAATCCCCACCCAGGGCGTTGCCCTGGGCTGATATGTTGTTGCCCCTTCGGGGCGAAAACATGCTGTCGTACTCTTGCCGCGTTAAAGGGCGTTATTGCCGGCGCCTGCGGCTGGGCGTTAAACGATCATGCTTCTGACCTCTGTCCTCTGTCCTCTGTCCTCTGTCCTCGCTTACGCGTCGGGTTGACGATACGGCAGGCTGAGGATCCGGCACGTCTTTTCGCGGAGCGAAAAGCGACGATCCGCGAAAAGACGTTCGTTCATTCGCCGTTCCTAAAGCCTGTACTCCAACTTCCTGTCCTCTGTCCTCTTCTTCTTCCTAGGCTTTTGCCGTTTCCTTCTCGGCGCCGTAGTAGTGATTCATGTCATCGTTGCCGGAGCCGCTGCGGCCGCCGTAGCCGTAGCCGTAACCGTAGCCGTAGCCGTAGCCACTGCCGTAGCCGTAGCCTTTGCCGTAGCCGTAGCCGTAGCCGACTTTCTTGCCGGAGCCGTTCACCACGATCCCCAGGATCTTGGCGTCCAGGCTGGCAAGGACTTCGCGGGCCTGAAGGACTTCGGGACGGCCATGCTTGGTGATGCGGACGGTGAGGAGCACGCCGTCGACACGGGGTGCAATGACCGAGGGATCGGAGACCGCCAGGACCGGCGGGCTGTCGATGATCACCAGGTCGTAGTGCTCCCGGACCAGGGCCACAAGCTGCTCGAACTCGCGGCTGGAAAGGATCTCGGCCGGGTTCGACGGCCGCTGGCCGCAGGGGAGGATCCAGAGATTCTCGACCCCCGAGGGGACCGTGGCGTCGAGCAGCTCGGCCTCCCCGGAAATGACCTCGACGACGCCGATTTCCGCCTTGATGCCGAAGGTCGCGTCGATCCGGGACCGGCGAAGGTCGCCGTCGATCAGCAGGACCCGTTTGCCCGCCTGGGCCCAGGAGACGGCCAGGTTGGCGGCCACGGTGGTCTTGCCGTCGCGAGGGTTGGCACTGGTGACCTGGATCACGCGGCAGTCGGAACCGGTGGCACTGAATCGCAGGGCCGTTCGCAGGCCGCGGAAGACTTCCGCGAAGCGGGAGGCCGGCCGATGGGCCGTCACGACCGATGGGTCGATGACCGGCTGGCCATTGGCCGACGGAGCGGCGCGACGCTTCTTCCGCTTGATCTCGGCGCCGGGAATGTGGGCCATGATGGGCAGGCGGAGGGCATGGTGGAGTTCTTCCGGGCTGCGGAAGGTCTTGTCGCTCAGTTCGACCAGGTAGGCCAGGCCGCTGCCGAGAAACAGACCGCAGATGCCGCCCAGGGCGAGCACCAGGGGCAGGACGGGCCAACTGGGCTTCTCCGCCCGTTGGACGGGCGAAATGATCTCGGTGAGGTATCCGCCGTAGTCCTTGATCAGGTTGATTTCCCTGAGCCGGTCAATGACGGTCGCGTACAGCGTGCGGTCACGCTCGATTTTGTCGCTTATTTGCTTGTCCTGGATTTCGTAGGCCGACATCTTTTTGGCGGCTTCTTCGGGATCAAAATCCATCACCGTGTTGCCTTC
>CAYSCH010000673.1:0-1967 GCA_964429355.1 uncultured Planctomycetaceae bacterium | reverse complement strand
GGAATTCTCAGAAGGTTGGAAAGACGTCGTTGGTCGATGCGGTCGCTCAACGGATCCGCGAGACGATCGAACGAGAGGGTCTTGTCGCTGGCGACCGGCTTCCCACTGAACCGGAACTGCTCAAGCGACTGGGCGTCAGCCGCTCCGTGCTCCGCGAGGCCGTGGGGCAGCTTCGCACGATCGGTCTGCTGACGGTGAAGCATGGCCGGGGGATGTACGTCGCCGAGGCCGACATGCTGATGGGCTGTGTCAAGCTTTTCCGCAGTGCGCTGACAATTTCCTCCCAGGAACTGATCCAGTTCACGGAATTTCGCACGGCCATCGAGGCGCCTGCGGTGCGCCGCGCCACAGAGTTGGCCACGGACCAGCAAGTCGACGAACTGGAGTCGCTTTGCCGGTCCATCGACGTGGTCGGGTTGGACAATGCCGAGGCGATGCGTCGCGATCTGGCGTTTCACCTGCGGATTGTCGAGCTTGCCGGCAACCGGCCCATGCTCGAAGTGATGCGGGTCGTCCAGGAGTTGATTTTCGAAGGAATGGTGCGGACCACTGCATCGCCGCGTCTGTGCCAGTACAGCCTGAATCTTCACCTGGCCGTTACCCGTGCCATCCGGGCTCGAGATCCGGAGGCGGCCGAAGCCGCGATCCGGACCCATATGGACGAACTCACGGAGCGGCTCCGGGAAGCAGAGAAAAGAGAAGAGACCGAAGAATGCGCGAGAGAAACGGCCGGGCGTGGTGCGAGGCCGTTGACGATTCACTGAAAGAACCATGGAGATTCACTACATCAAGGGGCAGTAAGGCGAAGAGGACGCTGGTGGACGCCGGCGTGTTTCTTTTTTCGGATCAAGGAGTCGGTTATATCGGTCTTTTACTACTCTACTCTACTCTATGGTGTGTTCCACCAGGAGGTGTATGATGCCGAGCAAGTGTCGGAAAGGCTTTACGCTGGTCGAACTCCTCGTCGTGATTGCGATCATAGGGATACTGATCGCGCTGTTGCTGCCGGCCGTGCAGGCAGCGCGGGAGGCCGCGCGGCGGTCGCAGTGTTCAAACAACCTTAAGCAAATCGGGTTGGGGTTGCACAACTACCACGACACTCACAAGAGCTTCCCAATCGGCACGGTTGGCTACCCACTCCCATGGGGCTATCCGCAGTGGTCAAACTACCTGATGGCCATCCTTCCCTTCTGCGAACAGCAGGCCTTGTATGACGGGCTCGCCCCGATACTCAAATTAAGGGTGTACCCCTGGGACAGTCACCCGAATACCGTATTTCCGGCAAGCGTTCAGAATGTGGGGGTCGAAAGCTTTCTTTGCCCGAGCGACAGCCGGGGCGGGAAATTCGGTGTCGGTCCGGCGTTTGGCGCCCACCTGTTCAAGACCAACTACTTGGGTATCTATTCGGGCATGAACGAGCAGGACGTGCTCGATGAGGCCTCGAACTCCCCAGCTTTCAATCCCCTCCGCAAAGGCGTCTTCCGCTACAATCGCGCTGCCAACTTCGCGGAGTTCACAGACGGCACGAGCAACACGCTCGTGTTCGCGGAGTATCTCAAAGGCATCAATGACGGGGACTCGCGGGGTTCGCCGTGGACGGCGCGTGCCGGACGCCAGTTTCTCCACGTACAACTCACTCCGAACACAAACATTCCGGACGAATCGATTCCGTACCCCAGCTTCTGCGAGGCCCACAATAATGTCCCGCAGATGAACCTGCCTTGCGTGGGGGTGTGGTCCACGACGAACAACGTGGCCGCCCGCAGCATGCACCCGGGAGGCGTGAACGGCTTGCTGGGCGATGCAAGCGTCCACTTCTTCACGGAGACGATCAACGTGGATACATGGCGATCCTTGGGCTGGATGTGCGATGGGCAGCCCTCGGGGATAGGGCTCTGACGCTCCGGATCATTTTAGAGCCGCTAACAAAACCACCGGCAGTGCACATCCATGCCCGTGGGAAACTC
>CAYSCH010000672.1:0-1979 GCA_964429355.1 uncultured Planctomycetaceae bacterium | reverse complement strand
TGATGTACAACTTGAGGCCCAATTGCCGGAGACGATCGTAGGTGGATATCAACTGCTTTGGCGGAAAGACCTTGCCGTTGACGAAGCTGTTGCCGTACGTGTGGAACTGAATGCCGATGCCGTCGACGCGGACCCCGGCGTTGAGCAGTTTCTTGACGTTCGCCTCGCACAGGTCGGTCGTCACGTGGGTCTGGCTCGTGCCGTCATTGATCAACAGCTTCACGTCCTTGGGAAACAGCCGATCCGCCTCCCTGAAACACTGCAGCGAGTAGTCGTCGGGAACGGCGTGCCACTCGGCAAGATTGGCGACCCGGGGAATCTCCTCGTTGATCACGTCCCACACGGCGATCTTGCCGTCGTAGCGCCCGGCAAGTTCCGCCATGTGCTTGCGAGCCTGTTCCATGAACGCTTCAGGGTTGTCGCGAACCGTCCACTCCGGCATGAACATGTTCTTTGCGTACAGCAAGGCGTGCCCCTTGGCCGTGATGCCGTTTGCCTGGCACCACTGGAGCAATCGGTCAGGCGGCGGACGACGCCAGGCGTAGGCCGACCCTTCCGCAAACCTTGGCTTGCCCTGCTCCGGCTCCAGATCGCCCCAGTAGAAGGGAATCGTGGCGAAATTAAAAATCCGCGTAAAGGCCCTTTCGTATTTTGCGTTGAGTTCCGGGGACTGGAGTTGGTCGAGGACGAACAGGTTGCAGCCGAACAGGAACTCGTGAGTCTGTTGCTCGATAGTGACCTTGGCGTCGGGGATCGAGGTCCCCTGGGAATCGACCACCTGCAGCACGGCATCCGCCTTGCGGTACTGTTCGGTGTCCTGTTCGATCCGGGCGGTGACCTCGGGATCATTCCAGAGCTGGCGGAATGTTGAGGGACCGTCAGCTCGTGCGTCGTGACAGGCAAGCGATCCGACGAGCAGCGCCAACGTCATCGCGTGTAGCGATTGTCTCATAGCCACAGTCCTCCGTCGATGAAGATGGATGCCCCGGTGATGTACCGTGCCGCATCGGAGGCCAGAAAGGTGACGGTCGGGGCGATGTCTTCCGGTTCGGCGATGAATCCGGCCGGGATCTTCTCGACCACCTTGGCTTCGTAGGCGGGATCGGCCAGGACCTTGCGATTGATGTCGGTTCGGGTCGCGCCGGGGCAGACGTTGTTGATCGTGATTCCGTAACGACTGTAGGCCTTGGCCATCTCTCGCATCATCAAGGCCATTCCCCCCTTGCTCATCCCGTACAAGGCCGAGAACCCCGTGGGCGTGAGCTCATGGAGCGACGAGACATTGATCACTCGCCCCCAGCCGGCCTCGCGCATTCTCTTCAGCGCCCGTTGCGCACAGAAGAAGGCACCCTTGAGATTCGTGTCCATGACAGCGTTGTAGGTCGCTTCGTCGAAATCGCAGACGTCGGCCCGCGGCTCGATGCCGGCGTTGTTCACCAGGATATTGACCGGCCTGAAATCGGCTTCGACCGTGTCGAACATCCGATCGATGTCGGCCTTCTGCGAGACATCGGCCTGAATCGCAAGGGCCCGGCGGCCCATGGCTTCGATCTGACGGGCAACTTTCTCGGCTTGTTCCCGGCTGCGGCTGTAATTGACGATGACATCGGCCCCGGCTCGCGCCAGGTCGATGGCGATCGCTCGGCCGATACCTCGTCCGGCGCCGGTCACCAGGGCCAGCTTTCCTTCGAGTGAACTCATACCGATGGTTCCTCCAGGAGTTCTTCAGGCACGTAATCGCGGTGGAAGAACGCGTACAGGGCGACCAAGGCCGCGATGCCGCCGAGCACGTAGGCCGCCCCCAGCAGCGTGATACCCGGTTCGAGGCCCCACCGCGTCTTGATCGCGCCCAGCAACCAGGGCGCGGTGGACCCGACAATGAACCCGAAACTCAGGACGAAACCGACCATTGACGAACGGTATCGCGGAGCGGTGACGTCGAACGGCGCGGCAAACAGGGTCGAGTCATAAATTCCGCG
>CAYSCH010000671.1:0-2113 GCA_964429355.1 uncultured Planctomycetaceae bacterium | reverse complement strand
TTCGTCTCAATTGTCAGGCACGCCTGGAAGGGCAGGACGGTAAGACTTCTACCGGGTGATTGCTCACCCCGGGGCTCCCACAGATCCGGACGTGCAGGTTTCCCGCATCCGGTTCCTCAAGTGATCCGTTCGCTTCGCAGACGGCAGGTAGAGTGGATGGAGATGGCCGGTGGCAAGCGATAGCGCTCCTGGGGACGATCAAAGGGGTCGGGTGTCTTTGTTTTTGACTGAAAAGGCGATATGGTGTAATCTGTTCACTGCGGATCGCTTCATTTTCGTCAACCGTTGCCCTTGATCGAACGGGAGACGAAATACCTCTGCGCCGCCCCCTGCTTGCTGGCAGTGTTTGGGACAGGTGGCCCTGCTCGACCCTGAAGGCCATCACGGTGTGAGCGGGGTGACCCTGATCCGGACCCAGCCACTTGGCGGCGTCTCGAACTCCGTGCCCCAAAGACTGACGGCACCTGGGCCGACGTCGTTCTCCTCCGGCCCGTCACCTGGCTCCAGGACCAGCGGGCTGAGGTCGGCGCCGAGGTCTCGATCTCCGTCCCCGAGTGCGGCATCGACGGCCACGCCACGGTTCTTGCGATCGGTCCCTGCCCGCCGATCCCGCCCGGCCCGGGGCGCGTGGTCACCGGCACGTTCCGCCACGCCTCGGCCCAGGTTCTCGATCTCCACGTGGAGGGCCTTGCCGAGCCGATCGGCGCCACGGCCAACCACCCGTTCTGGAGCGAGGACCGGCAGGAGTTTGTTCGTGCCGACGAACTGGAAATTGGCGAGCGTCTTCGCACCCTCCACGGCACGGCACGGCTCGTCGCGGCCGTGCCACGTGCCGGCATGGAACCGGTCTACAACCTTGAGATCCAAACCGAACACGTATACCATATAGGTGCCGACGGCGTCCTCGTCCATAATGGAACGATTTGTCCGCAAGGCAAACGCAGTTATGCCGGCCAACAGGAGGTTCTGCGCAACCTCCGTACTAACCTGAACCAACCGAAGAGAGTTCGGGGGTGGATTGAGAACGAACTCAGACGAATAAGACTGGGCCAAGCCAAAAGGATTCGACTTCCCGACTCCAGTCGAACGTCTGAAACGGCAAGGAAGATGGGCTTTGACCGGGAAACGAGCGGCTATGACTTGGCACACCCCAGGGGTAGAGAAGCTGCCAAGGGACACGATTACAGTGAAACCTTCCTGCAGGGTAAAGACCTTCATAAGCTTCAGCACAGCCATGATGGGATGGGGACCTGCAATAAACCTCGCTAGATGAGGAATAATGGGAAGTGACTAGACATCTAGCCCAAATTAGGAAAGAACTGATTCCCTGGATTCGCCATTGGGATTTGCTGGATGAAAACGAGGAGCCGCAGCCACTACCAAAGGGTATTCTCGAGGACCTTATCACACTTTCGGCTGAAAAACCGGACAACGAATCCGTGCTCCGCGAACTGCTGAATGTGCAAAGTCTTCTCGGCGACACTTCCGCTGCCATTAGACTCTTGAAGCGTATTATCGATCTGCCAGGTAAGAAGAAGCCAAAACAGATGGCGCAGGACAAGATGCAGTTGGCCAACTTGCAGAGACGGGAGTGCGGTGATGAGACGGATTCCTTCTTGCGAAAGACAGGATTGTCGCGATCAGAATTCGTTCATCTTGGTGAGTTCATCGAGAGAGAGAGCCAATCGCAAGACAGAATCTCGGTATCGGATTACCCACTGTGCCACCAGTGGGCGGTCGAAGTGTCCGGCCGCACTGAAGAAGACTGGCAGGCGTTGCGCACAAGCCTCTTCAACGCCGGAGCTTTCGGTGACTTTGGCGTCAGAGAAGCCTTCTTTGACCTCACAGACTGAGTTGCGGATGGAATTGCGGTTGGGGACGCGCAAAGGGGTCGGAAGTCGTTTTGATTAACATGCGGACTTCCCGTAGCGCGTCCGTAGGGGGTCAACTCTTGAGGAAGCCCGGCGAAACCCCGGACAGTCGGGCGTGCGGCCGTTAGGGTCAAATGGCCTGCCTCAGGCGGCCGGTTTGAGGGGTCATCGGCTCAAGCCGGTTGTGGATGATCTTGTGCCATTTGAGCGTGTTGATCATCACGATGGCCAGGCCGACCTGA
>CAYSCH010000670.1:0-2163 GCA_964429355.1 uncultured Planctomycetaceae bacterium | reverse complement strand
CCGAGAGCGGCGTGAGATCGCCCGGCAGCGCTATTGGGACTCCCTTTTTGGGGCAACGCTGACCTGCCTTGGCGTCACGGTGGCGTCGCTGGCACCCATCGGCCTGGCTGCTTACCTGCTGTGGGCCCTGCAGCATCAGGGGCCTTGTGACGCCGAACTGGCCGATCTGCTCGTCCAGGAGATCGTCTCGGACCGTCCCATGCTGCTCGGCATTGGCCCACAGTTGCCGCTTGAGCACTTGCCGTTCGAGCCGTCAGTGACCACTACGATTGGTGACGATGCGGCCGATCATCCTGAAGCCAGCGAGTTTCCGTTTTGAGCGATTCTGTGGACTTTGAATCTACTCCGACACCAAGGAGGATACGCTTTTGAGTCACATTGTTACGATCAGGACCGAGATCCGGGACGTCGCGGCCGTCCAGGCTGCCTGTCGGCGGCTGAACTTGGCCACGCCCGTCCACGGGAAAGCCAGACTCTTCAGCGGCGAAGCCGAAGGGCTTATCGTGCAATTGCCCGACTGGCAGTACCCGCTGGTCTGCGACCTGGCCAGCGGCCAGGTCCAGTACGACAATTTTGGCGGCCGTTGGGGCGACCAGAAACAACTGGACGCCCTGGTTCAGGCCTACGCAATCGAAAAGTGCCGTATCGAGGCGCGCAAGAAAGGGCACTCGCTGACCGAGCAGGCCCTCTCGGACGGCTCGATCAAGCTCGTCGTGAACGTCGAGGGAGGAGCCGTATGACGAAGACAATCACCATCCTTGTGAAGCCCAGCGGCGAGACGACAGTCCAGACCAAGGGTTTTGCCGGTGGGTCGTGCCAGGACGCGAGCCGGATTCTCGAACTGGCCCTCGGCCACCGCAGCGGTGACCGGCTGACGCCGGAATTCTACCACGCTGCCGAGACGGAAGCCCAAAACCGGCAGCAGAACTGACCGGCAAGTTCTGTCTCTCTTCACTCGGCCACTGTTCATCACCCGTGGAGATTGCCATGTCGCGTTATGCGCGTTGGCGGGCGCGATTGGCCCGCCTCTTGCGGTGGAGATCGATTCGCCCGGGAGCCCGAGAGCTTCGTCCCGCTTTCCGAGATAACCTCAAACTGCTGATTGTCGTCGAGGGCGTGCACGACATTGCGTTTCTGCGAGCCATCAGCGCCATGCTTCACGCCCACGAACCGGGACTTCCCGACCTGGGTGCCATGGAGCACCGCGGAGAACTGGTCTTCGTGCCGTTTGGTGGTGTGGATTTGAAGCTCTGGACCGACCGACTGAGCCCGCTCGGTAAACCTGAGTTTCATCTCTACGACCGAGAAGACGCTCCAGAGACTGATCTGCGCAAGCAACTGGCCAACGTAGTCAATCAGCGGCCCGGCTGTCAGGCGGTCGTGACCAGCAAACGATCTCTCGAAAACTACCTGCACCCGGCCGCGATTCTGGAAGCTGGAGGAGTGAACGTCCATTTCGGCGACGATGACGACGTGGCCGATCTGATCGCCCGGCAGGCCCACGGGCGGGAATACCCGGACGAAGTCTGGGAAGAGCTGCCACGTCGAAAGCAGACTCGCCGCCGCAATCGGGTCAAAAAATGGCTCAACCGACCGGCCGCCCAGCGGATGACTCCCGCGCGCCTTGCCGGGCGGGATCCGCAGGCCGAAATCCGCTCCTGGCTGGAGGCGATGCGGCAACTGATGGCCGGCGCCCGGTAAGCCGCGTCCAGCCTTCAAAACTACGGTCCTTTTGGTCAGTAGGGATCTGCTCACAAACCCTTCGCGTTTTCCCCAATAGGAGATCAACACCCATGACGCTCACTGAGCGATTGAAAGAATACATCTCGGCCTGTTTTACCGGGATCTGGATCGAAAGCCACGAACACGAGGATGCCGTGATCGAGATCGGCCGACTCTGCCAGCAAGAAAACTGGCGGCTGGCGATTTGGGACATTGACCAGGGACTGCAAGTCCCCGGCACCGAGCAGCCCGCGGACGCCGGAGGCAATGACCCATTGGCCGCGATTCGAGCGATCAACACCCTGGCTGCCCCCGATAGTTCGGCTCTCTTGGTGCTGGAGAACTTCCATCGGTTTCTCAATTCGCCCGAGATCGTCCAGGCCGTAGCCCGCCAGATCACGCAGGGCAAGATCAACCGGGCGTTCATCGTCGTGCTTGCCC
>CAYSCH010000669.1:0-2164 GCA_964429355.1 uncultured Planctomycetaceae bacterium | reverse complement strand
GCCGATGAGCCGATCCATATCTTCGTGTCCGATTCGATCACCATCCTGTTCAACGCCAAGGAAACCTTCGAAAAACGCCGGATCGCTCTGAAAGATCTGGCACCCGGAGACCGCGCCCACGTCCGTTGCCTCGAGATCCAATCCGAGTGGGAAGCCACCGAGCTGGCCATCGATCGAATCGTCCGCACCGAGGGAATCGTTGCCAAAGTCGACCTGGCGGAGAGTCAACTGATCGTCAAGGCAAAGGAGGGAGACGTCACCCTCAACCTCCCCTTCGACGACCATTGCCGGGTGACGGTCAACGGCCTGGCGAGTCTTCAGGAAAAACCTTTCTCCGTGGCGGATCTCAAACCGGGCGACGAGGTGAACCTGGAACACGACTCGCGACTGGTTAGGCTCGACGCCCTTCGCACGGCCGTGGAAGACGGCACGGTCGAAGGGGTCGTGGAACAGGCCCATGTTCTTTCGATCCGGCGCGACAACGATACCCACGTGACTCCCTTCCTGATCGATGCCGCGACGACCGTCGTTCTGAATGCAGAGAAGTCGTCGCTGCGGCAGCTTCGACGCGGCGATCGCGTGCAGGTGATTCACCAATCGCTGGATCGCGATCGCCCCACGGCCCGCAAAGTCGCCGCCACCCGGCCTGCCGACCGGCACCGCTGGGCGATCGTGGTCGGTGTGGGATTGTACCGTGATGCCGCACTGCCCTCACTGGCTCACATTCCAGGCGACGCACGAGCCCTCGCCACGACATTGACCGCGCGCTTCCAGGTCCCCCAGGAACAATGCCGGTTGCTCATCGATCCGACAACCCTCCAGTTGAAGCATGGAATTGTTCAGTTGTTGACCGAGCCCGGCCCCGAACCGGGCGACTCGGTCGCCGTCTATTTCGGAGGGCACGGCTTTGTCGACGACGGCGGCAAGGTCCACCTGGTCACGGTGGATTTCGATCCAGCTCATCCCGAAGGAAACGACACCACCCTGCAATGGCTCATCGACCTGCTGGAAGCGTGTCCGGCCAACGAAAAACTGGTCCTGCTGGATTGCTGCCAGGCGGCATGGTCCGCCGATCCCAAGCGCCAGCCCTCCGCCAGCGAAGTGCTCACGACCCTCGTAGGGCCACGGGGACAAGCGGCCCTGCGGACCGTCACGGTGATCGCCAGCACCGCGGTGGGCCAGCAAGGCCGGGTTGACCCGAGCGGCAGCCGCGGGCTGTTCGGGTATTACCTCAACGAGGCGTACTCCGGCGATGCCGACGCCAATCGAGACCAGCGTCTCGAGGTTGCGGAACTGTTCTCATTCCTCCGCTCCAGAATGCAGGCGGCAGAAGCGACCCTGGGCGCCAGGCAGACTCCCACCCTGGCTCTGCCCGACAATTCCGCGCCGAGGCTGAGCGCCGAAGCCAAGGATGCCGTTCTGAAACTGGCGGCCTTGATCTCGGTTCGCCAACCGGAGTCGTCGGAGATATTTGCCCGCTACACCGCCGCAAAAGAGTTGTGCGGTGAGGAAGTCGAGCCCGATCTCCTTCACGGGCTGCTCCTCATGCAGAACCGTGACCGCGATGGGGCGACTCGGCAGTTCCAGACGATCCTTCTCGCCCATCCCGAAAGCCTTGTCGCACTCCAGGCTCGCGCCTGGCTGTGGTGCCTTGGTGTGTACCATGTATCCGGTCCCAGGCCTGAAATGAGCCTGGAAGAATTGGTCCGCCGGATCCACGATCCCGCCGCCAACGCCACGGCGGATGATCGCACTGCGATTCTGCGATGGGCGGGACAGATCAGGCAGTTCGTAGGCCTGATTGCCGAGAGCAAGCCGGCAGGAACCGAAGATCAGTTGCGGCGTCTGGATGCCGTGGTCGACGAATTGGGAGCGGTCGCCAGGGACGGCTACGAGGAGGGCCGCCAGACGATCACAGATCTGGCGGGCCAATTCGACAAGCAGTTGGCGGAGGCAAACGATCCGTCGGTTGCGGCCCAGCTGCGGATGCAGCGGTCGAGTCTCAAGAACTACGTCAGCTTCCCCTATGAATCGGCCGTCAAGATGGTCGTTGGAGACCTGGACCGCTAACGGGGATCAAGGCGAGCCTGGGGACCAACTGCTCCCACTTTGAGTTCCCGCCCGAGCCGGTAAGGGCGGTGCTGCCGGAACAGGGCACACTTCT
>CAYSCH010000668.1:258-2167 GCA_964429355.1 uncultured Planctomycetaceae bacterium | reverse complement strand
TGCGTTCTGGCCCCCCTACGCCACACACCGCTTGTCGGAAGTCGATAACCTGTTTTTTGTCCCGCACAGTGCTGGCAGACCAGCCGCCGATGTCGGCGACTTCCTCCAGGCTCATGACTCCTCCGTTCACCAGCAGTTCTATAGCCCGCTCCAGGGTCCACTCCGAGGATTCCTGGTAACCTCCCTGCAACCGGTAATTGGCGAACACGCGTATTTTCGCAACCATCGCCTGGGAATCGCTCTCGACAATGTAGGCCGAAAACGAGACTGGTTTTCTCGCGCGTTCTGCGAGTAATCGCTGTATGCCGTCGAGAACTTCAAAGATTCGTTTCGGGCTCTTCCAGAGGGTTGGGGCCGGGGCCGCTGATCCGCGATCCATCAGAATCCCGTATTCATTAATCGCACCGTCCACCTGAACCTGTGACCTGCCGAGGTTGGTTGTGTCCCATATCGGACTAAGCTCTCCGAACGTGATGGCATTTGAATAATGCCATTTTACGCCGATAGAATCTAGAAACTTTTCTGTTCGGGAATCAGTTGTAAACACACCTTGGTCCTTGTGACTATTTGTCTGAAAGAGAAAAACGGCGGCGTGGAGAAGGATGGCCCCAAACAACCACGCCGCCGCCCACCTGTGGCGGTGTGTTACACGAGGCCGGCAAATGGATCAGTTGGGGGCTGTTGCTGCTGTGGCGGAGGAGTCGTCTGCTGAGTCTGTTGACTCTGCTGGCTGGCCACGTCCACCCAGCCCGGGATGCCCTTTCCTTTCGGATTGTCGATGGCCCACACCCGCCCATCGATCTTGGACGGATTTTTCGCGACCCCATTTGCGTCCGTGTACGGATCGTACTTCACGACAACGAGGACGTATCGGCCGACCATCGCTTCCAGCCATGCCGAACTGAATCCATGGCGGGCCTGTTGCCTGGCCTTAATCTCCTCGGGGCTCGTCGTCTTCGCGGCATAGCACCACGCCAGCAACTGCTCCTTGGCAATCCGGTTGCCGACATCGCTTCCATCGGCCTTGGGCCACCGCAGGTATTCGGTGTGCGTACGGCCGATCATATTCTGATCCTTTGCCGCAACGACCTCGCACTTCACCTCCGTGCTGCCCTTGTCGTTCTTCAGAATCACTTCCGTGATCCCTATGCAGTAGCTACCTTCCGGAAGCTGACCGCCACCGCTGCCCGGCTTGTCGGGGTCGATGTCGTCCATGGGGAAGCCTGAACCATCGTCAAACGGTGCCTGTGTCGGGTCGAATCCCATACTCATGTGTTTACCCTTTCGCTTTCCAATGCTTGTTGAATTTGCTGAAACTCTTGAGTCGTAACCCACTGCCGGCCGGCCGAGATGTCGATTGTCGGTGGCCAGCCGATCGTCTGAATCCCGATCTCATAGACCCGCTGGCTGCCGTATCGCTCGACCAGCGGGAGAAACCTCGGCGACCAGTGCGAGATCGGGGGCCACTGGTCGGGCTCTGTCAGTTTTTTGGCTGGCTGGCCTTCGCGTCCGCGGCCTTCCGCATCGCCTCCAATAAGGCCTCCTGCTTTGCCTCGTCCAGTTCGGTGAACCGGTTGGCGCCGTGCTGGCCCATGGCGGCCTGGATCTTCTCCGGCTCGATGCCGCAGGTGCGGAGCAGGTACCTGAACCGCTCGACCCGGTAATCAGTCGCAGAACTCGGGGCCGCCGTCGTGCCGCTCTCCGCACCAGACGCACTGGCTGCCCGCTCCAAAGGGCCCGGCATCGCTGGCTTGTCCGCCGGAGGCGTTGCCGCCGCCAACCTCGCCCCCTCGGCCAGTTTCGCGTCTATCTCCTGGCTGACCGCCACCGCTGCCGCCTCGTGGTCTGGCTGCGGGTTCGGTCGCGTCGGTTGCGGTTGAGTCACGCCTGCCGCAGGCACCGGCTGCCG
>CAYSCH010000668.1:0-248 GCA_964429355.1 uncultured Planctomycetaceae bacterium | reverse complement strand
GGATCGCGGCCAACTCCATCTGCCGATCAACCAGGGCGGCTTGCTGGGCCGCCGCGTTGGCCTGGGCTTCCGCCGTCGCCAACCGCATTCGCTGCAGCTCGATCTCGGTGACTTCTTTCTCAACCACGGATTCCCCGGCTGCCGGCTTCTCGATGTTCGGCGGCGAGGCGATGTATTGGCGGATCGCCTGGACGGTCGCAACCGGAATTCGCCGCGGCATCAGTTCCACGACCTCCAGTTCCCCGGCC
>CAYSCH010000667.1:0-2194 GCA_964429355.1 uncultured Planctomycetaceae bacterium | reverse complement strand
CCCGTGAACGACTCCCGACAACTCATCCGCGTGGGCCACAGTCCCGATCCCGACGATGCCTTCATGTTCTATGCCCTGGCCAAGAACAAGCTCGATACGGGGCGGTTCCGATTCGAGCATGAACTCGTCGACATCGAGACCCTCAATCGCCGCGCCTTCACCGGCGAACTGGAATTGACGGCCGTCAGCCTCCACGCCTATGCCCACCTGAGCGATCTCTACATGCTCTGCCCCTGCGGGGCAAGCATGGGAGACGGTTACGGTCCCATGGTTGTCGCCCGCGAGTCGCTCTCGCTCGACGACCTCCGCGGCAAAACGATTGCCGTTCCGGGTACCTTGACCACGGCATTTCTCGCCCTCTCCCTGTTTGCCGGCAAGTATTTCAATCACGTGGTTGTGCCCTTTGACGAGATTCTCAACGTCGTTGAGGCCGGCCAGGCCGGCGGCCAGCAAGTGGATGCCGGCCTGGTGATCCACGAAGGCCAATTGACCTACGCGGATCAGAAGCTCGAACTCGTCGTCGATACCGGCCGGTGGTGGTTGGAAAAGACCGGCCTGCCGCTTCCGCTCGGTGCCAATGCCATCCGCAAGGACCTGGGCCGCGAGACGATCGTGGAGGTCACGCGACTCCTCAAGGAGAGCATCCGGTTCGGACTCGATCATCGAGCCGAAGCCCTCAACCACGCCCTCTCTTACGGCCGTGGACTCGACCGATCGAAGGCCGACGAGTTCGTCGGCATGTATGTGAACGACTGGACCCTCGATTTCGGCCAGCGAGGCCGGCAGGCGGTGCGGGAGCTTCTCGCCCGCGGCCATGCCGCTGGGGTCATACCGAAGCTCATCGAACCGGAATTCGTCGATTGATCCTGTCGGAGAGACCCCTTAGCCGGTACTGATGCCGGCGGTCAAGTGTCAAGAGGGCAGACGGAGTGGAACCGGCTCTCTCCGGTCGAGCCTGCCATTGGTGACCTGTTCACGCAGTACGGATTCGACGATCCCGATACTCCGGGTGGATGCCTCGAGAAACCGATGAGGAGGACGAATGAACGACGACACGAAACGCCAACAGTTTGAGTCGGCCTACGCCGGCAATCCGCCGTGGGACCTCGGGCGTCCGCAGAAGCCCTTGGTCGATTCCGCCGATCAGATCACCGGCTCGGTCCTCGACAGCGGCTGCGGGACCGGCGACAACGCGATCTTCTTCGCCGAACGGGGCCAGGATGTACTCGGGATCGATTTCGCCGAAAAGCCGCTCGTGCTGGCCCGGCAAAAAGCCAAACAGCGCGGCGTTGCGATCGAATTCCTGCAAATGGACGCTCTGCAACTGGCGAACCTTGATCGGACCTTCGACAGCGTGATCGATTGCGGGCTTTTCCACGTGCTCTCCGACGACGACCGGCGTCTCTACGTCGCATCGCTGGCCGGAGTTACGAAACCGGGCAGCAAGGTCTTCCTCATGTGCTTCAGCGACGAGCAGCCGGGCGAAGCAGGGCCGCGCCGGATCTCGCAGCGCGAACTTCGTGAAGCCTTTTCGCGGGGCTGGACGATTGAGTCGATCACCGCCACCCGCTTCGAGGCCAGCCCGAACGCCGATGAACGGCACTTCGGAGACGGCGGCCCCAAGGCGTGGCTGGCGATCATTCGTCGACAGGCGCCATCGGGCCACACGGAAGACGAAGCTCACCCTCTTCCGTCGTAGCTCGGGCGAGTAACCGCTCCCGGTGAGCCACCTCGGCGCGGTGAGTTCGCGCGAGGTGGCGTATTACGCGTAATGCCAAATTGCCAAAGAACAAGGGAGTCGGGAGTCAGGAGTCGGGAGTCAGGGCGGGCGAGGGCCGGTACGAGCTGCCGCTCGGTGGGTGATCGGGGGGCTTCTGGAGGGCGAAGGAGTTTTGGTCAACGGAGGGGCGATTCTGCCAAATTCGGGCCTGGCGGGGGGCGGCAGGGCCGCCGACCGGTACGAGCTACCGCTCGGTTGAGAATGGTCTGCTCGCGGTAAGTCACGGGTCTTCTGAGGGTAAAGGGCTTTGGGCGGCAGGGCCGGTGAGCCGGTACGAGCTGCCGCTCGGTGGGTGGTAGTCTGCTCCCGGCAAGTGGCAAGTCTTCTGGAGGGTAAAGGGCCTTTATCTACTCCGAGTAGGACGGCAGGGCGAGGCTGGGTTGACTGGGATGGTGGGTGAATATGGCCTTCGGC
>CAYSCH010000666.1:0-2220 GCA_964429355.1 uncultured Planctomycetaceae bacterium | reverse complement strand
GGAAAGATTGCCCAGCGTATCGTAAAAATACCGGGTCTTGGCCTGGAGGGTGGCGGGGAGCGGAGAAGAGGAGATTAAGGGCTTGACCACGGCGGCCGGCATCTGGATGACGGCGGCGATCGGCGTAGCCGCGGGGATGGGCCGCGAAGCAACGGCCATCTTGAGTACCCTGTTCGCACTGGCGGTCCTGTACACGATCCCCAAAATCACGCGGCGGTTCGGGCACCGCGGAAGTTGACACTCTTGCGGATCCCAACTCGGCACGCTGCGATCTCCGCTTGCTCATCGTTTACCCCGAACAGCCGGACCAGCGTGGCAACTCTTTCCGGATTCTCTGAGAACCGGCACCAGCAACGCTGGTCGTTGGGAGCGAGCTTTGTTCCCCATGAAGGGCAGCGGTGGCAGTTCGGGCACGGTGCTTCATCGACGGGCCGGACAGCACCATCACAATTGGGACAGATGATCTGGTCGGGCATGGTTCCTGCAAAGCCTGCGAATTTGGAGAGAGCCTGTTCTGTCTTCATCGGTTCGGGCGGTATCGACGATGGATCTCTGTTTCTCGCGCGCCTGCTGCCCGCAGCGGGGCTAGCGAATGACGATGGCTTTTCCCCTGCCGCCACGAGGCAGGGTCTTGGGATAGTCGGGATTCGGCTTCTGATCGGCGACCTTCACGAGGTCGGACTCGGCGCTGGGCAGCGGCTGCAAATCCTGGCCCGCTTTGGCGCGAACGTTGGTCAGCCGGAAGTTGCGCACGGTCACGTCCCGGTCAGGCGAGAACAGCTCGACCCATGCCGCTGGGTCGTCGGGCTTGATTTTGTACGTCTGCGACATCGGGCCAATCTCGATCAGCTTCCAGGTCCGGTGGTCGGGCGACGCCGTATCGAAGTTCAACTGGACGTCGTCCACCGCGAGCCCTTCCACGTTGGCCGCAATCTGAAAACGACCGGGCCGGTTGAAGACCAGCTTTTGGAAGTACACGTTCTTGATCGTGCCGATGGGATCGCAAAAATCGCGGTCCCGTCCCAGCTCCAGGTTCGGCTGGTCGTAGACTTTGAAGGTTCGGATATCGTGCAGATTTCGGAAGACACAGTCGGCCACGGGGCAATCGAGTTTGCGGCCGTCCGCAAAAGTCTTCGTGCCTGGCAGCAAACGGATCTCGTCGGTGCCGTTGAGTCGCGGATTGCCGTAGATGCCGTCCACCAGCACATGGTCGATGGCACCGAAGGAAGGAACGGTATTGGCCCAGTCCCAGGCGTTCAAGGCAACGAAGTCATCGCCGGTAACTCCAGAAATGCCGCGGATGACACCATAGGTTGCCGGTCCGTTGATGTGAATGCCGTCGCGCCGATGCTCTTCGAATGTCACATTGTCGACGAGGAAGTCGCTGCAGTTGCTCAACTGCACCGCATGGGCCCGCGATTGCCGGACGACAAGGTTGCGTACGACGATTCCGCGCACGTTGCTGAAGAGGATAACGCCGTGGCAGTTCAGGGACCGATCCTGCCTGGCAGGCCAACCTTGTCCGTTGCCGTTGGACTGCGCCGGAGTGGTGGCCAGCGTGGTCCAAACCCCGCCTTCAATCAGGATCTTGGCGTCGGGCACTGCATCGGCCGGGATGGGACGCTCTTGACCGCTCACGAGATGCTCGTTTCGTACCATACACGTGTTCGTGTTGGGCACGAGGCGGATTTCCGTTTCCCGGTGGGCACAGAGCCGTTGGCCGGACTTCAGCACGATCGGGTCGTTGATGTAGTACGGCTTGTCTCGCTTGGGAAGGAAGACTGCTCCGTGCCTGGCGAGCGCCGCTTGAATCGGAACATTCCAGATCTCCGCTGTCACAGGGCTGGCCGCCTCACTACCGCTGCCATCCGGCCAGACCTCGGTCCAAGACGCCGTGACGGCCAACGGCTCGAAATCCACCACGCTGCAGGACTCCGGAGGCGGAGAAATCAGAGCCTGCGCCGATCGATCCACACGATTGTTGATATCCTCGGCCAACTGGTCAACAGGCGGCGCCGCCCAAGCCGCCACAGCACTGGCGAAGGTCGCTGCCCAAACGTTGCTCAACAGGACAAGAACTCTTCCGGATTTCATTCTGCTCATGCGATTCTCCCGCATTCTGGATCTTCCGCCATGTCCCCTCTTTCCTTCAAGGATCTCAGCTCGCACAGGGCGGCAGGGCCGCCAACCAATACGAGCTACCGCTCGGTTGGAATGGCC
>CAYSCH010000665.1:0-2251 GCA_964429355.1 uncultured Planctomycetaceae bacterium | reverse complement strand
GACACTCCGACCCCTGACACTCCGACCCCTGACACTCCGACCCCTGACACTCTGACTCCCTGCTCCTTGCTCCTTGCTCCTTGCTCCCCGCTCCCCGCTCCCTGCTTGACAGCGTTCACCTCGGGAGCATATCGTAACCCCGATTAGCCCGTCGACCTTCCCCGGAATTCCTTTCAGGAGAATGCTGCCATGCGATATGCACTTGCGGTTGCCCTGTTACTGACGGCCGGTCCGATCGGCCCTGCCCACGGCAGCGGGCCCGATTTCTGCGTGGCCCCTGACGGCAGCGATGCCAATCCGGGAACCCTCGAAAAACCCTTTGCCACTCTCACCAGGGCGCAAGAGGCGGTCCGTGCGCGGATCGCCGCCGGATTAACCTCCGATCTGAACGTCCTCGTTCGCGGCGGTACCTATCCAGTCGCGGAGACCCTCTCCTTCGGCCCCCACGACTCGGGAACTGCGGACCATGCCGTTACCTACTCGGCCAGCCCCGGCGAGCAAGTCGTCATCAGCGGAGGCCGGAAAATCACCGGCTGGAACGCCGGCACCGACGGCGTCTGGACGGCCGTCGTCCCCGGCGTGAAAGAGGGCTGGACGTTTCGCCATCTCTACGTCAACGGCCGACGGGCACAACGAGCTCGCACTCCCAACCGGGATGCCGCCAATCCCTGCCTCACACTCACGGCCGCCGATCTGTCTGAGGACCTCAAACGCTATACACTCCGGCTCGACCCAGCGTCGCTCAGCCCATGGCAGAATCCCCAGGACATGGAGATCATGGTCGCCGGAAATTGGGCCATCAATCGCCTCCCTATCGAGAGCATCGATGCCGCCGCCAGCCTTGTCGTGTTGAAGCCGCCGCACGCGGTCGGACACGACGCCATCCGTCCTGGCCCGGGACGCTGGTGCCACTTCGAGAACTCCCTCGATCTGCTCGACGCCCCCGGCGAATGGTATCTCGACCGGCGCACCGGCGTCTTGAGCTATCGACCGCTTGCCGGCGAAGACATGAACACCTCCGAGGTGATCGCGCCCGTCCTCGGGCGGCTCGTCGAGGTCTGGGGAACGCCCGAGAGCCCGATCCGCAACCTCCATTTCCGCGGCCTGACCTTCCAGCACGCCGATTGCCAATTGCCCGAGGGTGGCTATATGGGCATCCAGGCCTGCCACTGCACCCAGGGCAAAAACTGGAACCAGCCCTGGTCGCGAGTGCCCGCTGCCATTCGCCTCGATTACGCGGAACAGGTGAGCTTCGAAGACGGCGAGCTCGCCCATCTCGGCGGCTGTGGCATCGAGTTGGTCACCTGTTGCCGCGAGAATCTCGGCTAGGGCAACGACATCTTCGATATCAGTGGCAACGGCATCATGCTCGGTGGCCCAACCTCCGAGCAGGAGGTGCCCAAGGACAACCGGGTAAGCAACAACCATGTGCACGATTGCGGCGCCGAATATTATGGAGCGATAGGCATCTGGCTCGGGTTCACGCAGCGATCGGTCGTTTCGCACAATCTGGTCCACGACCTGCCCTACAGCGGCATTTCAGTGGGCTGGCAGTGGGACCCCAATCCGACCCCCTGCAGGGAGAACCTGATCGAAAACAACCACGTCTTCGACGTCATGAACCGCCTCTGCGACGGCGGCTGCCTCTACACCCTCGGCTTCCAGCCCGGCACGATCATCCGGGGCAACCATTTTCACGACGCCCAGCGCAGCCAGTTTGCCCAAGGGGCCCCCAATAACGGAATGTTCATCGATGAGGGCAGCAAAGGCTTCCTGTTCGAACGCAACGTGGTCTACGACACGGCCGCCGAACCCGTTCGCTTCAATCAGTGCTCCCAGGAATGGCACACCTGGCGAAACAACCATTTCGGCCAGCCCGATCAGGTGAAGCAGTCAGGCAAAGACATCATCGCCGCAGCAGGCCCCGAGCCGAAGTATCGTGCCAGGTTTCACGCCGCCACAACCATTGACTCCCCCGTCCCCTGACCCCTGTCCTCTGTCCTCTGCCACTCTGACCCCCTTGAATTAGATACTGCTTATGTGTACACTTTCCTCCTGAACCCTGGACCAATCCCGATCGCAGCATGTCATCCCGGCACCGTAATCCGCCCTCCGCACGGTCACAACTCACCCGCCGCCCGAGGGAATTTCGCACCGCCCCGCTATCGAGCGATACAAACTTGCAGCTCAGACCAAGGCCTTGATCGTAACCTTGCCAACTGCTGGCAAAGCTAGCTTCTTGATTGGCACT
>CAYSCH010000664.1:0-2300 GCA_964429355.1 uncultured Planctomycetaceae bacterium | reverse complement strand
TCGGAGATCATCGTCAGTTCGGGCGGTTTGAGGTGCTTCCGGATCAAGCCGAATTGTTCACCGATCGCCGAATGCCCGTTCTGATTGCCGCCCACCGTGTGGCCGTAAATCGGCAGCGGGCCGAACTCGTCAACGTGCGTGCAGAGGCCTGCATGCACCATGCGTCCGCCGTGGGCCGCGTCTTCCATGCGACGCCCCTTGGTGATGTGTGCCGCCGGCATGGCTTCGTCGCTGGGAATCGTTTCGTCGGCAGGCAATTCCCCCCGCGGCTCGGATTCCTCATAGGCCCCTTGAAGCAGGATGTGCGTGGGGTCGTAATGGAGCCAGGAAAGGGGCACGCCGAGCTGTTCCGAGACATACAAGGCAAACGACGCCAGAATCGAATGGCGTTGCGTGAAGAATTTGTCCAACGCTTTGGCCAAACGATCATCATTGAGCTTCTCGGCCGGGATATTCCACAACAGATCGGCGCCCGTTTCAGAAGCCCACTGGGCAACATTGCTCAACGCCCGCGGACCAAACATCCTGGCCGCAATCAGCACCGAGAGAACGGTCCCGTAATCGTACTCGGCCTGCGGATCGGCCGGCAGATGCTGATTGATGATGCTCGCCACTTTCATGCGATCGAGCAACGGCGCGATGACCGCGAGCGTCCCGATATTCCGCCCTTCGACGTTCGCGTCCGTCTGACTTCCATACCAGGTTGTTCCATTCATGCCTGTAAAATGACGGACTTCGACCGAGGGCGCAACCCCCCTTTTGGAAAAATGTTGGGTAGCGGAATGTGAGTTTAACGGGGATTGAACAAGGCGACATCAAGCTCGTCGGCCCGCGTAAGAAGATCGTAACGCGGGACAACAGCGATGTCGGCAAGAGCACCAGCCCCGACTACCTGGAAGGCCCTTGGATGATCCGGCGGAACGGCAAGTACGTCTTGTTCACGGCCGCTCCTTACCGCAGGCCGAAATCTGTCGATCCGACTCCGGCTCCCGCCGACCTGGCCGAGGGATACTGGGTTGGCGCGGCGGTGGCCGAGGACCTTTGGGGTCCGTACCAGAAGCAGGCGCAGGTATTTCTGGGAGGTCACGTCGCCGTATTCTGTGGTCCGGACGGCAAGCAGTGGTTCTCCTATCGCGGCGAATCGGGTGGGAAGGCGCAGGGCCGGTTGTGTATCGATCCCGTCCGTTTCGACGAACAGGGCATTGTCATGTCGTCGCAACCCTCGACGGAAGCAAATACGGTTGAGCTACCGTCTCCCGAAACCGATTCGCAAGGAACGCGGTGACGCATCGCGACCCTACAATCGTCCGGTAGCCGAGCTTCGAACGTCCGCAGCGGCCCGAGAATCCAAGAATCCACCGGATGCTGGACGAGCGCGAGCGCGCGATGCTAAGATAGCGCGCAAACTACGCCTGGAGTGGTTCCAGACTCAGCTATAGCGATGCATCCGTGATTCTTACCGACGCCCTGCTCGAAATGCGTGGTGACCTGCGACATGGCGGTGTCTGGTTGGCGTGGAGTGGCGAATTTCTGCAAACTCAGAGTCTTCAAGAAGGCGAATAATCATGCCCCGCAGCCGGATAGCGTGGAAAGCGTGCCTGGGAGCAGTGGTGATCCTCGTTGGCAGCAGTCTGTGCTGCCGTGGGCAGACGGTGCTCAATCGTTGGGATTTCGGCGAGGGGCCGGGCCGGTGGTTTGCGGCCAATTCCTGCGCCCCGTTGGAGGTCAAGGATGGGATGCTTCAGGTACGTGTCACGGGGTTCGACCCTTACATCTACAGCAGCCAGGGTCCCGACTTCCGTATCGAGGCCAATCCGTCCACGTTCGTTCGGATGACGGCCCGGTGTAACGTATCGATGCCGGCGACGTTCTTCTGGGCGGAAATCCAGAATGGACGCGACACGGGCTTTCAGGCCGGCAAGGAAGTGGCGTTCCGCATGCATGGCGATGGGCAGTTTCACCAGTACAACATTTTTCCCGGATGGACGGGGCAGATCTCCCGTTTGCGTCTTGACCCGCCGGGCGGTGCGGAAGACGGCACGTTGGTGGAGATTGCGTCGATCGAGATACTGCAATTGCCGGCGGCCCCTGCGAGCACTCAACCGACCTGGGACTTTGCCGGTACGCTGGCGGGGTTCGTTCCTCGCGAGTACGTGGAAGGTTTTCAGTTTGAGGCGGACGGCGTGGTTCTCCGCGGTTTTGGCCCGGCGGCGACGATGGTCAACGAGGAGTTGGAGCTGACGGCGGAGCAATGTCCGTGGCTGAGCCTGGAGGCGCTCAGCACGGTGCCCACGGTGCTT
>CAYSCH010000663.1:0-2308 GCA_964429355.1 uncultured Planctomycetaceae bacterium | reverse complement strand
TTTTCTTTTCCTCCATTTTCTTTTCTCCCGCCTTTGCCTCCAGGCCCCTTGCCCCTTTCGTGTGCCACTGGCTCTGATCCCACGAAACAGCCAGCGGCTGCCGACTGATGTGCCCTTCCTCCCCCCTCCGTGCTCTCTGTACTACTAACCTCAAAGATCGTGAAGTTTTTCACAAAGACTCGCGCGTTATCGGGAGCAGACCATCTCAGTTCGAGCGGTAGCTCGTATTGGCTCACCGGCTCTGCCGCCCTGTATTTCTCACTTCGCCTGTCTCTTGCCTCTTGCCTCCTGCGCCAATTCCGACAATTCCGCAATTCCGGAAACACGAACCAATATTGACACACTGGGTAAGATGCGTTAGCTTCGCCGTCGCCGCCGTTGCGGCAACGACTGTGACCGTCTCCGACTCCACACACCCCAAGTAGACTGGATGTCTTCATGCAACAAGAGCGGCAACCTCGTCGAAATCCCGCAATCCTCTTGTCGCTCTTCACGGTGTTCGGTATCGTCTCGTTCGCCATGTCAGTTTCGCTCTCCTCGCGCCCGGTGACCGTCATTCGCGACAGCTTCCAAGTCGACGGCCGTCCAAGAGACTACCACCTGGTCGTGCCGCCAACGTCAGCCGGCGATCGCCTCCCGGTCATCTTCCATTTCCACGGCCACGGCAACACCCCGGAATCAGAGGCCGATCGCACGAAGTTGGATCACCTCGCGGCGTCGCACCGCGTCGTGCTGGTCTATCCGGCCGCAATCGAAGGGAATTGGCGAACCCGAGCCATCGATTCGGCGGCTCCGGACGAGAATGCCGACGTGCGATTCTTTGACGCCCTGCTCGAGCGTCTCGTTGAACAGTTCGGCATTGACCGCTCGCGGGTCTATGTGACCGGCATGTCGATGGGGGCTGAGTTCGCCCATGAACTCGCCATGGCCCGTTCGCAAAAGATCGCGGCCGTAGCTGCCTGTTCGGCTTGCCCGTCCGAACAGATCCGGAGCGATCGCCCCTTCCCGATCATGATGGTCGTCGGCGAAAAGGAAACGACGCTCCTGGAGACCGCCAAGCAGGACATGATGGAATATCGCCGCCAAGGCCACGTCTGCAAAGTGCTCGTCAACCACGATCGCGGGCACGAGTGGGTACCGGCTCGCAATATGCAGATCTGGCGGTTCCTGAAGCAACATCAACTGAATGAGTGAAGATGGACACACCCGATCACGCAGCAAACACGACGATCCGCAAATGGCCGTGGTGGCGACTCCACAGAGCGTCATGGGCGGCCGCCTGCCTGGTCGTTGCGTCGAGCGTCTACTTGAACCTCGACGTCGTCGACGCCCTCTACCGCCTCAAGTATGGCCCCGTGCGCCCGTCGATTCTCATCTCGGGCTGGCCCTTCAACGCGATTGGAGAAGACCCCGTTTCCGCCGAACTGCACGTGAACTGGAGCGTCGTGCTCACCAATACGGTCCTGACACTGATCCTCGCAGCAGGCGCGGCCATCCGGCTGGAAGCCTGGAGACGCAAATCCGCCGCGTCTTGGCGTTTCACAGCAGAACACGGCATCGCAATCTTCGTGGCAGGAATCGTCCTCCTGGCATTGGACGTCGTCAATCGCTCGGATTCGCTGATCGATCCAATCGACTGTGCCGGCGCACTGCGCTGGCCGGCCGCCTCGATCCTCTTCGTCGCACTCTACCTGACCTGCTCAACCTTCGTCGACAGTCTGCGGCACCTCGTCGAACGCGTCACTCCACGCAAACAACCTTGACCGGCGCCTGCCCTCGATTCCCCTGCCTTTGTCGACCCACGCGGCACCTGCCGGATCGTTACCGCGCTCCCCATGCCTGCCCGACACCGGGCTGTGATACGAAGTTACCCGCCCTCGCTTGCGCTCTATACCACTATCCCCAAAGATCGTGTAGCTTCTCACAAAGACTCGCGACCATCGGGAGCAGACCATTTCAGCCCGAGCGGTAGCTCGAAGCTGAAAAAGGGGACCTTCTGGACATTCTACTTTTCCGCCTTCTCGGCCCGCCCCGGGGCCAGATATTCCAGCCCCAGCCGCTCGGCCGTCTCATGTTTCCAGTCCACTGAACCGAAGGGGCTGCCACGAACAACACCCTCACGCACGGCCGCTACCTCTGCTTCGCTTTGGGGTTCATTGATCAGGTGGAGCCAGTTCGGGGCGGGTGGCCCTGCGTGACCGTGAGAACCAATCATTGTGTGCCACTGGCTCTGCGCTCTGCCAGTGCCGGAGCGGCCCTCCATCGCCTCAGACCCAACAACTCACAGTCGACTATTTTCTTTTCCTCC
>CAYSCH010000662.1:617-2333 GCA_964429355.1 uncultured Planctomycetaceae bacterium | reverse complement strand
CATGACCAGATGACTTACACCCACCCCGCTCGCCCAAGTCTACTTTCGGATCACATAAGCATGCGTGCCAAAACTGTCAGTTTCACACCACCAATAACACATTTTAGCCCTGCGCCCCGCCTCCTGACTCCTGCCTCCTGCTCCCTGTCCCCCGGCCCTGCTCCCTGCTCCCTGCTCCCTGCTCCCTGCTCCCTACTCCTATCTAGTGTGAAATAGTTTCGGAGCATACCTCACTTGTAGGGGCCGCACTTACGATTCATCCCAAATCTGTAAAGACGTTCACTACTATGATTTACGCAAACCCCTCTCGCCCAAGAACCATTTCGGCGCACCACCCCCATGCGGCCCGAAATATAAGCTTTACCCCTATCCACGCAACCTGCTCAATCCCAACCCGACGCGTAAGCGAGGCCCATCCAAACCAGACCCGTGAGCAACGACAACTCCCCGGCACCCTCGCACGATCCAGACCACGAAGCCGCTTCCCCAGCCCCCCACCTATCCCTGACCTCGTCTCGCAAGACGTACCCTTCGATCTTTGACAATTGAGCATAACAGCTGCGCCACTTCGCCCTGGCAATCCTTCCAGCCAGGGCGAAAGTGGCCATTTGCGGTCGATTCGACCAGCCCAGACACCTTCCCCATCCACCTGGCCGTCGCTGAGGGCGTCTCGTCGTCCCCCTTGGTCGCTGAAGGGTTTGGCGGGGACTTCGGTCCGCGGGAAGACTCATCGGAGCCCTGCGGGTATCAAGCCCGCCCGGGAGAGCCTGGCCGCCACTGTGGGCAATGCGACTGCCAGCGGAACGAACGCCCAAGAATGCCACGCCGTTGACGTAAGTGATTGCGTGGCCAAAAGAAAAAACCCGCTGACATCTCCTGCCAGCGGGCTTGATAAGCGAGGCCGAAGGGTCTCGAACCCTCAACCACCGGATCGACAGTCCGGTACTCTAACCAATTGAGCTACGGCCCCCCAAAGGAGGTCCATCAGAACCTCCAAGTCTTTGAATTATACCTTCCGGAAATCGGTCCGCAAGTGGGCCCCTTCGGCCCTTTTCTGCCTTTTTCTGCGTAAATCCGAACAGGCCGTTCGTCACCACCCTGATGCGGGAAAACAAGCGCCCCAGACGGCAAATTCAGACCGGCAAGACCCGCCGCGGCAGATTTCGCAAGCTACACTTGGTCAGGCAAAAAATCTCTCCATCTTGCGGAAACGGAACCATGTGGGATCTCATCGAAGACGTCTTTCGACATGTCGATCGCTGGGGGACCCAGCAGTGGCTCCTCGCACTGATGATTGCCTTGTCCGTCGGATTCGCCTGCATGAGAGGGCTCGGCTCCCGGTCGAAGTACTGAGGTCCGGACCGGAGATTTCCAGGCGAGCGGTTTTCCGCCGATTCCGCATCGGATCCTCTACCAATCAGGCCGTCAGGTTGCCGCCATGTTCGACTTCACTCAGATTCAATTGCCGACGACCGTCGCCTTGGCGGCCGTCGCGGCCGTGGGCTACATGATCGGGCTCGTCCGTTCCAGAGATCGCTCTGAGCAGGCCGTTCGTTCCCGGACTCAACTCCGGCAGGCCAATCAGGTTGCCAAGGAGTTGGAGAAGATCGCCTGGACGATTCGTGGGAATATTTCCCGCCACCATGCAAGGTTGGGCCAGTTCAAGCACCGCCTCAACGAACTGCAACGCTCCCGTGGGACCGAAACAGACACCCT
>CAYSCH010000662.1:0-607 GCA_964429355.1 uncultured Planctomycetaceae bacterium | reverse complement strand
GGCGCAGGCCGAGAACGCCCTGACAGACACCCTCAAGTCGCTGGCGGAAGAGGCTGAATCGATCCTCACCCCCACCTTGCGGTTGGCCAGCCAGATCGCGACCGCCTACGACCACATCCGCGAGCAGACCGATCACCTGATGCAGATGACAAGCAGCCGGACCGATCCGCTCACCGGGATCGCCAATCGGCACTTCCTGGAAGAGACCCTCGCAAGCCAGTTTGCAGCGATGCGACGTTATCACACCGGCTTTGCCGTGGCCCTCTTCGATGTCGACCAGTTCCATCGCGTGGGCGACAATAGTGAACTTCACGGCGACCAGGTTCTCCAGGAACTGGCCGGCTGCCTGACGGACGTGGCTCGCGAGACCGACGTGGTGGCTCGCTTCGGAAGCCAAGCCTTTGTGATCGTCATGCCGCTGACCGACCTGGACGGGGCTTCGTACTTTGGCGAACGCTATCGCGAAGCCGTCGACGAGCTGGATGGCGTGACCGTCAGCGGCGGCGTCACGACCGCCCTGGAAGGCGACGACGCCGGCTCCCTTCTCTCGCGGCTGGAAGATGCCCTGCAGATGGCCAAACACAGCGGCGGAAACAACGTCTATCGC
>CAYSCH010000661.1:0-2345 GCA_964429355.1 uncultured Planctomycetaceae bacterium | reverse complement strand
AATTGGCAGACAAAACGATCACCCAGGGAGATTGTCGATTCGGCCGGCGCACTTTTCACCAGTTGTCCATCGTGCCAGTCCCAGGCGAGGACCTCGGCCACGTGCAATTCCTCGGACTTCATCAGTAAACCCATCTCGTCCAACGGTCGACGGACGTCCAGGTCGCCGGCAAACCACCCCTGAGCGGCCATGTCGACTCCTCGCAACAGTTCGATCGTCTTCTCGCCCTGGGAGCTCTTTTCGATATCGAAATGGCCCGTATTCCACGTATACTCCGGCCCATGTTCGATCGTGAAGAAATAGTGGCCGCGGGGCAACTCAAGGGTGACTTGGCCGGCGAACACGAAGTGATCATGCCAGTAAGGCAACTCGGGTACCTTCCTGGCCTTTCCCTTCTCTTGCCCCACCCGCAAATGCATACGGCTCGCGATCGGTTCTTGCGTTGTCTTGTCGACCACCGTCAATCGGACCGTCCCATCGGCTCCCCATGCATTCCTCACGGAGACGGCGGTCAACAGGGCCACCAATAGCAGTCGAACCGCCGTGTCACTGCGTCTGATAGTCGTGCTGGCTGGATATGGCATCGGACTTCCAGTTTTCAGTTCTCCTCGTGCGGAGCGACAGCCGCACAAACTTGCCCCGCGTTGGGGGGCACCCGCTCAAGTCTAGCATCCTGATCCAAGGCGTCTTGCTGGGTTGCCAGTAGCGATCCTACAATGGCCGGGAGTGAAATTGTCGGATAGGAATACTGAGACACAACAGATGTCCAAGGATTACTACAAAGTACTGGGGGTCGGCCGAAACGCCTCCCAGGACGAAATCAAAAAGGCATACCGCGATCTTGCGCGAAAGTACCATCCGGACCTCAATCAGGACGATAAAACAGCCAAACAGAAGTTCCAGCAGGTCCAGGCGGCCTACGACGTCCTGGGCGATCAGCAAAAACGGGAAATGTACGATCGCTACGGCAGTTCCTTCGAGACGGCGGGCGGCAGCCCCCATCCAGGAGGGGCGTGGTCTGCGGGCCCCGGAGGAGGCTTCTCTTTCGAAGACGTTGATTTCAGTCAGTTCTTCGGCGATCGATTTGGGGCAGGTGGTGGAGCCGGATTTGAGGATGTCTTCAGCCAATTCACCCAAGGGACCACTCGCAGCCGAAAACCGCAGGGTGGCCCCCGCCGCCGTGGGGCAGATCTTCGTCACGAAATCACGGTCCCCTTTGCCACCGCTGTCCAAGGCGGTGAAATGCAGCTCTCCGTTGCTCGCCCGACCGGCCAGAACGAAACCATTTCCGTAAAGATCCCGCCCGGCATCGACGAAGGCAAGAAAATCCGTCTTCGAGGACAGGGAGAACCGGCGCCGCGAGGTGGCCCGGTCGGCGACCTGATCCTGACGGTCCATATTGCCCCCCATCCCTATTTCCGTCGCAACGGAAAGCATCTCCATATCACCCTGCCGGTAACCCTGGCCGAAGCCGCCTTGGGTGCGAAGGTCGACATCCCGACTCCCAAGGGCACGGTTACCCTCAAAGTCCCCCCCTGTACCTCCGGCGGAGCCAAGCTGCGGGTCAAAGCCCATGGTGTCGCCGCAAAGGAAGGACCGGGCGATCTCATCGCCGAGGTCCAGATTGTCATGCCCAAGAAACTCGATGACCAGGCCCGTTCGGTCTTTGAGCGTCTGGCACAGCAGTCAGACGAGAACCCGCGGGCGAAGCTGCAATGGTAGGCCCTTCGGCCGGACACCGGTTCCTGCGCTGCTACCACATCCGCAAGTCGGCGGAATTTCGCGCCGTCTATGGCCGGAAAGCCAGAGCGTCGGACCAGATCCTCCTCGTCTACGCTCGCCAGAACCAGTTCACCCATCCTCGGCTCGGCCTCTCGGTCTCGCGAAAAGTGGGCGCCGCCGTCCTCCGCAATCGCTGGAAACGGTTGATCCGTGAAGCCTTCCGTCTCAATCTAGCCCGGTTGCCCCAAGGGACTGATCTGGTCGTGATCCCCAAGCCGGGCCCAACTCCCTCATTCCGCGACGTCGAGGCCTCGCTCTGCAACCTGGCTCGCCGTGCCGCCCGGCGTCTGACCGATCCACCGCTCGATTCCAAGGGCAACTCGGCTCCCCAATGAACGCCCTGCGCTCGGCAATCCGCCTCCCTGGTCGAATTCTCGCCGGGCTCCTCATCGGTCTGGTCCGCATCTACCAGAAATGGATCAGTCCCCTGCTCGGGTCCCACTGTCGCTATCACCCAACCTGCAGCGAATACTTCGTCCAGGCTGTCCGCAAATATGGCCCTCTCGTCGGCACCTGGAAAGGAGTCTGCCGCATCCTCCGTTGCCACCCCTGGCACCCCGGTG
>CAYSCH010000660.1:0-2361 GCA_964429355.1 uncultured Planctomycetaceae bacterium | reverse complement strand
TTCCGCCCCCCGCCGCCACTGCATTTCGCCGGGCTTCCTCAAGAGTTGACCCCGTGTCCAAGGAGGGGGACTACGAGGCGTTCGAGCGGACTGGCGTATGAGGGTCGCTTTTCCGTCTTCCGTTCGGGAGGCGACTGTCGACGGGCGCTTGTTTCGATCGATAGCGAGGGGTAACATCAGGTGTCGTCTGGAAGAAGTCGAGGGTAGATTTTGACAAGCTCCCAGGCGTCGGATTCTTGGAGACCGCGGCTCTTTCACGACAGGGAGACTGTCCCATGACCCGATCGAGAAATCGCTCCGCAGAGGGCCCGACGCGGCAAACGCCGGCGGCCCTGTCTAATCCTGGCCGCAGGAGGCACCGGACCGGCTTCACGGCCGGGTGGCTGGCGGCGCTGCTGCTGGCGCCCGGGGTGGCGGCCGTGTCGGCCGAACCTCAGGCGGCCCAGGCGCCGCAACCCTATCCCGAGCGGCTCCAGTGGTGGGCCGAGGCACGGCTGGGCATGTTCGTTCACTGGGGCCCGGTGAGCCTGAAGGGCACGGAGATCAGTTGGTCGCGAGCCAACACGAATCCCCAGTGCCCCAATCACGGGGCGATTCCGGCCGAAGTCTACGACAACCTCTACAAGACGTTCAACCCCACGGAGTTCGACGCGGCCGAGTGGGTGGCCGTCGCCAAGGCGGCCGGCGCCAAGTACATCGTGCTGACCGCCAAGCATTGCGACGGGTTCCTGCTCTGGCACTCGAAGGCCAGCGACTACAACATCGCCGCCACGCCGTTCCAACGGGACGTCTGCGCCGAACTGGCCGCGGCGGCCCGGGCGGAGGGCATCCACATCGGCTGGTACTTCTCGCCCATGGACTGGCGCGACCCGGATTTCCGCACCGAGCGGAACGGCGTCTTTCTCGGCCGAATGCAGGCCGAGCTGCGCGAGCTGCTGGGCAACTACGGCCCCATCGACTTGCTGTGGTTCGACTGGGACGGGTGCCCGCCCGTGTACGATCAGAAGGGCACCTACGCAATCGTGAAATCCCTCCAGCCCCAGGCGGTCATCAACAACCGGCTGGACCTGGCCCAGGGCAACAGCGATCGCCAGATCCTCTCTCCCGATGCCGACTACTACACGCCGGAGCAGCAGGTTGGCGCCTACGACGATCAGCGTCCGTGGGAATCGTGCATGACCACCTCGCGCCGGGACCAGTGGGCGTGGGGCGGAGAGGACGACGGTGTGAAATCGCTCGAAACCTGCCTGGGCATGTTGGTTCGGTGCGCCGGCGGCGACGGAAACATGCTCCTCAACGTGGGTCCCATGCCCACCGGCCAGATCGCGCCGGAGCAGGCGGGCCTCTTGAAAGAAATGGGTGCGTGGCTCGCCCAGTTCGGCGAGAGCATCTACGGCACCCGCGGTGGGCCGTTCAAGCCGGGCGACTACGGCGTCTCGACGCGTAAAGGCGACACGATCTACGTCCACATCCTCCAGTGGCCCGACGCCACGCTGAAGCTGCCGGTCATTCCCAGAAAGATTGTGGGCAGCCGCCTGCTGGGCGGCGGCAACGCCGAAGTCTATCAAACCAAGGCCGGCATCGAAATCTCCATACCCGAAAGCCAGCGTCAGCCCATCGACACCGTGGTGGCCCTCCAACTGGACGGCTCGGCCTTGGACCTGGCGGCGGTCGCGGTTCCCGGCGCGTTATCGCTCGCCACCGGCTCGAAAGTCACGGCGTCGAACGTCTACCACAACCAACCGGAGTACGGCGCCGACAAGGCCATCGACGGCATAAGCGACACGCGCTGGGCGACCGATTCGGGAACCAAGTCGGCCTGGCTGGAAGTGGATCTCGGCGAGCCGAAGACCTTCGACAGGGCCGTGATCAAGCAGGCCTTCGACGAGTTGAAACGGGTCCGCCAGTTTGCAGTCGAGTACTGGCACGAGGGAAAGTGGAAAGCGATCTACGAGGGGGAGGACCTGGGCGAGAGACTCACCGCCAGGTTTGAGCCGGTCACGGCGCAGCGTGTGCGACTGAACATCACGGAATCGACCGACGGCCCGACGATCTGGGAATTTCAGCTCTTCGGGCCTGTGGCGACCACCAAGTCTCCGTAACGCCTTTTCGCTTCCGTCAGGAATCGAGCTGTTTGGCTCTCGTGATGGCAGCGGCACTGATTGCGCGGTAGAAGGACTGGAAGCACGGGCCAAGCAAGATCGAGAGCCAGGCAGGCAGTTTGAGAGCCGCTAACAAAGCCACCGGCTGTGCACATCCATGCCCGTGGGAAACTCCTACGTTTTGTGAGGGCTTCTGAGGCGTCTGTACGCTGCCTGTCAAGAGTCAAGGAAGCCCGGCGAAATGCAGTGGCGGCGGGGG
>CAYSCH010000659.1:0-2366 GCA_964429355.1 uncultured Planctomycetaceae bacterium | reverse complement strand
AAAGATTCTAGAGAACGCGCAGTACTACGCGACTCCAGAATTCGACCATTTAGTCACTTCCCTCAATCGGGCTATGCTTGCAGATCGTCGCCGCCAGGACGCGAATTGTCCTCCCTCTCCGATAGCCTCTTTACCCGCTTCTCCATCTGGTCCAACCGATCCTGGACCGACCGCAACACCTCGTCCAGGTCGCGGACAGTCCGCTCCAAATGGGTCCAGTACTCCTCAAGAGCAGTTATCCGATCGTTTAACTGCTCAATTCGGTCGTCGGCAGATGGAGGCATGGGTGAACGGTTCCCGGGGGAGCAGGGTTTCAAAACGAGCGGTTTCCAGTACAAATCTGCGGCGCACGCTGCTCCGCAGCCCTCTCCGGCAACTTGGGAAGTCGCTCGGATCGCGTTGGCAGAAATCCATTTGACCCGCCCATCCGCTGTTCAACAATGACTTGTGGAATAACTACTTGCAGCGAGCCGGATATTTTTGTACTCAAAAGAGGACGCGCTGACATGGTAAGTCAAACCGATCAACTCACAGCCAAGAAATGCCTCCCATGCGAGGGGGGGATCCCTAAGTACACCCCCCTCGAGGCCGCCGACCAGCTCACGCAGCTTACCGGCTGGCAACTGACGGACGAAGGGCGGCGGATCCGAAAAGACTGGGTCGCCAAGGACTTCATGGCCGCGATCGAGTTCTTCCATCGGGTAGCCGAACTGGCCGAAGAGGAAGGGCACCATCCGGACCTTCACCTCGAAAGCTACCGCAACGTGAGCATTGAGCTCTGGACTCATGCTATCGGCGGACTTTCCGAAAACGACTTCATCCTGGCCGCCAAGATCGATTTGCTCCCGATCGAAGAGCGGCTTCCCAAGTAGGTCCGGCCCCTCTCAACTGGCAGCGATCTCACCAGTAGTGCCGGCCCGGATAGTAGGGCCAGTAGGCCGTTCGTGTTCCACCGAAACGAACCTCAAGGCCTGCCGTCAGTGAGAAATTGTGGAGGTTCTGAAATCCGCTGCCCGCGCCGGCGATGAAATTGTCAGTCGCCTCCACTCGCAACGCGACCCACTCCCGGATCCGATACTTGAATCCCAACGCGATCGGCACGGCCAATACCGACTTGGTCGTGCGCTGCGACAGGCGGTCCTTGAAATCGACCCGGCCCGAGCCGAGGCCAATCAGAAAGTAGGGGCGAAGGTAGGTGTCGCCATAGGGGTACCAGAGCACGTCGATGTCCCACAGCCGCACGCCGCTGTCTCGCCGAGTATCGAAACGGTGAAAGTACGGATCGTTCGGCGTCAGCCCGTTGGCCAGATCTTCGGCCTCCTGGGCCGCTATCGCTCGGCCGGAATCGTCCAAGGCGATCGACGCAAATCCGAACCGCGTTTCCCAGCCCCAGTAAGGATCGACATCCCAACCCAAACGGTACCCGCCAAAGAAGCCCTGCCCCTGGCAGAGCCAATCGTCCACCAGTCCACTGCCTTGCATGAAGCCCATGAACCACCCGGCGCTGAACGGCCTGTAGAGCCAGCTTTCCTGGGTCATGGGCTGGAATAGTTCGCCGCACTGGGCAATCAGCCGGCCTCCGCCGATGCGGTCAAGGCCCATCGTTCCGCATCCAAAACACTCCTCCTCAGCACCGCCGGGACAGCAATTGGCACAGCCAGCCGAGACGGCGCCGCCACATTCGGGGCATTGCCCCAACTGGCCAGGTACCATCTCGCCGCCAGCCTCCATACCGCCGGGCAGTCCGCCACTGGCAAAGTAACCGCTGGCCGGCACGCTGGGAGATTCGTAGGAAGGCATGGTACCGGCATCCGCCGAGTCGAGCGTGAGAATGCCAGGCGTTGAACTACCGGGCAGGGCTGGTTCAGCCCCCTGGTCGAGCCAGTTGGCCGGCTCTCCGTCGTCGAGCAGGGGACCAGCCGGCGACTGGCCGAGGATCAGCAGGTCCTGGGCCCTGAGGGGAAGGCTCGCCGAGGCCCACGCAGAAAGAAATACAATGAGAAGCACCAGGCCGTGGGTCTCGCCCGACCGGTCAGTGCGAACCGCCGGCCCGGAGGTCTTTTCAAGGCCGGCAGCTCCTCTTCTCACTTCCATCGTTCTCACTTCTTGCGTATCTCGCCAGATCGACCACCGCAGAATCCAGGGCGGCGGATTATCTTGAACTCCCCTCGTCGTGTCAATCGCAGCCGAAGGAGCGGGGAGCGGGGAGCAGGGAGCAGGGGTCGGCTAGTCGGGGGACGGGGGTCAGGGGTCACCCTCCGTACTCGAAGTCGCCAGACTTTGGCCCCACTCGCAGCGTAGCTGAAGTCGCCAGACTTTGGCCCCACTCGCAGCGTAGCTGAAGTCGCCAGACTTTGGCCCCACTC
>CAYSCH010000658.1:0-2391 GCA_964429355.1 uncultured Planctomycetaceae bacterium | reverse complement strand
TGCTCAGACGAAAGCGGCGATCGTGGCGGATGGGACACCGTCGGCGTCCGCCGCAAATCCTGAGGCTGCCAGGCCCCGTTGGTCCTGCGCCTCGTTCACTGAGCTTCGAAGACTTGATCGAGGAGTTTCGGCTTGCAGTGATGGATCGCCGGCCGCTCCCAACGGTCGCGCTCGAGTTCGACCTGTGCGGTTGGGACGCGGACACCGCTCGGTTCGTGCGGCACGTACGCGCCACCCTTGAGCAAGTGGGGGCGTTTTACCATTGGCAGCGCGACTGGGAGCAAACTCGGACGATCCTGCGGCGGCTGCGGCATTTGGCGAGTCAGGGGCAGAAACCGCCGCGACGGGATCCGTGACGACAGCGAGCCCAAAAGAACCCAAGGGCGCCGGAGATGAAAGCGAAGAAAGCAAAGTGGACTACTGCAGACTGGGTCTTTGTCGTCCTGGTCATTCTGGGTAATGCCGTGATAGCATTCTCGATCCTCCGATGGCTGTGGGCGTGTGCTCGCAGCGTCGGCGGTAGCGGTGTATTCCCTTACTTGGAATGACAAGATCGAGCGGATCTGGCCGAGTCGCCGTCACCGGGACCTGCTACAAACCCTTGCGTCCACAGCACTTCACCTGTCTAGGCATTATTTCAGTCTGTCTAGTGACATGACGTCAGTGGACCTGCCTTGCTGAGCTTCACACGAGAGTCGGGCTTTCTGGGAGTGTTATGCGTATTGGCGGAACCGCCACTCTGCATAACTTCTTCATCTTCGGCAGGTGCGGGCGCCGGAACTCGCTGCGCCAGTCCCGTCCGTCATAAGCCCCCCATGTTGGGGTGGTGGGTTGACTTTCGGTCTTGGGGGTGGTTTTAGTAGTAATCATTTCACTCAAACACTAGAGGGTACGGCGATGGCGGGTAAGAAGGTGGCTGCCGGATTGGCGATACTTGTTATGTCGCTGAGTGTTGGGCCAATATACGGGAACACCCTCATCAACGGTAGCTTTGAAGAGGGCCCCGAGGAAGTTGATGGCTGGCTCAATCTGTACGAGGGTGACATCTCAATCACCGGGTGGACGGTCAAGTCTCCTCATACTGAAGATGCCGCTGAACATGACATCGACATTGTAACCACCTATTGGCAACAGACTGACGGACTTCGAAGCATCGACCTCAGCGGTCTCAACGGTCCTGGTGGGCTTGCCCAAACGTTTGCGACGTTGCCAGGGCACGTATACGGCGTCTCATTCATGATGGCAGGAAATGTCGGCTACTCGACTCCAGCTTTGAATTCGTATGTTATGGCAATGGGCGTATCCGCGGCGGGGCAATCGCAAGATTTCACGTTTGACGTTCTTGGTCATTCGTATGTCGACATGGGTTGGGAGTTTCGAAACTGGTCATTTACAGCGAACAGTTCGAGTACGGAACTGTGGTTCTATCAGGTCTTCCCAGAGCACCTCACCTGTGGCCCTGCGTTGGATAACGTTCACGTGACGGACCTGGGTGCCCCGGTCCCCGAGCCCAGCTCCCTCGCCCTCTTGTCAGGGTTGGGCGTCATGGGCCTCGCTGGAAGACGCCGACGCCGCACGACTGTGTGACACTGCGTGTACCAGTTGTTGTCGCCGGAGTGGGTTGGCGACGTGCGCTGCTCGGTGTGGTAGTCCGGCTGCGTGTTGCCGTATGACCAGGGCGGATCGGCATAGATGACCCGGTACTTTCCTTCCGGCCAGTCGACCCGCTTGGCGATCTCCTGTTTCTTCAGTTCTCGCGTGGCCTGCGTCATGGACTTCGTGCCGGCCAGGACTTCCTCAGCGAGTTCCGGGTGTTCGTCGATGATCTTGTCGGCAGCGGCGAGGTAGGTGCGGTTCGTCCCGGCCGCCGTCGCGACCGCGGTTGATGTCTTGCGGTCATCGGGAGTCTCTTCGGCAATTAATTGCCTATGAGACGCATCAGAGGCCACCTCCTCAGACGATTTCTTCTTCCCTCTGGGCTTGCCCTTGGCCTGTGCCTTCCTGGCCGCGGCTTCCTCGCCGATCTTCTCCAGCGCCTTGGCAAAGGCTTTGTCCATCCTCTTTCGGATGGCGAAGGGGGCTGGGCCGATTTTGGGCAGCGGCTAAAATTGTTGGAAGGCGGGCAATCCGAACAGGATCATTCCGGCAGGTCCTTCGATAGCGCCGCCTTGACCAGTCGCATTCGAAGCGAGAACGTTCCGTTTCGCGCGATGTACACGAGGAGGCTTTCGAGATCGTCGGGCTTGAGTCGCCCGCGGCTGCGATCGGCCTCGATGGCGTTTTTTTTCTTGCCTGTCAAGGCCTGCAATAGGTCGTAATCGACGGCGATGGTCCACGATGCTGTTGGGCGCGGCATTGGCGTCTGATCCCCGTCTGAACGAATGGTTGGGA
>CAYSCH010000657.1:0-2408 GCA_964429355.1 uncultured Planctomycetaceae bacterium | reverse complement strand
CCAGGACGTGATCCGGTTGCTGATGGAGCCGATCACCTACGCCAACGGTTCGACGCTGGAGGATCCGGCGCTCAGCTACGGCATCGTTTTCTCGAATTTCATGTCGAAAGGGGTGTACACGTTCGAGGGGGGCACGGACAAGCTCATCGGCATGATGGACGCGCAGATGCGGGAAAATGGCGTCGACGTGCGGATCCGCTGCGACGCCCAGCAGGTCCATGTCGAACATGGAAGGGTAACGGGCGTGACCGTCAACGGACGTCGCATCAAGTGCCGAGCGGTTGTTTCCAACGGCAATCTCAAGGCCACGATCTTCGACCTGGTGGGCGAGGAGCACTTCGCCCCCGGTTTCGCCGAAGAGGCGCGAGCGGTGCGGCTCAACAACTCCAGCACCCAGGTCTATATGGCCCTCAAGCCGGGGATCGTGCTTGATGAAGACGACTGCGGCGACTTGCTTTTCAGTTCAACGGCGCCCATGTTTCGCACCGACCTCTTGCTCAGCCGCGATATCACCAGCCGCACCTACTCGTTCTACTATCCCCGGACCCGCCCGGGACACGATCGGTGCCTGATCGTCTCCAGCACCAATGCGCATTTCGAGGACTGGGCGAAGCTGCCGAAGCAGGAGTACGAGGAGAGCAAGCGCGACCTGATCGAAACGACCCTCGCCGCGCTGGAGCAGTACGTGCCGGGCGTTCGCGAAAAACTCGACGCGATCGACTGTGCGACACCCGTGACGTTTCATCGCTATACGAAGCACTGGGCCGGATCCAGTTTCGGCACGAAGTTCGAGGGGCTGGCCGTGAGCCGAAGCCTCCCCCAACAGATTGGCGGTCTCTACCATTCCGGGAGTGTGGGCATTATCATGTCGGGCTGGCTCGGCGCCGTGAACTACGGCGTGATTGTGGCCAACGACGTTGACGCTTTCCTCCTCAACCACGCGTCCCAGGCGAGCACCTTGGAGTAGCCATGGCGGTCACGCATTGGCGACTCTCCGGAGTCGAGGAGCAGACCGAGGGATCGCCACTGGTGAGTTGGCGGCCTGCGGGCCAAAGGTTTGAATTTGTCATTGGAAATACGCTGTGACAGGAGTCTCGGTTCTGGAGAGCCGGGCTACGGAGAGAGCATGACCCGCCAGCAAATTCTCGACGCCATTCCCCACCGCGATCCGTTCCTCCTGGTCGACGAGATCGTTGAGTGGGAAGAGAACCGAATCGTCTGCACGAAGACCTTTTCGGGCGAGGAGGAGTTTTTCGCCGGCCACTACCCCGGTTTTCCGCTCGTGCCGGGCGTGCTCCTCTGCGAAGCGACCATGCAGTGCGGTGCGATTCTCCTGTCGAGACACCTGGAAGGTATTGCAGGCAAGGTGCCGGTGGCCACGCGGATGAACGACGTGCGATTCAAACGGATGGTGCGGCCCAAGGAAACCTTCCGGATGGAGGTCGAACTGACGGAACGACTGGCCGATGCATTCTTTCTCAAGGGCAAAGTGACAGTCGACGGAAAAGTAGCCGTTCGGTTTGACTTTGCCTGTACAGCGGCCGACACCTGAATGGCCTTGCGCGAATTGTGCGAGGGCATTTCGAGACGCCCGGCTTTCAAGTCCCGTGCGACAGCCGGGACCGACACTTTCAGGACAGACCATGGATTTTCTCCAACTCGAAGGCAAGCGGATCCTGTTGTTCGGCGTCGCCAATCGCAAGAGCGTTGCCTGGCACATTGCCAAGACGCTCACCGAGGTGGGGGCCGAGTGTGTTTACGTTGTCCAGGACGAAGCCTTACGGGAAGCCCAGGCGCGGCTTCTGGGTCAGGCCGATGTTCATGTGTGCGATGTCGAGAAGGCCGACGAGATCACCCGCCTGCGAGATGAACTGGCCGCCCGTTACGACCGATTTCACGGACTGGTACATTCGATTGCCTTTGCCGACTACTCGGACGGCGTGAAGCCCTTTCACGAGACTCCCCGAAAGGCCTTCCTGCAGGCAGTCGACATATCCTGCTATTCCTTGATTGCGATTTGCGATGCGATGAAGGAGTTGCTCGACCCGGATGCGTCGGTGGTGACGATTTCGATTTCAACGACCCGAATGGCCAGCGAGAACTACGGTTTCATGGCTCCCATCAAAGCGGCCTTGGATTCATCGGTTGCCTTTTTGGCCAAGTCGTTCAGTCAGTTTTCGCGGGTCCGATTCAATGCGGTGGCCCCCGGGCTACTGAAGACATCTGCTTCGGCGGGTATCCCCGGCTATGTCGATTCGTACCTGTTCGCCGAGCAGATCATTCCTCGCAAGAGGGCGGTTCAGACGCAGGAAGCCGCCGACGTGGCCGCCTTCCTGCTGAGCCCCCGCTCCAGCGGCGTCAATGCCCAGCAGATCATGCGCTTTTTTGACGCCTTTCTTGAGCGCTCC
>CAYSCH010000656.1:0-2428 GCA_964429355.1 uncultured Planctomycetaceae bacterium | reverse complement strand
CCGCTTCAGGGTTCCTAAACGCCCTTGCAGATCGACAATCGCATCATCCAGCCTCGGGTCTTTCAGACATTCAAGAAAATTCCCAAGAAGACGATGAGTACTCACTCTGCCGCCACCACGAATCCAGGCGAATTCAAAGGGCCAGTTGCAGAATCTCGTCATTGCCGTCTCTCCGAAAACCAGACTCTGAGCCCTCGGGCTGCCAAGGTGTCTTGGGTCAGCCGAAACAGGAGTCCGCGTGTGGCCCCGCTAGCTCGCCTACCGGGGGGCTGTCAGGCCCAAGAGCGCTCAGCCGATCCAGCGAATGGGCGCACCTGCAGTTCGGCGCTGGTTTGTGGTATCGAGCGGAACCGAACCTCCAATTGCACGCTCGGACAACCAAGCCGGCGCGGACGGGATTCTCGTGCCCATACGTCAGCTTTTCCAGAGCCTTCGCATCATCATACAGGTAGTACTTCGCCTGCCAAGGGCGATCCGCTTCGTTCGATCATGATCCAATAGCCACTGCGGTGTTGCCGTTATTTCGGAAATTCACCAATGCGGGCCTTGACTCGACGGCGGTTATGAGCGACCTCTTTTTCCGTTTTCGATTAGGTGGGCCTTGAAACGGTGCTGAAAGAGATACCCCTTGCGGCAGTGCCGGCGGTTGAAGCGGATGCTGTAGGCTGTGTGGGGCCAGCCGGCCGGAATCAAGGATGGAGATATGTGCATTGAGCCGGCAAGCGGTCGAGGTTGACTCCGAATCCGGACGTCGTGAAAGGCGTGGAGTGCCTCGCTTTTCTATGAGTTGGTCTGCTGGATGCAGCGTTCGAAGAAATCTTCGTGGTCGCGGATGGCCGTGTCGTCGTTGAAGAGGCACTCGCGGCGGAGACGGATCTCGGAGCGGATGTGGTTGCGAAAATCACGGTCGCCGGCGACGCGAACGGCGAGACGGACGTAGTCTTCTTCGTTCCTGGCGATCAGATCGTGCAGACCCATACGGTGATAAAGGGCCATGGCGTAACGTTCGACTTTGAAACGGCCCGGCAGGGTTACGATCGGCGTGCCCATGGAGAAGGCGTCGTGGCCGGTGAGACTGGAACTATAGTGGGGGGCATCGAGGACGACGTCGGCTTCCATCAAGAGTTGGTAGTAGGCCTTCGTGGGCAGTTTTGGCATCCAGTGGATTCGCGAGAACAAGGTTGTGCCAAGGTTGCGCTCGAGACGACGCTTGAGGGCTTCCACGGCATGAAGGTGTTGCCCGGTGAGAATGACGATGAGGCCCCGCCCGTCGGACTGGAGAATTCCTCGCAGCAGCGGATCGAAGTCGGGGTGGTACTTCTCGATGCGATGGGGGCAGAAGTAGAGGGGGCAGGATGGGGGGAGGCCGAATTGCTCGCGAGACGCCGGTTCAGGCTGCGGTACCATCTGCTGCGAAGTGGGGAAAGTCTGGAAGAGGCAGAGTTTTTCCGAGTAGTGCTGCTGGGCGTCGGGCGGCTCGATCAGCTTGGAAGTGAAGTAGTAGTCGACCGCGGGGATCCCGGTGGTTCCGTGGGTGAACCAGCCGGCGCATTGAATCGGTGCGAGCCGCATGAAGGGGAGGAAGTAGTTGAAGGTATCCGTGCCGACCTGGTGGTGGTAGAGGATGTCGCATTGAGCCTGGCCGATGGTTGCGACGGCCTCGCGGAACGAATAGTCGTAGACGGCCCAAAGAATGTCGGGCTGGGGCATGGCCGATCGGCAGGCCTTCTCGGCAGAAGTGGGGCAGAGGACGACGACTTCGAAACGCGAGCGATCCAGCCCCGCAATGGTGCGTTGCATGTGCCGGATGAAGCCCCAATGCCGCTCGGGGGTGACCAGGAATCCGACACGCGGCCGGTTCGGGTGGCGCAGAGGCGGCCGCTCGCGGGGAAAGGAGGGTTCAAACAACCGGGCGAACTTCTGCTTGATCGCCCGATTGTTGCGGCCGTGATGGGGGAGCGAGAAGGACGGCCGGAAACCGTCACGCCGACACTCGCGCCAGTCGATCTCGAAGGGTGATTTGAGGGCTGCGTCGAGCGATTGCTCCAGGTCGCGCCGGTAGGTGTCGATGGCTTCGACGCTGTCGAAAATGTAGTGACAGAGCCCGAGGTGCCGCCATCGCCAACTGGCAGCATCCGGATTGAGTCGGGCCGCCTGATCGAAACAACGCCGGGCTGCCTCCATGTGGCCATATTCCGCTTGGGCGCTGCCGCATAGCAACTGCAGTTGGGCGTCGTTCGGCTCGAGCCGAACGGCCTTTTCCAGGACTCGAACGGCTTCGGCGGGGATCTTGCGATCCAGGTAGAGCTGCCCGAGATTCCGCAGGCTGCGGAAATGGCCGGGGGCGACCTCGAGGAGCCGTTCGTACCAACCGACGGACGCCTCGGAGTTTCCGAACTCGGCACTCAACTCGGCCAGGTGGAACATG
>CAYSCH010000655.1:0-2475 GCA_964429355.1 uncultured Planctomycetaceae bacterium | reverse complement strand
GACAGGCATTGCTGACAATTCTCAAGAAGATGGTCAAGTGAGTGAACCTTTTGGCGGCAAACGGGGAATCACCAGTACCGTGAATATGCCCGAAGAAGACCAGACCGCATGGATTGACCGCGCCCAGGCCGGCGATTCTGCCGCCTTCGAGCGGCTTGCCCAGGAGCACGCCGCACGCCTTTGGCGCTGCGCGCTGGCCCTTGGAAACGACAGCCACTGGGCCGAGGATCTCGCCCAGGAAACCCTGGTCGAGGCGTGGCGATCCTTGACGCGTTTCGATGGCCGTTGCCGGTTCTCTACCTGGCTCTACGGGATCCTCCGGCACCGGTTTCTGAAGGGTCGCGGGCGCCACAACGCCGCCAGGAATCTCGCGCCGGACGCTCTTGACCAGGTGCCATGCACGGCCTCGACGCCTGACGCTGCCGCAGAGGCCTCGGAAGATGCCGCGCGAATTCGCCTGGCGGTGGCAAGCCTGCCAGAAGAGCATCGTCTGGTCGTCGAACTGCGATTCTTTGCCGGTGCGACACTGGCGGAGATTGCAGCCGCCCTCGACTGCCCGTTGGGCACGGTGAAGTCGCGACTGCATCACGGGCTGGAGAAGTTGCGGCAAATGAATCTTGCGGTGAACCTTTTCGCCACCTCCAGGGAACCAAGGGAGAGCAGACTATGAATGATCTCCGCCATCCCTGCCAGGAGTGGGACGAACCGATCAGCCTGGCCGCGGCCGGCTGCCTAACGCCCGACGACGAGCAGGAAGTTCGCAGGCATATCGAAACGTGTGCCAATTGCCGCGAGCGTTTCCGCGAGCTCGCCCAGTTGTGCGGCGCGCTGTCGCAGATGCAGCCGCAGGCAACGATTGCCCAGGCCGCCATCGTCGAGCGAGTCATGTCTTCGATCGACCTCGACGTGCCAGGGCGGCCCCTCGCCGGCAGCCGGACGGAGATGATTCATCCCATACCGAGAAACCGTTTCCTGGCCCCTTGGAGGTGGATCATGCGTTCCCGAGCTTCCCGTGTTTCTGCCGTTGCTGTTCTCGTTCTCGCGATCTTCGGAGCCGCTCTCTGGTTTCAAGGAGGTGGCGCCGCGCCGGCCTTTGCCGACTTTGTTGCCCCGATCCTCGAGGCCAAGACTGCCCGCTTCAAGATCCGCAGCGAGGTCAAAGGCCCTCCTGCCGTGACCACAACCGGCGAGGTCCTTGTGCTGGGCGCCACCCGTTCTCGCCAGGAAATGGAGATGGAATTCGTGATGCCCGATGCGCCGCCAGCGCAAACGCCCGCCAGGTCCAAGATGGTGATGATCTTCGACTGGGGCCAACGCAAAAGTCTCACCCTGGATCCGGCCACGAAGAAGGCCGTGGTTCTCTCACTTGCCAACCTGAGCAAGGAGCAGATTGCTCAGCAGGACATGTTCGGCCACTTTCGTTCGATCCTGCTCGATGCCCGCGACAAGCCGGACGTCCGGCGCGAACCGCTCGGCGAGATGGAGATCGACGGGCGCCGCGTCATCGGATTCCGCGTCAGCAGCAAGGGCATGGTGATCAGCCTGTGGGGCGATCCCCAGACCGGCCAGCCGGTCCGTGCCGAAGCCACCATGGCCGTCTTTGCCAATGCGAAGGTGACCATGAGCGACTTCGAGTTCAACGTGGCCGTGGACGAGTCGCTGTTCAGCACCGAGCCGCCGGCCGGCTACACCGTCCAGGCCATGAATCTCGACGCCTCGGCGCCGGAGGAAAAAGACCTGATCGAGACCTTCCGCCTGTACAGCGAACTGGCCGGCGGTGCCTTTCCCGACTCGCTCGACATGCAGACGATCATGCAGACGGTCGGGAAGCTGGTGGGGATGAAGTCTGCCGTCCAGGCGATTCGTGAAAAGCTCGCTTCCGAGGGGCGAGAACTGACCGAGGAGGAGATGCGCAGACTTGAGGGGCTGATGCAGAAGATGATGGATTGGCAATCCGCTCCAGGGAAAGAGAAGCCTGATGCGGAGCAGATGCGCCAGACCGAGAAGCAGATGCGCGACATTGTGGGTTCGGGGAAGCCCGCTCCAGGCAGCGGGAAGCCGGACAAGGAGGAAATACGCAAGAACACGGAAGCCGGTATGAAGAAGTTCGTGGAAATCCAGATACCGCTTCAGCGAGGATTGTTCTTCGCCTTCGCGCTCTCCGCCGAAGCCGACGCCCATTACGCGGGCAAGGGCGTTTCTCTCGGTGCGGCCGACTTGCCCATCTTCTGGTATCGCCCGACGGGTTCCAAGATGTACCGGGCAGTCTATGGCGATCTCTCGGTTCGTGACGTCGATACACCTCCCAGCGTGCCCGAGGCACAGCCGGTGCCGGCGTTGTCCAGTCCGACGAAATAGGCTCGCGGCGGGCTGCGGCAGAAAGACTGCGAATGGCTTGTTTTCCAGTTCGCCACACCCCTCCCGACCCCATCCGGCTCGCGATCTGTTGATTTATGGTTCGGCGAAGTGCGGAAC
>CAYSCH010000654.1:0-2498 GCA_964429355.1 uncultured Planctomycetaceae bacterium | reverse complement strand
GTCGACGGCGGAGAACAGCCTGCCGCCGATCTCCGGCATAACGGACAGGCCGACGTAATCATTCTCCAGAACGAGCGACGTGTACTCCTTGTCGGTCTTGGCGTGGGTCAGGTGATCCTGGAGGGCGTAGGGATAGATCCGTTTTTGGGCCCCCTGGTAGGATTCGTTCGTGTAGAACATCGGGTTCGGATCGGCCGGGCCAATTTCGTAGGTCGGGATCACGACCTTTTCTTCAGCGATGCGAACCGCCCCCTCGTCCCCGGCGGCGAAAGAACCAGCCAGAACGAACGCGGCGAAGAAATACCCGAAAGATGCATGGTGATTCATGGTCTTGAGATCCTATTGGCCCATGATACGAGCGGATAGTCGTACCCCATTGTAGCCGAGACCCAGTGCAGATCGATAGCCTGCCGCCTCCAGCAGGCCGCAAAGTCCGGGAAAGAGCCAGTCGAAAGGAACACGAATCGACACGGGTTCTCCGCTGATCCAAGAGATACAAAGGTCCAGATTAGCGACGGGGCGTAAAGAGCGGCCGTCGTGCAGGGGGTGGCGCACAAATGGCGACCCGAGGTGAGGAAAGAGGACGTCGACATTCACCCTGGAAGACGAGCCAACGACTCTGCAGGGGGAAACAAAGGTGGTCCGGGACGACTTATTTTCCGCCATCGCCAAATCGGTGTATTTGGCAATTCTGTGGTGTGGGCGGCGGGCTTGTGGTACTCTTCGAGAGTCCGGTGAAACTTGGGTTCGTCCTGAGTTTCGGCAGTGGGTTGCTGAGGCAGTTCGTTGTTGGAGGGGCCGTTTATGGGTCTTGGATGGAACAAAGTCTGCCCGCACTTTCATTTGGCCACCGTTCTCCTGCTATTTCCGGCGGTCGGACTGCTGCTGTGGGCGAATCTTACGCAGCGAATCGTGGTTTCCAGGCCGTTCGACCTGGGGCCGATCGAGTCGTGCGTCGATGTGTACGTTTCGGACGGTTGGCCCGTCTCGCATCGCTTCTGTCAGATACTCGTATTCCAGAAGGACGTGGATGGCATTCTCAGGGAGGTGCACACGATGAGCGACCTGCCGCGGGTCCTCGGTGCCGAAATGCCCGAGGTGGGGCGGGGCAGGCTGGCCATCAACGTTGCCGTTGGTCTGTCACTCGTTTGTGTTGTCGCGGTCGGCTCAGAAGTGGTGATTCGCTGGGTTGAGCGAGGACGGCGGCAAATTCGTAGCTGTATTTGCGAGGACGGGGGCAAGGACAAGGCGAGTACGAGTACGAAAGAATACCGGCAGGATGGTAGGGTCATGTCGCGTCGCGCTGTTGGAATACTCACGGGGAAGCCCAGAAGAACTGGCGGAGGCGGTGGCACGCGGGGTGGTGCGGGTGGTTCAATTACTGACAAAGAATGTCGAGCCCGTTCCTGGTTGAGTTGACGTTGGGGCGAATGGGCGATTAGCATGGGCGTTGGGCAAATTCAAGCGACTTGGAATGGAAGTGGCTGCACAGCGTCAAGCTCCGACGGTAGTCGCGGAGTCTGGACGCCCTGCCGCGTCCATGCATGGGGACCATTCAACATGAAGATTCTCCAAACTGCTGTGGTGCTCGTATGGGCGACTTCGGTGGTTGGGTGCGGGGTTGACCTTCCCAATGGAGACCCGGAGGACGACGCGATGTCCGATGGGAACTACATCGAATACGAAGGGCGATGATATGGGAAGCCTTGGGATGGTAGTGGCGGCGCTGGTGGGGATTGGGGCAGGGGGTGCGGAGTTTGTGACGTCGGATGCGAACGGGGGTTGGTCGACGGGGGGGTACTACGTTCACAACAACATGTGGAACGCCGCGAAGTACAGCCCGTGCACGTCGACTCTCCATGCGTGGTCGCACGAGCGGTGGCACGTGGTCACGAGGATGAACAACCGGACGGGGGACGGCGCGGTCAAAACCTATCCCAACGTGCACCGGGACTTTCGCCGGGCTCGCCTCGATTCATTTGAGTCGATCACGAGCCATTTTGCCGAGACAACCCCGCACGTGGGGATCTACAACTTTGCCTATGACCTGTGGATCAACGGCATCGCCAGGCCGGGCTGCACGGAGATCATGATCTGGACGGAGAATTTCGGGCAGACCCCGGGGGGGCAAGTTCGTGGAGGAGGTGACCTTCGGCCAGCACACGTACCGGGTGTACCGGAATGCGAAGAGCGGTTACATCGCCTTCGTGGCGAAGGTCAACTTCACCTCGGCAGCGGTGGATCATCTGGAGATCGTCAAGTGGGTCATGGCCAAAGGATGGCTTTCCAGCCAAGCCACGTTGGATCAGATCTGCTTCGGGGTCGAGGTTGTCTCGACGGACGATCAAGAGGCGACGTTCGGCGTGACGGAGTTTTCGATCGACACCCGGTTGAAATCGGGCCATGAAGAGAGCGGGAGCAAACCGTGAACCGCAAAGATGTTTTAGTATGACAGCGCTACATTAGCTCAAGCCCTCCAGAGGTGAATGCCGATAAGG
>CAYSCH010000653.1:0-2502 GCA_964429355.1 uncultured Planctomycetaceae bacterium | reverse complement strand
GGAAGGCAACGACCACGTGCAAGGACGGCGCGCGGTGATTGGGCCAAGAAGCCTCAACAAAACGTACGAGTTCCCCACGGGCATGGATGTGCGCAATCGGCGCTTCTGGCAGCGGTTCGAAATATTGGCGGCAGGCTGTCGAATAGAAAGAGAGATCCGGCTGCGATCGTGATGCTCAAGTGGAGGCGAGAACACACTGCCCGCCAGAGCTGGAAGGAATTTGCCAAAACTGGTGAAAAGTTGTATTGATTTTCTGGTAGCTGTCGATACAATCCGACAGAATGTGACAGACGAGGCTCTCTTGGGACCGAGAATGTCGGCCCGGCGTTTCGCTGACACAAAGATCTGCTTGGCAGGACAACCTGAGCCCATTCCAAAACTCACATGACGCGTCGGCCCCGTTGGCCGGCAAGAGAGCATCCCATCAAGATCTGATCGGCATCGCGACGATCAGAAAATGAGCGATCACACGCAAGTCCTGCTGCCAAGTACTACGAGGCCCATGACGCTAGCGCTTCAGTTCCAGTTGGGCATGGGAGTGCCCATAAGAACATGGCGTTGGCGACTTGAGAAGGTTGCGGTTCTACGTAACCGCTGGGGCACGAAGGGAGCTCGGATGCCCCAGCCCATTGGTCGCTCCCCAAAGAGTATCCGGAATGAACAAGGCGGACACTGAAGAATGCGCGTGTGTGGCCACGGACGAGGAGCCTCCCGGGGCATCTCGCAATACGGCCGAACTCCTTCAAGTTACTCTCACTCTTTCGAACCCGTCGGAAAAGACTTCCGACCGGTCGATCCGCCGCCGGACGCCCGCAAAAGGTGGTGCTCAGCCAGCCCAACGGACCGTCGTGGTCCCCGGCGTGGCTCGGCAGAAGCGGCCGAGCACGTCCCGGCCGTCGTCGGCCGTTGCGGCTCCACAGACAGGGCTGTCGGCGGCTTCCCGGCGGGGAAACAACCCCCGGACGCGAGCATTTCGGCGTCGTTTCTTCCCCCAAGTGCCCGATCGTGAATGGAACGATTGGCGCTGGCAACTGCGGCACCGGATTCGTACTCTTCCGGAGGCCGAACGTTTCCTGCTGCTCTCTGCCGATGAACGCGATGCGATCGTTCGCGGAGGCGAGCTGCTCCCCTTTGCTATCACGCCCTACTACTTGTCGCTTCTCGACACGGAAAATCCCGAACAGCCGTTGCGGCGCACCGTCATGCCGTCGACGGGCGAGTTCGTAAAGACTTCCGGCGAGGCCGACGACCCCCTGGGCGAGGACGGGCACAGCCCCGTTCCCGGGTTGGTTCACCGCTACCCAGACCGCGTGCTCCTGTTGGCCTTGGATTTCTGCTCTACCTATTGCAGGTACTGTACCCGTTCGCGGGTCGTGGGGCAGGGAGAACTGGCTCCATCGGAATCGCGGTTGGAGAAGATCTTCAACTACCTGGAGAATACACCGCAGGTTCGCGACGTTCTCATTTCCGGCGGCGATCCGCTGGCCATGAGCGACGATCGTCTGGACTGGATTCTCGGCCGCCTGCGGGCGATTCCCCACATCGAGTTCGTGCGGCTGGGAACAAAGATGCCGGCGGTCCTGCCGCAGCGGATCACTCCTTCCCTCTGCCGCGTATTGCGCAGATACCATCCGCTCTGGATGAGCCTGCACTTCACACACCCCGACGAATGCACTCCCGAAAGTTATCAGGCGTGCTCGCGTCTGGCCGACGCCGGCATTCCCCTCGGTAGCCAGACTGTGCTGCTCAAGGGCGTGAACGACAACGTTGAGACGATGAAAGACCTGGTCCACCGGCTCCTCCAGATGCGGGTTCGTCCCTACTATCTGTACCAGTGCGACCCGATTTCCGGTTCGTCCCATTTCCGGACGCCGGTGAGCAAAGGTATCGAGATCATCCACGGCCTTCGTGGATACACGACGGGTTACGCCGTGCCGAACTACGTGATCGATGCGCCCGGCGGCGGCGGCAAAATTCCGCTCCAGCCGCAGTACGTCGTCGGACGTGAGGGCGACGACCTCCTCCTGCAGAATTTCGAAGGGCACCTCTACCGGTACCCGGATCCGCAGGGCGATACGTCGACCGACTCCGCACAGCCCATTACCTGCTCGGCCCACTAAGGAGTTTTGAGCCAAGTTTATGAGCTGCGATGAGTCGCTTTGCGTCCATTGCGCCGCACGGCAGCAAACATGCTGCCAGGCGCATGACATTTACGTCACCCTGTCCGATCTCCGACGAATCCGCGAATTCGTCGGAGACGGAGAGTTCTGGGAGTATCGGGTTCCCGAGAATCCGGCCTACCTGGACTCTGACGACGATCCACTTTGGCAAAGTCGCGTGATCCGTTGGGATAATTCCCGCCGGGTGTTGAAGCAGCAGCCTGGCGGTGATTGCCACTTCCTCAGGCGGACGGGTTGTATCCTCCCGATGGAGGTGCGCCCACTTGTCTGCCGGCTGCATCCATGCGAGTATGATGAACTGGGCATCCGGGCGGATTTGTCG
>CAYSCH010000652.1:0-2517 GCA_964429355.1 uncultured Planctomycetaceae bacterium | reverse complement strand
ACGACGCCGGAAGGCGAGACGACGAGTTTCAATAAGCCGATCACGGTGAAGGACTCCGACGGCGCCGATTACCTCCCCCACGAACCACAGAACCCGGAATTCCCCGGCTGGTACTTCTCTCCCCTCGACGGAGTCCACACGTGGGACGCAGGCGGTACCGAGATGCTCGTCTGGGGAAACTACTGCAACGTTCTCGGCGGCGCCGTTCCGGTCAACATCTACTACTCGGCCGATGCCGGGCAGACCGTCAAACTCGCCTATGCCTTCGGACAGAATCCCCATTACCGCGACAACGGTTCTGCCGGTGGCGGCCCGACGGGCACACTGCTCGGCGACCCCAAGAACCCGGTCATCTGTCGCCATATCCACTGCGTTGCCTACAATCCCTCGGAGAACGCCTTCTATGCCTGCACCGGCGATCGCCAGCAGCCTGAGGGGCATGAATGCCACTGGCTGAAAGGCGTTTACGATCCGAAGAGAGATCAATGGTGCTGGACTGTGCTCGTGTCCGGCGATTCGAACTCTCGTTACAAGGCGGGCGGCATCAACTTCGTCGACGGCCAGGTCTACTGGATCGCCGACGCCAACGGCCCCGAACCGCACGACCGCGGCATCTTCCGCTGTGATCCGGCGAACATCGCCAACCCCGCGGCCCACACGCGGCTCTTCAACCCGGAGTATGAATGTGCCAATATGATCATCCAGGATGGTGTGATCCTTGCAGCCCACTATGCAACCGCATCCCCGTACACCTTGGGATTGATCATCTCCCCGGACATGGGCCAGACATGGGCCCAATACGATCTCCACGAGTTCGGCAAGCGCTCACCTGTTCGCTTCCAGAGGAAGAACAGCGATGGCTGGTTCCGCGTCGACTTGAGATCCGGATGGATCACCCGCGAAGAAGCGTTGTTCATCAAGCCAAAGACGTGACCCGTGCCCAGAGGGATGCCGCCAAGCCTATGGTAGCCAGTCCCACTCGACATACGCATACCGACTTCGAAGACCGACTTGAGGACGTGACCGAGCCGGAGTTCGAACGCGAGAAAGTCGTCGAGATCCATTTGACAGCCAACGCCGTGAAAATAGCATCCGAACATAAAGGACAGATCCGTCCGATGTGATCCGCAGGCTGGGTCGCACCCAGCCGGAGCGACCTACGATCAGTCGGCGGCCATCGCGGTTGTCACCCGGTTGAAGAACTCGACGCACTCGGCCATCTCGGGCATGTTGTCAAGGAAATCGTAGGAGTATTCCAGGCCGATTGTGGTCGGCTTGAGCCCCTGGCGGTGGAGTTCTTCCAGCATCTTGCCGAACTCGGCCTTGCCGGTTCCCCAGGGCACGTCGTGACCTTCGGGCGAGAGCACGTCGAGATCGTGGGGCTGGATCGTGATCAGGCGGTCGCCAAGTGTGCGGATTCCTTCAACGGGATTCACCCCGGCGCGGATCCAGTAGCCCGTGTCGGGACAGGCGCCGATCCGCTTGCTCCGGTTCTTGCAGACTTCGAGGACGTTCTCCGGCTTCCAGTAGACGGGCGATTGATCCGGGCCGTGGTTGTGGATGCCGAGGTTGATCTGGTACTCGTCGCAGAAGCGCTCGATCACGTCCAGCGATTCCGCCGGCGATTCGGAGATCAAGGTCTCGATCCCCATCTTGCGCCCGAATTCGAAGACCTTGCGGCAGCCTTCCTCGTCGCCCGGAATCGTCGCGTAGAAGCAGGCCGGCATCCGCACGCCGGCCGCATCCATCTTCAATCGGATCTGCTCGAGCTGCTCATCGGTCAATGCGGCGTCGAAATTCTGGGGGATGTTGGCGCTGACCTTCTGGAAGCTCAGGCCGCCCACGTAGTTGAGTCCCAACTGGCGGGTCTTGTCGATGGTCTCGAAGAGTGTGAACTGGTTGAGGCCCCAGGCGGTGACCTCGAGCTTCCAGCCGAGTTTTTCCTGAGCCAGGGCGGCAGGTGTCAGCCGGTTGCTAGGGGTAGTGGAGCCGTCGATGTCGCCCATGATGAACTGGATGGCACCGAGGTAGAACTCGAGGATCCTGGGCGTCTGGAAGTCGGCGGGGCTGTGTCCGATCGTGCAGTAGACGACACGGCCGCGGCCGTAATTGCGGGTCCAGGCCAGGGCATAGTCGTCGTCTTCACGTTCCAGGCCGGGATGGGTGCCTTTGGGGGGAAGGTCCGTCTTGGCCGTGTCGATGCTGAAGAGCACATGAACACGGTCTCGCGAGTAGGGTCCATGGACACGGAAGAATTCGCTCACATGCTCGAAACCCTGCCCGCCAAAGGGCCGGTTGAGCGGATGGTCGGGGGAATCGAGCTTGACGACAACCCGTTCGTCCTGCGCCAGGTGCGACGCTCCCCTTCCGCCGATCATCTGTCCGAATTCGGGCCAGGTTTCTTTTGCACCCTGCTCGAAATCGGTGAACGCCACGGTGGTTCCATGGATGCCGAGCAGTCCGCCGCCGCCGAGAACGAACTGGAGCAGGTTCTGGCGGAGGACCGGATCGGTGAAC
>CAYSCH010000651.1:0-2604 GCA_964429355.1 uncultured Planctomycetaceae bacterium | reverse complement strand
GCCGAGGAGGGCGAAGAGGAGGAAGAAGAGCCAGGGGGCGAGGCGGGTCGGGGGGACGTTTGTCAGGTCTGTGAGGTGCGGCCGAAACTGCGAGGGGCGACTGGATTGAGTCAGGCACAGCCTGACCTACGGGGAGGGTAAATTTCATGGTTCGCTTCCTCACACTTGCCATTGTGACGGCCGCCGGAGAGGCGTCAAGTTGGGGCGAGGGATCCGGGGAGTCCGGGGCGCGCGAGGCGAAGTAGCGGTCGGAGCTGGTCTGGAGGGCGACGGAAGAAATGGGTTGGCTGCAGAGATCCAGGAGGTCTGCGTCGGGGTCGCCGTCACCCAGAAGATCGTTGCTGTGAAAGAGGGCGTCGATGGCAGCCTGCTTGGCCTCTTCCTCGCATGCGGCTTGTTCCAGCTTGCGGCGGCGGCGTTCGAGGAGCAGGCCACCGGCGGCTCCCACGGCGATGCAACCGGCGGCCAGGTGGACGGCCGTCAGGCGGGACTGGTCTTCGACGGCGATACTGGCGCCAACGTCGGCGATGGTAACGCCGGGATCGGCCTGGTAAAGGACGAGTCTTCGGCGAGAAACGAGAGAGGAGTGGCGAGGGGATACCAGGTGGTACGGACAAGACGACGAAGCAAGACTGCTGGAATGCGGCCCGGCTCGCAGTTGCCTACTTCTGTTCAGTTCTTCCTTTCTTCTCAGGTTTGATCTTGCGTTCGAGGTATTCCTCAAATTGCTCGCCATTATAGGACTGTTGGTAATCTCCCGACAAGAGGCCAACTTCCTTGGCTTCGCGTCTTGAAATATGGCGGGCCGCGCCGCGTACCCCCAGAATAACTCCGTACTGGCTCGGGTCGTTGGGAAAAACCTTGTTATGGGTCTTCGCATCCAGGTAGATACTCGGCTTGTCAGGAAAACGTTCGCAGAGGCGTTCGCATTTGCCCACGATTCGCCAACGTCCCTCGCGTAACAGCCGATCATCCGAGTAAACGGCATACTTCAGGGTTTTTGGATTCCAATCGTCCGCGATCGGGGTAATCTGGTGCGTTCCCTCAACAATCCCGAAGGCATGGTCGGTATTAATGGTCAGGAAGACGACGAAGAAGTACTCGCCGTTTGACGCCGGGATCGCGACAATGTCGCCACGTGCGAGTCTAACTTTGGGACGACGCTCTGCGACGGCCTTCAGTTTGACCACATCCCTGGGATCGATATCCGCCAAGATATCGGATGAGCATCCCTTGAAACCCCATGCGAGCAGTTCGCACATCTCATCGAGTGTCGGCTTCTGGCCGGTTTCGTCTTCGATCTCTTGGCCCAGATCCTTCAGGTACTTTGTCGCTAGGACAAAGCAGTTATCGTTCAATCCCTCGATCAGAGACATGGGTAATCGCCTCCAGGGTAGTACTTCGTTCTGTTGCGATAGCTGATGCCACGTTGCCGGTTTCCGCGCCAGGAAGTGCGTCCCGTGAAAGTGCCGTGCTCTTTTATCAGTTCATGCTCCATCCGCCGAGCCTCTCCGTAGGTCAAGTCTGTCTCGACCCTCTGCAATTTGTCAACTTTTGGATCGAAACGATCGTGAGTATGGCTGTGTCTGTACTCCACATCCGACTGCGTTTCGCTCGACATACCAACATAGTAGACGTTGCCATCGCCGTCCATCAGCACATATACCCAATATCCCGGGTCGTCAAGAGAGGGCCCGTTGTGAACGAGCACTCCGTCTTCGCCGACGAAGTAGTTGTGTTCCCCTTCGACTTCCAGATTACACGTTGCTTCAGGTTCATCAAGCTCCCGGACAGTCACGTTTTGGACCTGGGCGGTGCGCCCGTCTTGAAGACGTAGCGTCATCCCCGGGGCCAACTCGATGGCGTCGATCCAAGCCTGTTCGCTTTCGACCCAGAACCGATGGAGTTGAGTGGATGTGACGACTTCGGTCCCCAAGTCGATATCCACCCAGATGTGGGTGAAGTTCCGATAGACTTGCAGAACCTTGCGGGGTACAAGTCGGCCGGTCTCGAAGTCGTGGGCGAAGACCGTGTCGCCTACCCTAAGGTCCTGGATTGGACATGTTGTGGACGGCTGCGCGGCAAATTCACTGGCAAGGGGAGTCGGACGCGGTAAGGCTGTATAGAAAAGTGTGCCGGCCACACCTGTCCAAAAGAGGAACCAACAGAGCGGCACGGTGCCGACGCCGCGTCGGACTTTCGTTGTTGCGTGACGGTTCATGGCATTCTCCTTTGTATGTTGCACACGTTATGAAGGGAATAGAAGCAGGACCGTAAGCCTACCCGTGGCCAAATCGTGCATGTTCCCAAAGAGCGTCGAGGAAACGGGGATTGGCAAGAGCGCCGTCGACCGCCGCTCGGCGTCTCGCGTTCTCCTGATTCCGCCGTCTCTCCTCCAATTCGATACTCCCGACGATCGCAAGAGCAACCGACACACCTGCTCCGACGACGATCGTTCGATTCCATCCGCGCTGAACGTGCCGTCGGCGAGGCCGGTCATTTGGCAGAACGGCTTTTCCCGTAACGGGGTCTGAAGAAGAGACGGTAACCACAGGGCGGCAGGGCCGCCAACCAATACGAGCTACCGCTCGGTTGGAATGGCCT
>CAYSCH010000650.1:0-2605 GCA_964429355.1 uncultured Planctomycetaceae bacterium | reverse complement strand
CGATCGACCTGAGTCATGATTCGGCCGGGACGAGCCAGAAGCCGGGCCAGCGGCGAGAACTGAAAGACATTGTCGGTGGTGCCAAAGCAATCGGGATCGTAGACGAACCGAACCAAGTGACCGGCGCCCCGCAATACAGCCGCCAGCGTTTCCAGATCAAGGGCCTCCCGGATCTGATACCGGCCGCGGTAAACGATCATCACTCTCTTCGGCGATTGGTCGGTCACTAGAAGGGCTGGCTCCACTTGGCGATTTTCTTGTAGTCGCGAAGTTTGCCTTTGTCTTCACCGTAGCACTGGAACTTGCTGTCGGCCTTGGACACGCTTTCTTGCCGAACCATCATTTCTACAAAGGCCAGGAACTTTCTCTTGAATTCCGACCAGGAGCGGACCTTGAGGGTGTGCTTGAGCAGGAAGAAGGGGCGGCCGTGATACTTCTTGTAGCACCGCAGTGCCAGTTCATCGATCTCGTCGTTGGTCAATTCGGTCCAGGGGCGAGGCAGCGCCTGCTCGACCGCGTTGCCGAGAATATACTCGCGCCAATAGTCGTACCCCGATTCCGCCACGAGGTCGCGCCACAGGGAGGTGAGCGGTTTGGCCGTCGTTTTGGAGAACTGGATGTAGTCGAGATTGAGCGATTTGGCGAACTTGAGGGTCTTGTGGATCGTCTGCCGTGTTTCGCCAGGACTGCCGACCAGAAAAAAACCGAGGGCACGAATGCCGTGCCTCTTGGTCAAGCGAATCGTCTCGCGAACCTGTTCAAGCGTGATCCCCTTGTTCACCCGATCCAGCATCTCCTGGTCGCCCGACTCGATGCCGAAGTAGACGCGGCCACATCCAGAGGCGGCCATCTCCTTGAGAAGTTCGTCATCGACCGAATCGATCCTCGCCCGGCACGCCCAGAGGATGTCCAGCTTGCGTTGCTGGATTCCCACACAGATTTCCTTGGCCCGCTTCCTGTCAATCAGGAACTCGTAGTCAAAGATGTCGATTTCCCGGACACCAAACTTGTCGTAGCACTCCTGGATCTCGTCGAGGACCGTCTGGGCACTCCGGGGATTGTATTTGGTCCTCCCGGCCTCGCAGAACATGCACCCCATGGGGCAGCCTTTGCTCGTCACCATGACCGTGAAGTTCTTCCGTTCCGTCGGAAACTCGGCATAAAGCTCGTTCGGCAGAAGGTGCCGGGCCGGGTTGGGGTAGTCGTCGAACCGCTCTTCGGGAGGATCTTCCGTGCGAACGACACTGCTGTTTCTCTTATAGATCAGCCCGGGCACGTCGTCGAAGTGACCCCCTCCGTCCAGCTCCTCCAACAGCCGCGGCACCGTGTGGTAGGCCGAGTTGAAACAGCCGAAGTCGATTTCGGGGGGCGCGACCGACTCGATCGGATAGACTCGCAGGTTGTACCCCCCCACCATCACCCGAACTCCCGGCAGTCCTCCGCGGAGGTAGCGAATCCAATCCAACGTCTCTCGGAACATGTACGTCGTCATCATGAAGCCCAGTATGTCGGGCTTCCATCGCTGAAGACGAGAGAGCACTTCCTCAGCAGAGAGCCGCAGCGTACGAGCGTCGATGAGCGTCACGTCGTGGCCGGCTCGTTCGGCGATCGCGGCGACCCACGCCAACGACAAGGGAGGAAAAAGCCCGAAATACCGCTGAACAATCCGCAGATTCTCTTCGTGCAGCTTGTAGGCAAAAGGGTTGAAGACAAGTGCAACTCTCACGCGTCACTCCGATTGGGAAAAGAAAGAGCGGCTCTGGTCATTCCTTGGGATCCGCCGATAAATGACTTCCCAGTATTCTTTGCGAAACATCACGGCGGAACATGACGGCTGCCATCAGAAGACGGAAGTCATTCCTCGGCCAGTCCTTACGATATGGGACCAGTTCGATTCCCGCAAGCATCGACTTGCGAAGCTTCGCCTCTCCCACGGCAACTGAGAACTCGTCCCAAGAGGGCCCCTCGATTAGGCTCAATTGGGCCACCCGACATAGGGGCCATGTCTCGCGAAAAACTGCCTCACTAACCATTATAGCACCAAGCCGAATCGAATCATTCGCAGGCCCATTGTCGTATTTGTGGTATTTATTACAAACATAGTTCACTTTTTTCTTGCTTTTCCTAATGATATTCTAATAAATACCCCGTTCGACCTATTTCATCGTCGCAAACCAAGTGGCTATAATCCATTGCGTTGCGTGGTGACGTTTCTATTCACTCTGGAGACGATACGAATCTTTCACAACCGGGACTCGTGTCTTGGCTGTCATGACGTGTGAACGGAACAGGGCTGTTCGCGCCCTGCTCGAAAGACTCACATCCTCGGACGCCCGGGAGCTTCCCGGTTTGAACCTGTTTTAAGAGGTTTTCGAGAAATGGCACCAGGCTTTTGCACCGGCGAAAATTCCAGGGCAAGCCGCTCCATGGTGCCCCGCCAATCCTCACCCCCTTGGCCACACACCGATCCCGGTCGCATCGTGCGATCGTCAGTTTCTTACACGTCCCTGCATGAGGGTTCGACGAATGGTAAGACCGCCGAGATTTCTTAGTCTGGTGTTTCTCTCGTCCGTAGTGGTTAGCTTATTCCTGGTTGTGTGTGTCG
>CAYSCH010000649.1:0-2621 GCA_964429355.1 uncultured Planctomycetaceae bacterium | reverse complement strand
GAACATCATCAAGCCCTTGCAGATCCAATCCGATCGAAAGGGCATGGACAAGTTTCACAAAATTCGACGGACGACGATATCGCATGTGGCAGCGCAGTCGCTCGATCAGGCGATCAAACTTGCTGGTCACAGGCATCCGACGACGACCACTCGCCACTATATCGATCCACAGATTGTCAACCCGCAGGGAGCATCTCCCCTGATTCCGCACCTCACAGAACCGGACGACGATCCGGACGGCGGAATGATCTTTCCGATGGCCGATTACGCGGCCGGCTGAATCCCGTCGATTCCCAAGACCACCGCCTGCCCGGGCCGGGAGACTCTGCCCCAAACATCCCGGGCCCGGGCTCTATCCAATACACGTTCCCTGGCTGGCGGATGGTCCGCCGGCTGCGCGTGGGATCGCTCACTCGCCGATCCCACGCGCTATTTCTTTCACACGCCCTAGGACTCTTGCCATGACGGACGTGCACACAGAACTCCCTGTACGAGCAGCCAAGGAACTGTCCGAACAGTACCACAAAAGCATGGTCGTCATTCTCAGCTACGACCCTGTCTCGGCGATGACCCACACCACGACCTACGGCGTGAGTCCGGAGGACAAGGAGACCGCGGCCACGGTTGGGGAGCAATGCGCCAAGTACATCGCCGGATCCGCATATCGCGAGAGGCGATGCTACGAGGACTTCCGTCACCGGACGCAAGCCGAATGGGCCGTAGAGCGAGAAAAACTCGTGGGCGCACTGCTTGGTATGTTCGAGCAGTACTGTGGCATCAAGAACACGACCGAGGACGGGCGAAGAATGTTCGACCACCTTTGTATGACGGCCGGTGAAAATGCGGCCGAAGTCCTGGTGGACCTCAAGATCATCCAGGATGACCAGTTGGTCCGAGGGTGAAAGACGCTTTGGAGGATGATCGCATGCTATCGCTCGTTTTCGGGCACGACCACATGGAGAATTTCGAGGAGGTCTGCCTCTCGCGGTTCGGTCGTCGTATGGCCGAGATGTTGCCGGACGACGGTGCGTCTGAGGTGATCACGCTTCGGCGGGGAACGGATGCGGGACGGCCGATCGTGATGATCACGTTCCAGGTCGACGTGGGCGGAGTGCTACAGCGGGCCCAGACGGTGATCACGATGAGGGAGTTCGTCGCGGCGGCCGACGCGATGAGAATCCGATATGGAGATCTGTTCACCGCTTAACCCACACGCCGGCGGTTGGGCTGCCGGCTAATCGCGGGATGCGGCGTTGGTTGGCTGCCTCCGCCGCTCCCGCGGGCTTTTGAGGATTGACTGATGGTCACTATCTCATGCGAGGATTGGCGCCGCGAGGCCGAAAAGCGTTATGGAGAGATGCATCGCAAAATCCGGTTTCGTTGCCCGTCCTGCGGATACGAGCAGTCGGGCGAGGATTTTCTGAAACTCGGGATGACGCCCGAGCAGGTGGTTTCCAAGGTTGGGTTTTCGTGCATCGGGCGTCAGATGCAGAATTGTCAAGATGCCTTTACCGGCCCGCCGGGCCCGTGCAACTACGCCGGCGGTGGCCTGATCCGGATCGCACCGATCCGAGTGATGGACGGCACCAAGGAGGTCTACGTGTTTGATTTTGCCGACGATCCGCTGGAGAAGGCGAATGGCAACCTATGAAAAGGCAGAACCCGCGATTGCGGAGCACGTGGCGGCGGTGATGGTCCGCTACCACGGCGCGCTCGACGATGCGGGCGTGCGGATCGACACGCTTATGGTCCACGCCCGTCGGGACGCGTACGGGGACCCGGTGGGGGCGGCACTCAAGCTGCGTGGAGTCCCATGCATGGCCACAATCCGCGTGATCGGGCTGAAGGATAGGGCGGCCGGCCGCGGGGACGCGGAGATGCTACTGGATGGCGACCGCTGGGACCAGCTCGGCGAGGCCGAACAGACGGCCGTGCTGGATCACGAGCTAACGCACCTGGAACTCCACGTAGGAGAAGGCGGAGTAAAAAGGGACGACTTGGGCCGGCCGCGGCTGCGGCGGCGCGAGCACGATCACACGTTCGGATGGTTCGACGAGATAGTACGCCGCCACGGGCGATCGTCAATTGAATGGCAACAGTGGGAGCATTTCGAGGAGGTCGGTTACCGGCAGCTCTGGCTGCCGTTCGTCGACGAGACCTCGGCACGGTGAGTCAGCAATTTGCCGGGCCAATCGTTGGCTCGGCGTTTACCTTGTTTCGAGTATGGAGACTCCATGATGAAGTCCAAGACGTTCTTGGCCGTCGCCGCCGGCCTCTGCCTGGCGGCCATCCTCACCACGCCGGCCTCGGCCCAATGCCAGGGCGGGCAGTGCCCGGCCTTCACGATCCAGGCGGACCAACCCGGAGACGTTTACGCCACCAGGTCGGCGCCGATCGCCGGGGCCGCGTTGGCCGTCACCAGGCCCGCCTATCGAGTTGGCCGAGCCGTGGCGGTCCGGATCCACCAGCGTCCGGTCCTGCGAGCCATACGGGCCCGACTCTGCCGCCGATAGTCCTTTACCAAAGGGATCCCTGGGGGCCAGTCGTACCGGTCCCAGGGATCCAGGGATTCCGCGGGGTGGAGCAGAGGTAGCTCGCGAGGCCCATAACCTCGAAGTCGC
>CAYSCH010000648.1:0-2622 GCA_964429355.1 uncultured Planctomycetaceae bacterium | reverse complement strand
CGCCCGCCTGATGGGAGCGAACCAGGGCGGCCATCTCGGCCTGCCGATCTACCATTGCCGCTTTCATGCTCTTAGAGTGCACGGGCAGAGGCAAAAGGGGTCAACGAAAATATAACGGGTAACACTTCAGCCAAGTGAAGTCGCTGGAAAGGTCGGTAGGCGGCGGAACCTCGGTCGCTACGAGCGCGCTCAGATGCATGAAATCGCTTTCCCACTCCAACCCACGTTGCCCGCCTTCCGACCGGAAGTCCTGCCACTGCAGATGGCTGAATCGATACTAAAACGGGAAGCCGAATTTGTCGTAAGCCATTGCTGCAGCGACGTTTCGCTTGAACGGCAGGGTCAACTCTACGGCGACGGCGGCTCCAGCTCGCGGGCCTTTTCAATCCATTCGGCCGGATCGCCGAAGGGGAGTCTTCTGGCGGAAAAGACGTCGGCGGTCAGGTTGTAGCGGAGCTTGCCGGTCTTGGGATCGGCCGAGGCAGGGTTCGAGCCCACGCACTCAAATCGGATCGCGTGCACACCCGGTTCGAATTGGAACAGGCCGATCTTGCGCTCCCGTCGCTGGCCGTAGATGTAGTCCTCATGCTCATCCTTGCGGAAGATGTTGAAGAAGTCGAGCGTCGTGTTGACCTGCTCCGCCGGGAGCTGATTGACCAGATCCACTTCGTAACCGCCGGCAATCTGGCACTCCCCCGCCTCATGGAGTTCCTTGCCGTCGACTTTGACCTTCCAGATCCCGTTGTCTTCGCGAAGATGCTGGAAAATAGAGAGCGAATAGCGGCCGGCCTCAGGGATCTCGAAGGGGATCTCGATCCAGGCCCCCACCGTGTCGTTCACTGCCTGGAACCACGGCTTCAGATAGGTGGCTCGATTGTAGTCGTTCACCAGCAGCTTGACTTCCGGCGAGTGGCGGATGGTATCCACCACTAGCGGCAGGTGCAGAACGACTTCCTTGTTCACGCGGTCCTCGTACGCCGGAAACTCACACCACGGTTCCGCGATCGTGTCCTGGTACCAGAAGGAGACCGACGACCAGTAATCCGGCCGTGGAGCCGATGCGGCCACGACTTCCCCCCGGGAGTTCATCAGGAACCCGCGGCGCTCGATTTCGAAACGGAGAGACTTGTGAAAGATCACGGGATCGGGAATGTGCCACCGATAGGCCGTCACACGGGCGTCCGGGGCGCGGGGCTCGAACACGGTACAGCCGGTATACAGGCTGGAGTGGACCCGCATGTTCCAGGCCTCGTTGATGTAGTCCTCGGTGCCCGTGCCTTGGATCGAAGGCACCTGCTCGCCGTCCACATAGAACAAGTCGTCCCCTTCGCCGAACCAGTGGCCGACTACATTCTGCGAGGAGAGGACGGTGCCCACATAATGCCCGTTACCCTTGCCGACAAAGGCCGTGTAGGGCTTGCCGAACTCGGGGGGGCATTCCTGGTGGTAACGAGCGTGGAAATACATGGTCGAATCGGGCACCTCGCCCAACTCGACCCAGTCGATCTGATAGTAGCAGGAGCAGCCGACCGCCGAATCGTTGGTGAGAGTGAGCCGGGCCTCCTTCTTGAACGGCATCTGCCAGTAGCAGTTGTAACCCCGGCCGTAAGAACTCACCTTGACGGGGAGCGAATTCACATCAGCCCGCATGCCATTGCCGACAGCAAAGAAGTCCCCCAGGGGTACCTCGACCGACGGCACCTCGGCCCCGTCCCAGTAGGCCCGCAGAACGAGCGCCCGTGGGTAGCGAATGTCCATCGAGTTCGGCGTGAACCACATGTGGGCAATCTTGCCCGGCCCCGTGAAGTGCGCGATCGTCAGGCACTCGCCGGGCGCGAACCTGGCCGAGTCGGAATTGTCGACCGAGTTCCCACTCGACGCCCTCATCGACCTCCCAGCCTGCGGGCGCGTAAGCCAGTCGAGCGATTGGGCGTCGGTGATTGTTGCGAGGAAAAGGAGGATAAGGAAAAAATAGATGAATCGCAATGTCTTTCTAGTGGTGTCTACCAATCCATTCTTCTTACTCTTACTCTTAATCTTACTCATAGTCTTAATCTTCATCCCCTTCCTTTTTCTCATGCACTCATCCTCGGCAGCCCATTTGCACCCGCCCTGCGAGGTCACACCTTTCGCTCCGATGAATTTGCCCGAATCAACCCAACAAGCATCGAAACGATGTCGAGCAACAACTCCTTCCCATCCGTCACAGCTGACTCCTCAACAATCTTCTTGGCGACGAGCACATCCAGGCATGCAGCACTTTCAAGAGCCGAGCCACGTGCGGTGTCAAAGAACCGGCAACGATCTGCTGCCGTGAATTTGCCGTTTCCCTCCGCGATGTTCAATGGAATTGACGTGCCGGACCGATCGAGTTGACTGTGGACCGCGATTCGTTTGGGGATATTCGCCAGGAGATCGGAGAACCAAGCGACGAATGAGATAGCGGATTGGTAAACACTCAGTTTCTCGTGGTCGAATTGTCTCATCAGTTGTTCCAGTGATGTACGGCTTGCTGGCTGGCCAGGGAGATTAAGATTACGAGTAAGATTACGATTAAGAGTAAGATTAAGCAACGTTCCGCTTAATTATTGGTTTTCTTGCTCTGGCGTCCATCCGGGATAG
>CAYSCH010000647.1:0-2636 GCA_964429355.1 uncultured Planctomycetaceae bacterium | reverse complement strand
TTTGCATAAACGCCCCAAAAAAACAGGGGCAAAACCGCTTTTCGGACAGACACTAGTTAGGATACCGGGCCTTGGGTGGGAAGTCCCAGCTCTGCTGATACCCGGCTGCGCCCGTGAAGCGGCGGCAAGAGAGGCAAGACCAGCCTCCTGCCTTCCCCTCCCACCCCGGCCCTCCATCGACACTGCCCAGCAACTGCCAGTTGACTATTTCTCTTCCTCCATTTTCTTCTCCACGCCTGAGAGGCTCGTCAACCTCCACGAACCGTCCTCCCTTCTGGATTTCCTCCGCGCCAGCCCCTTCCCCCCCTGTCCCCCGTCCTCTGACCTCTGCTACTCGGACTTTGAACGAACGGATTCACCACAGTTGTGAACGATTTCGACCGAATACGACCACTCTTTGCCTTCGGGGATCTCCCCTGCTGCCGGGTAAAAGGCGAGCAAGTATCCCGGTCCATGGTAGTATCGATCGTCGATGAGATGGGCGGCCTGCGGCAGACGGACTGTGATCGATTGGGCATCGTCGATCGGCAAGGTTGCCGAGGTGACGGCCTTTGCCAGATTGGGATCGTCTGCCGCGGCGTGTGGGAGAGGAACTGGGCCCGTATCGGTCGTCATTACCTTTCCACCGAAGACACGGGGCGAGAAGCGTACAGACTGGCGAAAGGCTCTCAAATGGAGTGGGGTCCGTGCATGCCAATGGTAGTCCAGCGTCAATCGCCCGTCGACGAGAAGAGCGGTTTGGCTGAATTCGAGGATCTGTTTGTCGAAGGTGCGTTTGCCGGTCAGCGTCAGGGAACCGTCCGGGCCGACTTCATGTTCGAGGTTCTCGGTACCGAAGTCCTGCCACGTGTCGTCGGTCACAATCACCGGAGCGACCGAGTCGATCAGTTCCTGCCCGCCAGAGAAAAGGCTTCGGATCGTGCCCTCAGGGCCAATCAGGATTGCCATACCGCGGCCGTCGCGAAGGACCACATGGCCATCGCGCTGGACCACGCCCGCCGGGCCGGCGGCGGTCAGTTGCGGTTCGACCGGGGGGAGCGTGCCCGGCATTGCAGGTCCGCTGGTTGGCAGGTAAATCCGGCCATCGAGCCGGGGAATTACGAAGTGTCGATCGACCTGGCCGCTGCTGACGTCGCGATGCAACCGGTCGAGTTCGACGGAGGCATCCCACTCTGCCGGATTCACGACGACGAGTCCACCGTCGAATGATCGGCGCCAGGTGCCGTCGGTCTGGCTTTGACAAGGACCGGTCGGATAGCCGAGAGACGCGTCGAATTCGGGATACCACCAATACTGTCCACGCCATCGAGTATGCAAGTCAAAACTGTAGTAGCCGTCGCCCGTCAAGGTTGTGGCCAGTCCGAATCTCATCCGTTCGAGGCGGATCTTGCCGCGATCGAGGTACGAGGTTCGCTCTTGCTCGGAGAGCTCGAACGGTTGGAACGGGGGCTCGACGCCGCTTGCACAGCCCAGTACGGTGACATTCGGCCGTCGCGGTGTCTGGGTCCAATGAAGGTAGTCGTCGAGGACGGCTTCCCAGGGCATGCCGCGGTCGAGGATCGCATCGATGTAGTCTTCCAGATAGATTCCGTTGAGTTGATCGTAGGTATCGGGACCGGCCTGGTTGGCCATGAAGACCGCCTGATCGCCAACCAGTTCACGCGTGCGGCGAGCCAGCGCCGTCTTGGCATTGGTCCAGACCTCTGCCAGTTCTTTGCGGTTGTCGTCCTTTCCATCGCCGTTATAGTCGACCGTATAGGGCTTGCCGGTGGCGATTTCGCAGGCCCAACTGTCGAAGTGGGGCCCCAGGCAGTCGATGAAAACTCCGTCATAGCCGATCTGTTTCACCGCGGGCACGGTCTGTTGCGCAAGCCCATCGACTACACCCGGGGCGGCCATGTTCAGCATGTAGGTACCGGGCCATCCGGCGATCGGTTTTCCATCGGTCTGCAAAAGCCAGGGCAAGATCAGGCCGGGCCGTCGTGCAGCAAGGGCTTCTTCGGTCGGCGCGATGTGAGTGTACGGCGCACTACATGCGAATTGCAGGGCGATCAGATGGGGGTTGATCTTCTTGAGTTTCTCCAGGCGCTTTCGAAACGATTGGCCGTCCGTATCGCTGGCCTGCCGCTGAACGCCCACGAGGAGGTCGTATCTGGCAGTTTCCTCCAGCGTGCGGTCATCGCCATGGAAGCTTGCCCCGTTAGTGGTGAAGGCCGTGCCGTAAACGTTCGCGATTCGCGGGAAGGATGGGCCCCGGGCCGGCTCGGAGCCGGCTCCGGTGTGCGCAACGAGCAGGATCAGTGCGCAACAGTCGAGAAGCTGCCAGGACTCTGCCGAACGGTGCTCCGTGCACGAATTACCCATTTTTTGGGGTCCCAACTGGGCGTGAGTGACTGAAGTCGAAAGCAGGAGTCGATTCGGTTCGGGAATCATGGTGCGGAGGCGGCCGGGCGGAACCGTGTCTGAATATAGCTTCCGCGGAGTCTTGTGCCAATGAAGAGCGCGATTGTTGTCGTTTTGAGAACAGCCGTCGTCAGGAGGTCGGGCTCGTAGTCGCTTGGTGAATGCGGGCGGGTATCTCGATGACGGCAAGCGGCGTATTGGCCGCGGGTGAACGCTCTCTTTGTGGCGCTAGC
>CAYSCH010000646.1:947-2637 GCA_964429355.1 uncultured Planctomycetaceae bacterium | reverse complement strand
CTGCGCTACCTGGGCTGCTGCGCGATGGAGGCCGACGACCTGACCCAGGAAACGTTCCTGGTTGTGTTTCGCGACGGGTTCGAGGACCGCTCCTCGGTCCAGACGGCGGCCTATCTGCGTACGGTCGCCCGGAATCGGCTGCTGACGGTTCGCCGGAGCCAGAAGAAGGCTCCGGAGGTGGATCTGGAGGCGGCCGAGGCGGTTTGGGTGGAAACTGTCGGCGAGCGTGGGATGGACGATTATCTCGTCGCCCTGGAAGACTGCCTCGAGGTGGGTGTGACCCCGCGGGTCCGTCGGGCGCTCGAACTGCTCTACCGGGATCGGCTGAGCCGGAGCGAAATCGCCGACGCGCTCGAAATGGCCGTTGAGGGCGTGAAGACCCTGTTGCGCCGGGCCCGATCTCTGCTCAGGGAATGTGTGGAAAGGAAACTGGGATCATGAACGAGCCGAACGATCAAGACCGCGACGAGCTTCGCGATCGCCTGCTCGATCAGGCCTTGCGCGAAACGCTGGGCGCCGAATCTCCTCCTGACCTGACCGATCGCATCCTTGCCGCTGCTGATGAGCGAACGTCCAAATATCCGCAGCCAAGGAGAGAAGAGGCCATGGAGAAGTCAAAGAAGAGGTTCCGTCTTGCCGTTGCGAGCATCGTTGCCGTGTGCTCGGGTGTGGTCGTGTTTGCAGGACTGCTCGTCCGGGCGAAACTCGATACACGACGATTAGTGTCCCAGGAAAACGTCACGGTAGAGATGCAGGGTGGGAGAGGCTACGGCGGCCAAGGACAAAGTACTCCTGGCTACGACTCAGGGGGCTACGGATCTGACGGATATGGAAGCAATGGCGGACAGGCTCAAAAGGGTTGGTATTGGGTTGATTCGTCAGCCCCACAGACTAGCCCGGTTACGCCTCAAGACCCGTTGATCCAGGAAGCCCCATTGGCACAGGAAACGCGGACGAGAATGCTGGCTATTTCCCCAGACGGCCAGAGGCTCACCGTCTATGCTGGTGTGAAAAGCGATGTCGGCCTGGTGGGCAATGTGCGAGGGGAACCTGCCGACCAGCCCTTTCAAGTCGTCGGACGCGTTGTCGAGAACGAGTTGCTCTTGAAAGAACGCTATGAGTTGAACGGAAATGCTGCAAGGGTGGATGCGGGCGATTTCAAGGCAGAACTTGGTGGGGAAGTGGTATTGACGCCGAAACAGTTGGCCGAGGTGAAGGCAATGTTGGGTGAGTCGACTGATTCGGAATCCGGTCAAGGTCCCGGCCAGGGGGGCGACCAGTACGAACGGGTTGTCGAAAACGCCTTCCAGGCGGTCAAGGACCATCCGCTCTCAACCTTCTCCATCGACGTCGACACGGCCTCCTACGCCAACGTGCGGCGGTTCTTGCTGCAGGAAAACCAGCTTCCCCCGCCGGACGCGGTGCGAATCGAGGAACTCGTCAACTACTTTGACTACGACTACTCGGGGCCCACGAGTGACGTGCCCTTCGCTTCCCATATCGAAGTGGCCGGGTGCCCCTGGGCGCCGGAGCACCGGCTGGTGCGGATCGCGCTGAAGGGTTACGAGATCCAGACGAACCAGCGGCCGGCAAGCAACCTGGTGTTTCTGCTGGACGTATCGGGTTCGATGGACCAGCCCGACAAGCTGCCGCTACTCCAGGCCGGGATGAAGCTGCTGGCCGGGCAGCT
>CAYSCH010000646.1:0-937 GCA_964429355.1 uncultured Planctomycetaceae bacterium | reverse complement strand
CTATGCCGGGTCGGAGGGGCTCGTGCTGCCATCCACGGTGGGTGACCAGCGGGCGACCATCCTTGACGCAATCGATCGGCTCAGTGCGGGCGGATCGACCAACGGCGGGGCCGGCATCGAATTGGCCTACAAGATCGCCCAGGAACATTTTGTTAAGGGTGGGGTGAACCGCGTCGTCCTCTGTACGGACGGCGATTTCAACGTGGGCACGACGAGCACCGGGGCGCTGGAGCGAATGGTCGTGGAGAAGGCCCGCTCGGGCGTGTTCCTCTCCGTGCTCGGCTTCGGCCGAGGCAACCTGAACGATGCCATGATGGAAACCATCGCCGATAAGGGCAACGGCAACTACGCCTACATCGACGGGATCACCGAGGCCCAGAAGGTGCTCGTGGAGCAGATGGGGGGCACCCTGATCACGATTGCCAAGGACGTGAAGATCCAGGTGGAGTTCAACCCGGCCCAGGTGGAGGCCTATCGGCTCATCGGCTACGAGAACCGCGTACTCGCCGCCGAGGACTTCAACGACGACAAGAAGGACGCGGGCGAGATCGGCGCCGGGCATACCGTGACTGCACTCTACGAGGTGGTGCCGGCTGGAGGGAAGGTGGACCTGCCCCAGGTCGATCCGCTCAAGTACCAAGGCGAGCCGAAGAAGACCAAGAACAAGGAAGCGGCGGGCGAACTGCTCACGCTGAAGCTCCGCTACAAGGAGCCCGACGGCGACAAGAGCGAGCTGCTCGAATTTCCCGTGACCGACGGCGGCGGATCGTTCTCGAAGGCCAGCAGCGACTTCCAGTTCGCCGCGGCCGTGGCCTCCTTCGGCATGCTGCTCCGCGGCTCCGAGCACTGCGGCCTGTCGAGTTACGACGCGGTGCTCGAGATCGCCGAGTCGGCCAAGGGGCCGTCCGTCGCGTTCACGGTGCCCGAGGATTTCGCG
>CAYSCH010000645.1:0-2656 GCA_964429355.1 uncultured Planctomycetaceae bacterium | reverse complement strand
ACAGAACTCGCGCCGCTGTCTATCGCGCCGGATGCCGACTGGCTCCATGCCATGGAGCAGCGAATCGAGGGGGGCCGTGTCCACGTGGTCTACAACACGAAGATGGAACGCGGGACCGAACCGGTCCGACTGGAAACGGCGGCTGGACCGCTGGAACTGACTGTAAGGAATCGCTGGCCGGCCCTGGCGGCGGTTACCCACGGCGGCCAGATCGTGGCCTTGAACGTGGACGGAGCAACTCGCCTGGGCGAAGACCGATTGCTGTCGGGCGTGGGCATGAAGGGCCTCCTGGCCCTCGACGGCCGCGACGTGCGGCACAGCCAAATGCTGCTGGTGGCCCCCTTCGAACAGGGATCGGTGGAACTGCTGAAGCAGGATGGACACTGGACTGCCGTTTGCGGTGATTTTGACCAGGGGAGGTGGCGAACCCTGGAAGAAGTGCCGCTCGGTGTGGAACGGGTTCTCGAAATCGACGAGGATCGGGCCACCTGCTTGATTCTCCTATGCCGGCCGGAGAACGTTGCGGCCGCAGCGATGCAACTGACCGAGGCCCTCGTGCGTCCCGATCTGGCGGGCAAGATACCTGGGAAAGAAGACTGAGCCGCGGCTGCAGATGTGAGTCCCGGAAACCTCCGCTGCTCCGCTCCGGTATTGATAAAAAACACCCATGGAGCTGTGTAGTTTGTTTGTCCCAGCCAGCATTCTGGCAACTACTCCCCAATCCGCAGCTCAATCTCGACCGGCCGGTGGTCGGAGCCGATGTCCGGGCCGACCCGTCGGGCGACCACTTCCACGTCGTCGGAGACGAGCGTGTGGTCGATGGGGATCTGGAGAAGCCGGGCGATGCCCGAAAACCGTGGCCATGTGGGCTGGACGCCAAAACCCTGTCGGGCGTCGCGCAGCCGGCTGTCACGCACCAGGTCGCGGAAGTGAGGAGACCAGGAAGTCGCGTTCAGGTCGCCCAGGAGCAGTCGGGGATTGGGGAGCGGGGCGGCTAGAGCGGCGATCTCGACGAACTGCCCGTTGCGCAGCTCGGCGGTGCCGCTCCTGACAGGCGGCACTGGATGAACGCCAATGACGGTCAGGTGGCGATCGCCAAAGATGAGCGTGGCCCGGATCATCGGCACTCCGGCAATGGCGGACTCGACGATTTCGTGATTCCCGATCGGCACGCGGCTGTAGAGGGCGATGCCAAAAGCGCCGCGGCCTGGCTGGGCGACACGGAAGGGATACGCCTCGTGCAATGGTGCGAGCTCCGCCAGCCATGTCTCGTCGACTTCCATGGCCAGGAAGAAGTCGGGCCGTCTGGATCGGATGTAGTCGATGAACGTGCCGTACTGCTGATTGCTGCGGAGGACGTTGGCCGAGATGGCGCAGATGACGGGCCCGGAGCAGACGGGTTGCCTGACGGGGAAATACAGCGGCAGGATCTGGGCCACGTTGAGGGCCAGTACGGCAGCGGGGAGCAGGGCCGCCTTCCAGCGGCAAAAGGCCAGCAGGATCACCAGCGGAATCAAGCTTGCCGCCGCAATCTGGACGGGGAAGTGGCTCGCCAGGTCGAGCGCCCAGTGCCAACGGGCGCCCCAGGCCAGGAGGGTCACCAGAACGAGGAAGGCCGAAAGGGGAACGGCGCGCCGTGCGGCATACTGCCCGATCCATTGGACGGCGGTACGGGGTTGTTGCGTAGGGGTATTTCCGGGCGGAGTATTGGTCACGGGGCGCTGCCGTTGTGAGGATGGGTCGATCGTTGTCACCCTCAACCATATCGGAACGACAGGGAGGATTCAATATTGGAGCGACAGGGCAAGAGCACCGCAGAAGGTCCTTGAACAGGAAATCATTCGAAAGATCGACGAAAGAATGACTCAGAGTCTGTCGGTACTCAACCTTTTGAGCTACTGTGTCACGGTTTTCCATGACGCAGAAGGGACTCAAACCCAAAACCCCGGGTTCTAAGCTATGTACTCCGAATCGGCAGTTGAAAGGTCTGCTGTATGCAGACGCAGCATGCGTCGAAGAGGTTCACGCCAATTCTCGAGTTGTAAAGATCTGCGAGACCTTGCGGTCGGGTGGTCTGCTGGTGTGATTCAGCGATCTTCTCTGAGTCGGACTCCGCAGTTTGGGCAGAAACGGGATGGTTGTTGCCGACCCATAAAACACTCGCAGGCTGGACACCGATTGTAGACCGCAAGCAAGACCAGGTAGAAGATCACAAGGGGCGCGAATATCAGCCAAGCCGTCGCGTCCAGCCTTATGAGCATGAATGCTCCGAAAGTCGCAGGCAACACAAAGACTGACCAGCGCGTAAGCTCCCGCCGCCTCTTGTTCCAACGAACTATGACACTCTGCCGGTACCGTTCGTCCATAGGCAACCTCCATGCGAGAAAGCGACCAACAGAATCATAGCAATTTGGATCCGGTGGCTCAATGGAAGATTGCAGCGATGGAAAGGGGACGATCCCGCCTTCGCGGAGCAAAGTGCGGGACCGCCCCCACTGGTTTGGTCAGAGCAGATTCACCACCCGCTCGGCGAGGCCCTTCTCGCCCAGGACAACATTGAGCTTGCCGCCGGCGGCAACCTTCTCCAGAACTTCCAGTTCCCGGAGCCGCATGAGCGTGGGGCTGGTCTCCAGGAGCTTGGCCGTGTTGGCCTGGC
>CAYSCH010000644.1:0-2687 GCA_964429355.1 uncultured Planctomycetaceae bacterium | reverse complement strand
GTGGCGACAAACTCGCGCCACACATCTTCGCGGAAATCGAAGGCCCGATAGCTGATCGGACTCACCTTGCCCGGCTGGGCGAAGGCGGGCGGGTCATAGATGCACAGCCATACGTCGATCCCGTGCCGTCCGGCTGCCTCGAGTTCCGTCTCGAGTTCATCCAGCTTGAACACGCCCGGCCCGGGGTGGTGCCGATACCAGTTTGTGAACCGCCGGCAGGTCGTCAGCCCGAGCCGGCGGGCGATCGCCCAGGCTTCTTCCGCTGGAGCGTCCATGTGGTTGGTCATCCCAAACCGCGTCGGGCGTCCCTCGGTGACGGCCTCCAGATCGGGAATTCTCGCAAACGTCGTGTGACGCGACTCCCAGCCGGGCACGTTCAGTTCGATCAGAAAGACGCCTCGTCGCTCGACTTTTGGCTCGATGGCCACGAGTTGCCCGTCCCGCTCGGCTGTGAACTCGATCTTCCCTTCGTCCACCTTCGTCCCGGTCGTATCGTGGACCTGGTAAAGGAGCGACTTCTGCTCTCCGGGGATCTTCACATTCTTCAGCCGGATCGCCAGCCGGACGGGCTCTTCGTAGGTGAACAGATGGCCCGGTTGCTGGGTCTCGATCTCGTAGAATCCTTGCTTGCGGACGAACTGATTCTCCGCCCGTACGCTCCACGGCCAGTCTTCTCCCTGTCTGTCGCGGAAATTGGCGATCAGGAGCAGGCGGTTGTATTTCTTGACCAGTTCCAGACCTTCGGGAACGGTGAAGGTAAACACGTGCCGGCCCGGGCCGGGCTCTTTCAGCTCCACCCGCCCGCTGAGCCCCGGGTAGCCGATGTGACCCCGTTTGGTAGTGTATTTTCCATCCGGTGAATCAATCCACGGACCGGTTCCCCAGATGGAAAGGGTCGTCGTGCCGAAATGTTCCGTCGGATCGAGGTAGTACTCGACCGGCACCTCCCAGCGATCGCCGGAGACGAGCGGCTTGCCCCCTGCCGACGAGTCGACGTAGATCCAGCTCTTATTGTAGAACACGCCGGCCTGGGGCGTACGGCCGGCAATCGTAACCGGATCGCTCGACGTCTTGCCGATGGCCTTCGAGTGGTCGTCTCCTTCATTCTTGGTGACGTAGACGAATGCGTAGACCGAATCGAGCCCCTCGGAATCGCCGACAGGCATCTCGTAAACAGCCTCGTCCCCCGATTTGAGCTTGCGCGGTTTGCCACCCCACTTGATCATTCCGTGCGACTGATCTTTCAGATCGCAGGAGAGGAAGACGTCGCCGTCTACGCCCGTGAGCTTGATTCGGACCTCGATCGTCTCGCCCATGGCCGCCTGCTTGGGAACGGCAATCTCGCACCAGTCGGTCTTTCGCACCTGCCGGGCCGGATCCTGTGCAGATGCGGCACAACAAGCAAACCCGGCGATCATCGCCAGGCCCGAGATACGAAGTCTTGATCGCAGATGTCCCATGCTCGTTGCTCCGTTGAATCTGGACGACTCCTGCCTCTCGTTCAGCCGCTTGCAGTATCACGGACTGTCTGCGCCAGTGTCCGGGCAGAAGGTCCATTCTACGATCCCGTTAGCGTAACGGATCGCCACGCCGTTTTCCATGTGCGGCCGCCTTGGAGTGACCTCGGCCTACTCCACCATCTTGGGCGACACAAGCTCCACCCCAGGTGTCCCACTGGTCGCCGTCACATGCTGCGGCAGAATCAGATACTTCTTCCGCCCCGTGTGGGCCGAGCTGAGATTATCCCCCTTCTGCAGCACCGGACGATGTTCCGGCATCTGGCCAAAGGCTCGCGTGCCCGCAAGCTGGCAGGGAAACCACCGGCCGTTGCCGGTGGCGTCGAGGAGGTAGAATTCCGCATAGACGTGCCCCGGCACCTGAACGAGGCGGGCCGGAATGCCCGAGGCCCGGCAAAGTGCAATGAAAAGGCAACTCATCTCGTCGCAGTCGCCGTGTTTGCGCTCGAGTGTGGTTTGCGTGCCCACCGGTTCCTGCCCCTGGTTGTCGACAAACTCGATGTTCGTGCGGACCCAATCGTAGATCGCCTCCACGCGTTTCCACGCCGGCGCATCGCTCGGGTCTATTCGGACTGCCAGATCGCGCACTTCGCGACTGGTGCTCTCGATGTTCGGGCTTGGCGAGAGATAACGCCGCACCTCGGCCGGTGTCTTGGCACGCGAAGCAAGGGTGAACTCTTCAGTCTTCTCCGGCTCGAGCAGAAACGCTCGCCGGATCTCGAAGGTGATCACCGCCCGGGCCTCAGTCCCGGCAGGCAACTGGGGTATCTTGACGACCATCTGCCGCGCCGCGCCGCCGATCTCCTGGTAGTCGACCTCTACGCCGGGCGAAACGTCCTGCCCGACGATCGTCACCTTCTGCTCGGGCCAGTCCATGGGCACCGATTGGGTCGCCATGATGTTCCGGCACGGCCCAGCGGGGGCTGAGAAAACGAAACCGATCTGCCAGCGCTGCGTCTTCACTTCACCCAGCAACTGCCCATCGGGCGCAGATCGTTCAAACTGCCCGCAGGCGTTTCCCGCCACGAAGGTTAGCAGCAGAGCCGCGATCGGCGGCGACAACACACGCATGGCACTCATCCCCTTCTAAGAGCCGCTAACAAAACCACCGGCTGTGCCCATCCATGCCCGTGGGAAACCCGTGCGTTTTGTGAGGGCTTCTATGACCCT
>CAYSCH010000643.1:0-2697 GCA_964429355.1 uncultured Planctomycetaceae bacterium | reverse complement strand
CTGTTCCCCGACCGCTGCGCCGAGTTGGCCAAGGCCTGCCGCTGCGAGAAGACCTATCCCTCGCTCGAGGAAATGGTCAAGGACGACAGCATCGAGGCGATCTTCGTGGCCACCGATGCTCCCAGCCATGCCCGCCACTGTATGGACGTGCTCAAGCACGGCAAACACGTCGCCTGCGCTGTTCCGGCCGCATTTGGTTCGCTCGAGGAGGCCGACCAACTGTTTGAGGCCGTCAAGGCAAGCGGGCTGAACTACATGATGTTCGAAACCTCCTACTTCCGCCCCGACTGCTACGCCATGCGGACGATCTACAACGCCGGCGGCCTCGGCAAGCTCGTCTACGCGGAAGGCGAATACTACCACTACGCCGTCAGCGAGATCGACTCCTACAAGAAGTGGCGCGTGGGACTCCCGCCGCAATGGTATCCGACCCACTCGAACGCCTATTACGTCGGCGTCACCGGCGGCAGCTTCACCGAGGTCTCCTGTATGGCCATGCCAAGTGTGCTCGAGCCGCTTCGCCCCGAGAACAACGTCTACAAGAACCCGTTCGGTACTGAGATCGCCCTCCTGCGAACCAGCGATGGCGGCGCTGCCCGCATGGGCGTGAGCTGGGACACACCGGGCGACGGCGGCGAACGAGGCCGTGTCCGCGGCCAGCTCGGCTCCTTCTACGAGAAGTACGAAGGCCTCGAGAACAACCTCCCCGACATTACTCCCACGCCCCTTCCTCCCAGCGTCGACGCGGGCGGCCACGGCGGATCGCACGGGCGGCTCATGGATGAGTTCGTCCACTCCATCCTCCAGAACCGCAAGCCGCTGGTCGATGTGGCCCAGGCCCTCAATATGACCGTCGCCGGGGTCGTTTCGCACATGTCGGCCCTCAAGAACGGCGAGTTGATGAAGATTCCGCAGTACAAGTACTGGGCATGAAGAAACGCTTTTTCGAAGACTGAAGGCTGGAGGTTGGACTTTGTGTGACAGAACCTCAAACGCGTCCGTTCCCAACCCTCCAGCCTCTGGTCTCCAGCCCTCCAGCCTTTCTCTATCAGGAGTATATAGCCATGGAAGATTTCGCTTCACGACGTTCTTTCCTGCAAACCGTCGGCCTCGGCGCCGCGGCCATGGGACTTGGGGGCGCCGCATCTGCCCAAGACAAACCGAAGATCCAAGGCTTCGAAGAACAGTCCGTCGATCCAAATGCCGCGAAGCAGTGGCAACCCGTCTCCGACCGCAAGCTCCGCGTCGGGATCGTGGGCTACGGGACTTGCCAGTTTGGTGCGGCCTTCGGTTTCCAGGACCATCCGAACGTCGAGGTGGTGGCCGTGAGCGATCTGTTTCCCGATCGCTGCGCCGGACTGGCCAAGGCCTGCCGCTGCGAGAAGACCTACCCTGCCCTGGAAGAAATGGTCAAGGATGACAAGATCGAGGCGATCTTTCTGGCCACCGACGCCCCCAGCCATGCCCGGCACTGCATGGAAGTGCTCAAGCACGGCAAACACGTCTGCTGCGCCGTTCCGGCCGTCTGGGGTTCTCTCGAAGATGCCGACAGGCTTTACGAGGCCGTCAAGACCAGCGGGTTGAAGTACATGATGATGGAGACCTCCTGCTTCCACGAGGACTGCTATGCGATGCGCCAGATCTACAAGGCCGGCGGGTTCGGCAAGCTCATCTACTCCGAAGGGGAGTACTATCACTTCCATACCGAGCAGATCGGATCCTACAAGAACTGGAGGGTCGGCTGCATTCCTTTGTGGTATCCCACGCACTCGACGGCCTACTACGTGGGCGTGACCGACAAGTGGTTCACATCCGTGTCGTGCACGGGCTCCAATTCGGGCATCGAGTCGTATCGCCCGGGGGCCAACGCCTACGGCAACACGTTCACCGACCAGATCGCCCTCTTCCAGACCGCCGAAGGCGGCGCCTCCCGGATACTCATGTGCAAGGGAATCCGCGCCAAGGGCGCCGAGACGGGGCGCGTTTTCGGCGAACAGGGCTGGATGGAGGGCCTGGCGTACCAGGGTGCCATGAAAGAGCTCCCCGACATTTCCCGTCCGCCTCTTCCGCCCAGTGTTCAGCCCGGCGGACACGGAGGATCCCACGGGTATCTCGGCAACGAGTTTACTCTCTCGATCCTCGAGGACCGCACGCCTCTGGTCCATATTGCCCAGGCCCTCAACATGACGGTCTGCGGCATCGTGGCCGCCCAGTCCGCGCTGAAAGACGGCGAGCGGCTCAAGGTGCCGCAGTACCAGGCCTAAGTTGCTGGAGCGGCCGGGCAGACAAACACAAAGAGCCCCTGCAATCCACTCTTTGCGGGTGAGCAGGCAGTGAAAGCAGGTTCGCGAGGGACCGCGCCACTCGAAACGGACCGGCGAAGACGGAGGAGAGACGAAGGGAATCGCCTCTGGGGGCTTTCACCACAAAGGTGCAAGATCGCTGCCGGTGAGCCACCTGCCCATGGCGCGATCGGGGCGAGGTGGCGTGTCATGGTGTGCTAAGTTGTCAAAGAACAGAAGGGAGGACAGAGGTCAGGGGACAGTTGTCATTTGTCATTGGTCATTGGTCAGGGTTGGCGATTTGGGCGGAAATGGGGGGGAGCGAATGGGGGCGGTGAGCGGGTACGAGCTGTTGCTCGGTGGGTGATCGCGGGTGTTCTCGAGGGCGACGGGGCTTTGGTCAACGGAAGGGCGA
>CAYSCH010000642.1:0-2726 GCA_964429355.1 uncultured Planctomycetaceae bacterium | reverse complement strand
CCGGTCCGATGGGCCATCAGCCAGTCGACCATCTCCCGGGTGCGGTCGGCTGCGGGATCGACCTCGACGAGCACCAACGCGCACAGGGCCCGCAACTCGGCAGGGCTGCTGCTCAAGGGCAACATACCGTCGGCGGCGCTGCGGCGGATCACGGGTTGATCCAGGTTCTTGGCCACCAGCGCGTCGGCCAGTTCCTTGGCCGTGTCGCCGCGGTTCATGGCTGCAAACGTGAGGGCCGTGTGGGCGAGCGCCGCGGCCGATAGGACGGGGCGGCTGCGATAGAGACGGTTGGCCAGGGTAAAATCCTCGTGGCCGCCCACGGTCAGGGCGTGGAGCAGGATGGCCTTGCTTTCCAGGTCGCCAGCATCGGTGGCCGCGATCTGGCCGGTGAGGAAGCCGACGGCCTTGTCGAAGGCGTCGTCGGCCACCTTGTAGCCGGCCTTCCTGGCCAGTGCCAAGGCCCAGAAGGCCCGGGCCGAGGCGTAGCGGTCGCTTGCGCCGCCGCGCCCCGTCCAACTCCAGCCGCCGTCGTCGTTCTGCGAGGAAACGAGCGCACTGGCCGACGAGCGGATACGCTGGTCGATGGCCGGTAGCGCCGGGCCTTCACTCTCGCGGCTTCCGGAGAGGAGCTTCTGGATCGCCAGAGAGGCCATCAGGTCGCTGGCGGCCGTTTCCACGCCGGAGGCGAGCCGGCCGACGCTCAACTGGCAGGGGTGCGCCGGGGCGAGCACCACGTCGATCAGGCTCCGTTCGACCGTGGGGCCGACGAGGATTTGAAGGCTGGGACTTGCCAGCGGCATGTCTTTCGGGGCCTCGACCCAGGCGGTCATGTCGCTGGTGGCCGCACCGCTGGCGGTGGCATAGATCGGCATGCCGTAGGGATTCAGGGGCACGGACTGTCGTGAAATGTCGATCGTGCCGGGGGGGACGTTCTCTCCTTCGGCCGCTACGGTGAGCGCAAACTGCACGTCGACCTGCGGCGGCACGGGCCCGGCGACCTCCTGGGCTTCGGGCCTGCGCAGCTCGCAGGAGAAACTTGTTTCGTGCAGGCCCTTGCTCGTCACGTCGATGGTCTTGGTTTCAGAAAGGGTGCGTCCGGCGATGGTGGTTTCGAGCGTCACCCGGATCTTGCCCTTCTCGACGCAATCGTTGTGGATCGTTGCCTGCACCTCGGCCTTGTCGCCGTCGGTGAAGGCCAGGGGCAGCTTGAGCTGGCCGAACAGGTCCTTCTTGACCGTCAGGTCGCTGGTCGATTCGCCGGCCAGGGTTTCGGTGGTGATGCCCTTGGCGGCAAAGGTCCAGGCGGTGGAACGCTCGGGCACGGTGAACTTGACCGTGGCCGTGCCGTCCTCGCCCGTTACGATGGCCGGGTTCCAGTAACCGGTCTCCTGCATGCCTGTGCTGGGCAGCAGCACGGCGCCCGTCTCGGCGAGTTGATTGGCCAGTTCCGTGGCCTGGGCAACATCGCCGAGACTCAACAGGTTGACACCCAGAACGCTGCCGTCGCGCTGAAGCACACGAATTTCTGAGAGGTTCTGTTTGCGGAGTTGGACCAGATCCTCCGAGGTTACCGGTGTGAAGTGGAAAGCAGCTTCCGTCATGCCCTCTGTGCCGCGCGATTCTCCGGTCTGGTAAGCGCCATAGACACTTTCCGATATGCGCCCACCAGCGAAGTAGTCCCGGGACAGTGTAGCCCGGCCGAGACTTTCGTTGTCGATCGCGTTTCCGAAAAAGAGTCTATCCTCGCGACCCAGTCCGCCTCGCTCGGCCTTTTCGCCGGCCTGTGCGTCGGCCTGCATCTTCCCCCGCATCCGGGCAAGATAGTCTTTCTGAAGCTCGGGTAGGCGTCTGGATCGCGGCGCATTGAGTTCCAGTCCCAACTGCCACTGGCCTTGCCCTGCTTGCGAGGAGAGGCGTTCTACTTCGGACACGAGTCCTGCAACGTCGGCAACATCGCGGCGATCTCCGCGGACAACGAGAGCATCAGCGCCCTCCAGCGTCTCAATCTGTACGCCACCAACAAGCCCTTCCCGGCTCTCCGCCTCCTCCCGGGCAACCTCCAGCCGATTCCACTCGGCCAGGAGCCGCGGGTTGATCGGGCGGGTGCTGGGACTGTAGGCGAAGGTGATGCTCGAGGTGGTCCGCACGGCCGGCTCACGGGGATTGCCGCGGAAGAACAGGCTGATCGGTCCCAGGGGCGAGGCGAAACGATCGAGGAGGGATTTTTCGACCATCGCCAGGCTGAGTTCGGCAGCGACGGGCTTGCCCTGCGGATCGGTCGCCTTCACGCTGACCTGGATCTCCTCGCCCGGCCGGATCGGGCCCTTGCCCTCGCCGGTTCGCATGCTGGTGATCTCGAGGCGCAGCTGGCGCTCGACCGCAAATGGGCTCGAGGCGGAGTGAAAACGCTGGATCGGCAGATTGTCTTTCTGCGTTTCCGGCTTCTGGTCGCCTTCCGCCCGGAAATCGGCCATGACGGCCACGGCCAGTTCAAAGTTGGGGGCCAACTGGGCCGTCATGGGAACTTCCAGGGCATTGTCGCCGCGGTTGAGCGTCACCAGGCGGTAGTCGAGGATCTTGGCCCCCTGGAACGTCACCAGGGCCAAGGCCGGCTCCTGACGCCAGTGGACGTTCACCTTGGCAGTGTCGCCGACCTTGAAGGTGTGACGATCGGCCAGGATCCGCAGGCGGACCCGGTCCTTGTCGTCGGAGATCTCGACCACGTG
>CAYSCH010000641.1:0-2776 GCA_964429355.1 uncultured Planctomycetaceae bacterium | reverse complement strand
GGTCGAGCCCTGGGCCGTCGTTCCCTTGGCCAGCTGATGGCTCGGCCGCATCAAGTACTCGCCCATCGACGACCTGCGCGGGTCGAAATCGATATTCCCTCCACTGCCCGCCATGGAACTGGTGAAGAAGGCCGGGTTGTTCATCGAAAAATGGCAGTCGGTGCAGCCCACCAGCCGTTCGGCGTGAACGTCCCACGGCCGGCCCTTGTGTTGCTTGTCTGCCAGGTTGACGCCCGAGTCCGACATCCGCTGTCCCGAGAACACCCGGCCCGTCGTCGCCGTCGACCGAGCCTGCAGGGAAATGCCCAGACGCATCGGCTCGCTTCCGCTGTGAACCTGGCCGTGACACAGACCGCAATTCTCCGGTTCCGGGTTGGCAAGCCCCAGAAATCGCCTGTCGATCGTTCCTTGTTCGCTGAACCGTTGCCGGTCGTACTGCCAGCCGTCGCCGGACCGTTTCGCAATCCCGGTTCCCGCCAGAGTCGCGGTGCCCGACCAGGCAAAACGGCCGTCTCGGAGCTCTTGGATCCTCGCTTCGTTGTCAGGCCGGCTGGTGTGGCAGAGGAAGCAGTTCATTTCCACGGTGCCCGACGCCTGCCAATCCCAATCGCGGGGTTGCCCCACGGCCGAATCGAAAACGACCGCATCCGGATTGAGTTTCCCCTCAGATGAAAGCGAAGGGCGGTCGAGCGGCAATCCAGAATGGCCGACACGTGCCGGCCCGCCGCCGACGTGCCTCGATCCAAACAGGCGGACCCAGTCGGCCACGCCAAGGTCCAATCGTTCGTCGCCCGGCGGCGTCAGATAGCGATAGTCGATCCCGTCCCAGCGCCCAAATGGCCCCGGGCTATAGTCCCAGGGACGACCCCCGTCGACAAAACCGACCGCCGTGCGTTCGTCGTAGCCGAGTGCCGCGTGGAAACTGTGGCCTTCGATGTAGGCCGTGTCGTGGCAGCCGCCACACGTTCGCATCGTCGAGATGGGGCGTCCCGAATCGAGCACGTTCTTCCCTGCCACGTCCAGAAGCGGAATCGGCGGATGGAGAGAGGTTGCTTCCGCAGCCGCCAGATCGGCTGCGAGGAGGCCTGCGATGAGAAGCGAGATGAGAGGTCTCATTTCTCACCTCCCTTCTCCACTTGCAGCAGACCGGTTACGCGGCGGTTCCCCCGAAACATCGGATCGCCGTCAAAACCGAGCGCGGCGAAGTCCATGACCCCGTCCGGCCCGTGGCACTCGCTACACTGCAAGGCCTTCTCTTTCGGCTGAACCATGTGCGAAAGGGGCCAGAACATGACGGTTTCCACGAATCCGTATTCACCGCTGTACGGCGCTTCCGGCGTTTCGCCCAGCCGACAGGCCTTGTCCCAATCGAACTCGGTCCAGTAGCCACCCTCGCCCCAGGTTCGCGGCGTAAGCAGGTGCATGTACTTCTTGTCGTAGATTTGCTTGCCGCGATGGACCTTGAAGGGCCAGATCTTGGCCTGGGGATTCTCAGGTCCGCCGATCGGCATGTTGATCGACACGACCTTGCCGGGGTCCTCGATCTTGTCCCCCGTCAGGTAGCGATAGGCCCGTCCATCGTACCAGTAGTATTCAGGACGCACATTCTGGGCGTACTTGAAACTGCCTTTGCCCTTCAGATACACATGGGGATCCTGCGGCAGATCCTGACCTGCAGTCGACCAGTCCCACGACATCTTGGTCGGCGAGTCGATGGCCATCCTCGGGATATGGCATGTCTGGCAGGCAACCGTGTCGGTGTGTTCGTTGAGTCGCTGGTCGCTGTGCGGCTTTTCGCTGTGGCAGTCGGTGCACCTCACGCGGCTTGGCCGATCGATGCAGACCGACATGGCACAGCCGGGAATTCGGTGCTCCTTCGCCTGGTGGCAATCGCTGCAGTTGAGCCCAGCCCGCCCCATGTGGACGTCCAGCCTCTCGCTCGGGTGATACATGGAACCGTCCAGATCGCCGTGTTTCACGGCGTCGCCGCCGCCTCCCTTGAAATGGCACACGCCGCAGTTCCGCCGCGTCGTCGCGCCCACACTCTGGGCCACGACCAGCAGGTCGACTCCCTCGGCCGGCTCGCCCCCCAACCCCTTTTCATACACGCCCGACTGCTCGTGACAGATCAGGCAATCGACGTTTTCCTCCTTCGTGAAGTCGAAATCATCGTCGAACCAGCCGTACCCCGCATGGCACGACGTGCACATGGCCGTGTTCGGTCCCGAGGCAATGCAGAAGTTGTTGATCAGATTCTTCTTGCCAACCGCAATAACTTCCTCACGGCCGGGAAGCTTCACCTTCTGGCCTGCCCAACTCCAATGGCTTGTCTTCATCAGCTCTTTGGCCGCGTCCGGATGACATTCCAGGCATGCCCGCGTGACCGATGGGCCGTCCGTAAACGGGCCTTGAATCAGATGGTGATGATCGGTCGGTGTGATCGGCGCCGGCACATGGCTCCAAGGCTCGTCGATCGACCCCGATCGCCGCAGCGCGAAGGCAGACACCACGCCCGCTCCCAGCAGAAACACAACGGCGATCGGAATCGCAACACCCCGCATCCAGAATGCTCCCTTGCTTGATCAACAAGATGATCGTCCTCGAATTTCAATCGAGGACGGCGGACCTGGGCTTATCGATCCGGCTGCCTGCTCAGACAAGCTGATGCGCCAGGCAAAGGCCGGGTTACAGAAAAATCCGATCTGCCAACCGGACACTTGAGAAGGGTGCTCGTATAATATGATGTTATTGGATTATGCAAGCTGATGGCTATATC
>CAYSCH010000640.1:0-2783 GCA_964429355.1 uncultured Planctomycetaceae bacterium | reverse complement strand
TAGCACCTGGCGCGACGATCGATCTCGACCTGCCCGAGATGGGTGCCGAAGGCCCGGCCGATGTCCGCTCCGTCCACCCCTGCCCGCGTCCGCTCCGTCCGCCCCTGCCCGACGCCCGATCCCAAGCCCGACCCTCGCTGCCGGCTGGTCACCGGCACCTTCCGCCACACGACGGCCGACATCCTCGATGTCTCCGTGGCCGGCCAGTCGAACCCCATCGGCACCACCCCCGCCCACCCCTTCTGGAGCGAGGACCGTGGGGCCTTCATCCCCGCCGCCCAGCTCCGCCAGGGCGAGCGCCTCCGTACCGCCCACGGCACGATCACCCAGGTTACCAAACTCCTCCCCCGCCCCACCCCCGAGCCCGTCTACAACCTCGAAGTCGACGTCGAGCACGTCTACTACGTGACAGCGGATGGGGTGTTGGTGCATAATTCATATGAGGAGAAAGGGTATCGCGTCATGAGTCCCGATGAGTACCGACGTGCTGCGAAGGGTGATTGGAACGATAGTGATTTGGTCGCAGGTGATTCTACTGAGATGGGGCGCAAATGGGCGTGGAAGGATCGTTCGGCAGCGGAAAGTTGGCGGGATTTCTGCAGGCGGCACGGCGAAGACTGCGAGGTCTACGAAGTGGACATAAAGGAAACGCTGGACAACTACGACAGCTTCGACCATTCACCGCAAGGAATAGCCATTCACATACCAATCGAAGATCTTGGGCCTGCACGCCCTGTAGAATGAATTGGTCTTCCCAGGCTCTCCAACCGGAAAGGGGCTATCTGGTGAGTGAACGCTTGATTGTACGCTGGCACTACGTGGAGCAAGACTTACACGAATCGTGGTTCGTGCGTGGTATTATGGAGGACGGCCATTTCTATGGAGATGGCAAAGTTCGAATCGCCGGTCGAGAGCGGCATGCGAGCATTGAAGGGCAACTCTCAGGTGGCGACTACAACCAAGTTTCTGCACTTGCCACGGTCATTCTTGAAAGTAACGACGTCGCGATGGCGCGAGGTCCCAAGTCCACTTCGTTCAGCGGATTCCTCGGACGTGGTCTTCTGACCAAACCTTCCGTGACCTATAGGTACTACTCCGGCGACGAACGCTCTAGTCCCTTGGCGACGCACTTCCTCACAATAGCCGAAATTCTTCGCCCCTATCTCCGGCGGAGCTTTGAAGAAGTCACTGGCACTTGGCGGGATAGCCTCGATCCACCATCATCGGCGTCGGAGAGGCATGAATAGAAGGGCAATTCGGGGTTAGAGCTCAACTCGAGAAAGCGGGTCTGGACAATCTGAACCGTGGACGCGACCCTAATGGAACCAGTGGATGGCTTGCGATTGAGTCCGAGGACGTCATTACTCCTCCCGGAGACCCGTCGGATATCTGACCAACAAGCGTGTGGCAAGGTCGTTCGAGCAGTCAACACCGGCGTCAGAAAGCCACATCACGTTGGATCGGTGCACAAGCTCGTGTCTTGGGATACTGCGCCGCTCAGTCCCGCTTGTGTCACTCACGTTCGCATTACGTTGTACAATTCGGGCAGATCAAGGACAATCTAATGGCACGAATACACTCAGCGGAGCCTTACCGAAACGACAACGCTTCAATGGCCTTTGGAGTTGCCATCCTTGATATGCGCGGATGGGTCCGTCAGCACATCGCCTACATGGCCAAGAGCCGGAAGCCGGACGAGCAGGCGTCCGGATCGATCCACGCATTGAGAAAGCTCTGTGAACATGAGAAGGGCAATCCAGATGTGCGCAGTTCCCTATATCGGTCCGAAATTGAAGAATGGCAAGGCATCTTCGACGCTTGGTACCATCGCGTTAAACGCTCGATTCCCGAAGAGCTCCGGGAGCAATTCAAGAACAACGCCGATGAGGACTTTGCCGTGCTTCTTGAGGTGAGTGGCAATATGCCGGAGCATGCCTGGCGAGCAGACTCGCTCGAACGGAGCATTAAGATCAGCTTCCCGACGGAAGAGGCCCTCGACAAAGCGCGTAAGTTGGCCGACGAGAAACATCCGGTTGTGCGTGGCAGTGCTCTGCATGAATATCTTGCGGGTTGTGTCGCTGCCCTGCGAGGCCTTCCTGCCGCCTCACCCACCCGAAACATATCGCGCTCCGTTCGGCCACCCATGTTCGCTATCGATCGGTTCGACGACGGGCTGTTCAGCTTGGTTGTCCAGGATTTCTCCCTCTATCAAGACGAAGACCTTGCGGAAGAAGAGGCGGAGGTTACTGCCTATGACCTTGAGGATGCCGTCCGGCGGTTGTTCAAGGAGCGGAGACTGAGCAAACTGCTGTCCGCGGGACAGTTCGATTGCGAGTCCTCGGCCTTCGTCTTTCGATCCAGCAATCCGATGGCTTGCCATGCCGTTCAAGGGGTGCTGCTGGAACTGGCCGAGACTCCCCACCTGAGAGCGTCGCACCTTCACTCGACCGATCAACATGGCCGCGGGTGACTTGCGTTCTTGTGACGCGGGGTGTGCCACGGCCTTTTTGCGACGGATGGTCTACGCCACGAGAGGGTGCGTTACAGGAAGATTTGGACCGTGGGGTGTGAGTTCCTGTCAAACAGAAGTTCTCTGGCCTGCGGCCAACAGTAGCTCCGTCACCATAGCAGCCGAGAGGAAAGAGGCCACGCAGCCCACCCCGAGTCAGCCCAACCATGCCCGCCTCCCGCGCCGGCATTCGACATTCGGCACTCGACATTCGTCATTCCTCGCCCCCTGGCTCTTCTTCCTCCTCTTCGCCCTCCTCGGCGGAGCCTTCTAC
>CAYSCH010000639.1:0-2790 GCA_964429355.1 uncultured Planctomycetaceae bacterium | reverse complement strand
CCTTGGTACACGTTTGGTTTACCACAACGAAATAATGATCCATAAATACAGCCATTTTATGCAATAGCACTAGCTTCCCAAGCTGGAAGTCGCGGGTTCAAATCCCGTCTCCCGCTCTCCCAAAGGCCTGTTGACAGTGGTTGTCAGCGGGCCTTTTTCCTTTACGAGATAAGCACTTACGGCGCAAACCGAGGCTGGCCGTCTGACAGAAGTCAAATTGCCCATCTTGCCAGGAAGTAACACCTGATGACAGGCTTTATCAGGAGTTGGTGCAAATTCTGGTGCAAACTGTGAAGAGCTTGACCCGTCCGTTCCCGTCGCCCGCGCGGCATCTGGTTCTAGCGTCGCCCCTCCATCTAGGGGGAACCATGGCAGGGCCTCGACGGCCCCAGCAATATCCAAGAGCTTCGGGTCGGTATACGTGTTCATGGTGAGGTTCATGTCGGAGTGCCGCATCGCGGCCTGAGCCGTTCGCGGAAACACTCCCCCCTTTGATAGGAGAGTGCCAAAGGTGTGTCGTATGGCGTGCACATCCACCGTCCTGCCTCGCTCATCCCGCTTGGGAATGCCGGCGAGCTTCAAGTCCCGGTCGAGAATCCGCACAAGATCACGGGGCACACGAAAGATCGGCGTTTCCGGGGGCATCATCGGCCCCGAGCCCCCGAGCCGTAGAACGTGCCCCTTCTGGGCCTCGGCTTCGCCTTGGCGAAGAGCCCACCACAGTACATGGCTGAGGACGAATGATGGACAGTGATGCCGAAACCAATGGAGCCGGCTCGCCATATGCTGTGGTCGACGCCAAGCTGCGAGCCATAGCCGAGGCCTTGCCCGCTGCCCCGCCATGGTTTGACGCCTGGGCAGAACTGAGCCCGAGCTCCCTTGCGGAGGACCGGCTTGCCGTCTACCAGGCCATTCGCCGTTCCGGCACTCTGCCGGAGGAAGCCTCGTTCTGGCTTGTCTCGCACCTGGTCGACGATATCGCCAGTCAGGATTCTGACGCGGTACTGGCAGAATACGAGGCGAAATTGCGAGTCATCGAGGAGCGGCACGGCTTCGATGACATCGCCATTTGGCCCCGAAACGCGGCGCCCACTGAATATGCCCGACTTCACGACGAGTATTATCGCGTCTGGGACGCCTTGTTTGCCCAGAAACTCGAAGAATTCGGGGAGCAGCAGATGGCCCAGCTTCTCCGCGAAGACCGTCCGCAGTACGAACAACGGAGCGAAGAGGGACGCCAGTTCTTCTATGGACCGGAGAGTGCGGCGCAATGCAATCCCGCGATCTGGTTGGACCGGCTCGTGAGGGCCGTTGCCGAGAGCACCTTGGCCGACGGACCGATGGGGCCCTTGGGCTGCCGCTGGCGCGAAGAAGACGATTTCTGGGAGGTTGAAGTCTATCCCACGCCGGTCGAGTTGGTCGGCGGGGCGGTAGACGGCGAAGTGGTTGCGCCCGGGTTCACGTTGGACGTCGAGCAGTTACGGGCGGCATTTGACCAGATCGAGGCCCTCGAGTGGCAATCGCTGGGCTTTCCAGGCGACGAAGGACCGAGGCTCGTAATCGAGGGCATCTATCAGGGCCGGGCCGTCTTCCTGCAAGTCCTGGCCTACGCCCCCGACGACGAGGAGCCGTCGATAAAGCTGAACACGACTCGGTGACGCCCGTGATTGTCCAGGGCGTGTGATGAACCCGCCTCGCGGCAACGCGATGAACTGACCAACCTTGGGCTGCTGAAAGGCAACACGTGACCGAGGATCAATTCAAGATGTACCAGCTCGCCACCGCCAACATGACGGCGCCCACCTCCTCAAGCTACTGGGTGGTGCCCGGCCTTCTGCTGGCTGGAGCCTATCCCGATGCCAAGGACGCCGAAGAGCGCCGCACCAAGATCCAGGCTCTCCTCGACGCCGGCATCCGCACCCTAACTTGATGGAGGAGGACGAAACGAACCACGACGGCCAGCGATTCGCCCCGTACGACGACTTGACCCGCGAGTTCTGCCCGGGCGTCAACTGCTTCCGCTATCCAATTGATGACCTCTCGATCCCCTCGCTTGCCGAGATGGAGACGATCCTGGCCGCCATCGATGCCTCGCTGGCCGACAAGTATCCCACCTATGTCCACTGCTGGGGCGGCGTCGGCCGGACCGGCACCGTGATCGGCTGCTGGCTCCTGCGGCAAGCTCGTCGTGGGGCTGCAAGGAGGTGCCGCATGACGAAGTTATGTGGTGAACCACATAACGAATAGGGTTTTATCGGTCATCGCTCCGCGACGACGCGATAAAACCCTATTCGTTCACTTTGCTCTTACGATTCTTAATGATATCCTAATAAATACCCCGTTCGAACTATTTCAAGGTCACAAAACAGGTGACTATAATCCAATGCGCCGCGTGGTGACATTCACGGTGGAAACAATGAAAATCTTTCAAAACCGGGACTCATGTCCTGGTTGTCATGACGAGTGAACGGAACAGGGGTGTTTGTGCCCTGCTCGAAGAATTCACATGCTCTGACGCCCGGCAGTTTCCGGGCTTGTGCCTCTTTTGGCAGATTTTCGAGAATGGCACCAGGCTTTTGCACCCGCCACAATTCCAGGGCAAGCCGCTCCATGGTGCCCTGGCAATCCTCACCCCCTTGACCACACACCGATCCCGGTCGCATCGTGCGATCGTCAGTTTCCTACACGTCCCTGCATGAAGGTTCGACGATATGGTAAGACCGCCGAGATTTCGCAGTCTGGTGTTTCTCTCGTCCGTAGTGGTTAGCTTATTCCTGGTTGTGTGTGTCG
>CAYSCH010000638.1:0-2793 GCA_964429355.1 uncultured Planctomycetaceae bacterium | reverse complement strand
AACAAGTAGACAGTGGCACACCGCGATAGCCGGCACGACGGAGCAGGGCCACCCGCCCCAACAAGTAGGCAGCGGCACACTACGTGTTCATGCGGTATCTCAAGCACTGCCAACGAGTAGGCAGCGCAGGGCGTATCGTCAGGGCGTCTCGACTTTTCCGGGCGAGACCACGATGGAGGCGCTGCCGGCGACGGTCAGCGTTTCCGGCCAGGGAGTTGTGGCCGGGGCCGATTGCCACACGGCCTTGGCCTCCGGCGGAAGTATGACTTCGGCGGTGAGTTCCTCGGGAAGCGACACCTGCAATTGGTATTGATCCTTCTGCCAATGCCAGGCAACCCGGACTGGCCCCTTGGGCGTGGTGATGAACCCGCGGCACGACTGGAGTGTGCCGCCGTTGTGCGGCGCGATCTTGAGCGGCAGGCCCAGGCGGATGCCGAGCAGTTCTTCGGTCAGGATACCGCCCACTCCGCAGGCGATGCTGTGGCAGAGGGCAATTTTGGCCATGGGGTCTTCCCACAGGGTGCCGGGCGGGCTGTCGACCATGGGCAGGAACATGGCCTTCGTGTCGCGGACCAGCGCAGCATGATCGCCCAGCCGCGCGGCCACCTCCAGGCGTTGCGGGAAGGGGTACAGCCCGGCACGGGTGAGCCCCCGGATAGGCTGGACTCTCTCGAGCGGCGTGGGGAGGAAATCGTCGCGAAGGGCACGCCACATCTGCTGCTGGCGGAGAGGCGAAGGTACGCCGCCCCAGAGCACGAAGTATTGCGTCGTCTCCGATGCTTCCGGCGAGGCGACGAGTTTCTGCTGGGGATCGCGCAGGAGGACGTCCGGATAGAAGGTGTCGCCGGTGCAGAGGCGATTGAGCGAATCGCGGACCTGCTGGGCCTGTTTCGCGAAGGCGTCGGCGCCGGTCGTTTCGCCCGCCAGCCGCTCCAGTCTGGCAGCCTCGTCCAGGGCTCTGGCATAGACGCCGTTGAGGGTCACGGAGGCGCCGTCGGTGCGAATGTCGGCATAGTCGAAGAACATCCACGAAGGGATGGATTCGAGCAGGCCGTCGCTGTTGCGCCAGCCGTCCATCGCGGCCAGGTTGCGGCGGATGGCAGGGAGCAGGGTGCGGATGAGTTCCGTGTCGCCGGAGCAGCGCTCATAGAGTCCCGCATGGAGGACCCAGAAGAGCGGTTGCGTGGGGATGACGGTGTTGAAGAACTTCAGATGCATGGGGTAGGCGATGTGGACAAGGTCCGGCGGACCGGCGGTTCCTTCCGGATCGGTCAGGCTGTCGACGGCGTGGAGGATAGCGCGGCGGCTGACGGTCGTATCGCCGAACAGCGGATAAACGGCCTTCTGCATCCAGTAGCCTTCGACGCCGTACATGGCGTTTCGTTCCCGATGGGGGCAGTCCATGTAGGAATCCAAGGTGTTGAGCGCGGCCGTCCACCTGGCCGCCTGGTAGACCCGGTTGAGCTCTTCGTCGGACGAGACGAAGTCGCCCTTGGGCTCGGCGGCGAAGCGGAACTCGGTCAGCGTCAGGCGGTGGACGGCGACTTCGCCCGGGCCGCGCTGGGAGATCCGCAGATAGCGGGCGAACTGGGGCATGAAGGCCAGAAAGCTCTGGCGGCCGTCGCGGAGGGTGAACTGGAGGGCATTCCTTCCGGTCTGGGCACAAGGGCGGACGGCGCCGTCGCCGGAAAGGCGATCGTTCCAGACGACCTCGATCGTCTGGCCGGCCTTGCCGGTGACCTCAAACCCTATGAACCCCACGTATCCCCGTCCGAGATCGCAGGAAATACCGGCCCCATCGCCCTCGAGGAGGGCATCGCCCTGGCCCTCCTGTGTGAGACCCTGAGGATTCTTGGCGGCAGCCGGGTCGACGGCCAGGTGTTCGGTGTGCAGCCGGCGGAACCACTCGGACCGCTGGTCCCACTCGTCCTTCGGCTCGATCCGCGTTTCAGGGCCGTGAAAATCGGCCGCATAGCCGTCGCCGCGCTGGACGGCGACGACCGACACGGGGCGAACCTCCGCCAGAGGCGCCGGCAACGGGATGTCGCGAGGCTCGACCTTGAACCAGGGCGCCGTACCCACCTTGCCGAGTACGGTCGCCGGCTGCGACTTCTCCTCCAGGGTCCGTCGCGCGTCGAACTGCTCCGTCCAGCCACGCTGGAAATTGAACTTGAGCGATTTGCGGCTCCAGGCGGTGATCTCCGACGCTTCCCAGGTGGCGTCGGTTGCCGCGAGGATCGTTTTCTGGCCGCCGATGGTGGCTTCCAACTCGCACAGCAATCCCGGCGCCTGAGCCAGGGCCTCGAAGGGGTGAACTCCGTGAAGGACCTCGATCATCAACGTGTTGCGGCCCTGGGTCAAGTGGCATCGGACATCGACCGAATCGAAGGTCGCCTTTCCGCGGCTGCTGCGCGCGGGGCCGTGCATGACCAGTTGCCCATTGATCCACATTCGGTAGAAGGTGTCGGCGGCGATGCAGGCCGTGGCGTTCTCGGGACTGGCGGCCAAGTCGATCGTCTTGCGGAACCGGGCGAACTGGAAGGGTTCTGGGAATTCCACCTGGCACCAGATCCATTGGGCCTGCCAGGGGCGGTCTGCCAATACGGCCGGCGGGCTTGCCTGCGCCGTGCTGATGAGCCAGGCGCCTCCGATGACCAGCACGAGTACGGAATTGCAGAGATTTTGTCGCACGGGGTTCTCCTTTCGCTCTTCGTAACTGGTCCCTCGCTACTTCCTGGGGCGCAGGATGATTGTAGCAGAGAAGCGGGGAGCAAGGAGCAGGGAGCAAGGAGC
>CAYSCH010000637.1:0-2817 GCA_964429355.1 uncultured Planctomycetaceae bacterium | reverse complement strand
TGTCAGGGGGCGCTCAAAACCGGCCAGATAGGGGCGCCTGAAAAGCGGCCATTTTGAGAGCGTCGGATTAGGGTCGAATCCAGCACTTACGCTGGAGGAGACTCTGAGATGGCGAATCGGCTCGAAATGGCTAAGATCAAGGCAATTCTCACGTTACATCAACAGGGCTGGTCCTGTCGGAGGATCGGTCGGAAGCTGGGCATCCGTCACGAGACGGCCTCGAAGTACATCCAGGCGGCCGGGGCGTCAAAAGCGGCCACGGCGCCCTCCGAGTCTGACGACCCAAAACTGGCCAAGGCGCCCCCCGGGTCGGAGCCCGATCCGCCGGATTCAGAAGCGGCGACGCAGAGCGATTGCGAGCCCTTTCGGGAGCAGATTCTGGCCCTGCTCGATCTGGGCCTGTCGGCCAAGCGGATCTGGCAGGATCTGAGCGGAGAGGACCAGGAGTTTCAGGCGAGCTACTGGAGCGTCCGTCGTTTCGTACGCAGTCTGAGGGCAACCCATCCATTGCCGTTCCGGCGGCTGGAGTGCGAACCGGGCGAGGAGGCGCAGGTCGACTTTGGCACGGGGGCGCCCGTCCGGCAGGAAGACGGTCGGAAGCGGCGGCCCTACGTCTTCCGCATCGTGCTGAGCCACAGCCGCAAGGGCTACAGCGAAGTCGTCTATCGCCAGACGAGCGAGAACTTCATCCGCTGTCTGGAGAACGCCTTCTGGCACTTCGGCGGCGTGCCCAAGGTGCTGGTCATCGACAACCTCCGTGCGGCAGTCAAGAAGGCGGACTGGTTCGATCCGGAACTGAATCCGAAGCTGGAATCGTTCTGCGAGCACTACGGGGTCGTCATACTTCCGACCCGGCCTTACACGCCGCGTCACAAAGGCAAGGTCGAGAGGGGCGTCGATTATGTCCAAGAGAATGGCCTGAAGGGACGCATCTTCGACAGCCTCGACGAAGAGAACCGTCACCTGGTCGATTGGGAAACGTCCGTTGCCGACAAGCGGATTCACGGCACGACGCGACAGCAAGTGGGACGCGTCTTTCAAGAAGTCGAGCGGGCGACCTTGAAGCCGCTGCCACTGGAGCGATTCCCGTTCTTCCATGAAGGCGGCCGGACGGTCCATCGTGACGGTCACGTCGAGGTGGACAAGTCCTACTACTCGGTTCCGCCAGAGTACGTCGGGCGTCACGTGTGGGTGCGATGGGACTCCCGGCTCGTGCGGATCTTCAGCCAACGCATGGAGCAGATCACGATCCACGCCAAGCAGGAACCCGGGCGGTTCAGTACCCAGTCCAAGCACATCGCTTTGGAGAAGATCTCGGGCGTAGAGCGAGGCATGACCTGGTGGCTGAAGAAGGCCAGCCATATCGGACCGGAGACGGCCGGCTGGGCAACAGCCATGGTCGAGGCCCGCGGTATCCAGGCGTTGCGTCCTCTCATGGGCCTGGTTCAGCTTGCCGCGAAACACCGGCCTTCGGTGATCGAAAGAGCGTGCGAAACGGCCCACAGCTACGGGGCCTATCAGCTCCGCACCGTACGTCAACTGATTCAGCGCGAGGCCGACAAGCAGCAGCAATTCGAGTTCATCCAGGAGCATCCCATGATCCGCAGCCTGGAGGACTATGGCCAGATCGTGCGTGATGCGCTCCGGCCGGGGGAAGGCAACGAAGACCGCTGGCAGGAAGTCGCCGGATCATAAGCACGGCAACCGGAGAGTCGGGTCGTGCTTCGCACGAGGATTTATCGCATGAACGCTCAAAGATGGAGAGGAAGTCAAGAAGCGAACAAGGGCGCACCGATCCGCGGTTCGCCCTCGTCCATCTTCGAGCCCTGGCACGGCGCTCGGGTTGCGTCCCCGCATTGCCCTATCCTCCGCCCAGGCTGCTTCACTTTAACGCGCAAGACTGCCAATACCAACCTCTGGAAAGAAATGAAATCATGAACGAAACACTGGAAAAGAACCTCAGGAAGTTGCGGCTATCCGGCCTGGCAGCTTCACTGGATGTACGTTTGCAGGAGGCCGCAAGTCACCAGTTGACCCACGCCGAGTTCCTCGAACTCATCCTTCAGGACGAACTGCTCGTCCGCTGCGACCGATTAATCGAACGCCGCACCAAGGTCGCCATGTTCCGCGACCAGAAGACGCTCGACCAGTTCGACTGGTCGTTCAATCGGTCCATCAACCAGAAGCAGATCTACGATCTGGCCTGTGGGCGCTTCCTCCGGGAAGGACGCGACGTGCTGCTACTTGGCCCTCCCGGAACAGGAAAGTCGCATCTGGTCCAAGCGGTCGGCGCTCAGGTAATCAAAGGCGGCTTTACCGTCTTGTACAGGTCGGTCTTCGACGTGGTCCGCGACTTCCTCCATGACGAAGCCTTCGACGGGGAAGACAAGGTCCTGGCCCGCTATCTGAAGCCCGATCTGCTGATCATTGACGATATGGGAATGAAGCAGTTGCCCAAGCGTTCCGGCGAGTACTTATTCGAGATCATCATGCGGCGCTACGAGATACGCAGCACGATGATGACCTCCAACCGGCCGTTGGAAGATTGGGGCAAGCTCATCGGCGACGTGCCCAGCGCCACGGCCATCCTCGATCGCTTCCTCCACCACGCCGAGCTGATCCAAATCAAGGGTAACAGCTACCGCCTGAAGAACGCGGCCAAGCCCCCCGAGAATCCAAAACCGGCCAAGGCGCCCACCGGCTAATCCGCCCTCTTGACCCCTCTCAGACCCCATGTGTAGAACTAACCACCAACCCATCACCACTGGCCGGTTTTGAAGCGCCCCCCACTGGCCGGTTTTCAGGCGCCCCGTGACA
>CAYSCH010000636.1:0-2894 GCA_964429355.1 uncultured Planctomycetaceae bacterium | reverse complement strand
GCCAAGGTCGGGCTCGGAGGCATGTCGCTGGATCTGGAGAGCATCGACAAGGATCGGTCCTCCGCCCAGGCGGAACTTCCCATCGTCTATGCCGATGATTCCCAGCTCGTGCGAGCCATGGTCAAAGATTCGCTCCACGAGGCCGGTTTCACCCACCTGCGTGGATTCCCCGACGGGCAGGACGCCTGGGATTATCTCAACGAACTGGCCGGTAGCTCGACCCCGGAAAACATCCGCCAGAAAGTGGCGTGTATCGTCACCGACGTTGAAATGCCTCGCATGGACGGCCTGAGCCTGACGAAGAAGATCCGCCAGAACTCCATCCTGTCCAAGGTCCCCGTCATCGTCTTCTCGTCGATTGCGACCAAAGACAATCAGAAGAAGGGCCTCCAGGTCGGTGCTTCCGCCCAGGTGTCCAAGGCCAAGTACGACGAACTCGTCGAGACGGTCACCAAGCTCGTGGGAACCAGTGCGTAGCTAGATGACCATGCATGATTCGCAGAAAAATTGGCGTCCTGAAGATAGCCGCGTGGGCTTGCCCCCGTGTTTCTCCTGCGAATCCTGTCAGTCCCGGCCCATCGAGTTCCTGATCGCCTTGCCGCAATTTCCTCTGGGAATCACGCAAGGCCACTAGACTCGTCTCGCTGAATAGTCTGCCCAAACGAGGCCGCTCCCGTCTGTAACCCGGTCAAGAGCGGCTTTCGCCTTTCTCGACTTGCTGCGCCCGCTGCATCTTCAGGCCCGTGTCTTTCCAGTACTTCAGGAACTTGGCCACAAGTTCACCGGAAGGTTCGGCGCCCGCGGCGCGCTTCTCGATCGAATGGCCGAAGTAAGGGCTGATCCAGTCCTCGACCCGCAGCTTCGCCCCTTCAATAAGAAGCCCTCACAAAACGTACGAGTTTCCCACGGGCATGGATGTGCACAGCCGGTGGTTTTGTTAGCGGCTCTAAACTCGTCCATCTCCTCCAGGGTGATCGGTATCCTGCGTGTTGAGCCGATCCCGAAGGGCGAATCGATAGGCAACAACCCCGATTCCTTGACGGCCCCGCCGCCGGCACGCTAGGCTGGCGTTCAGTACCGCACTAAATGGCCTTACGTGATTCGCGAAAAATTGGCGTCCTGAAGATAGCCGCGTGGGCTTGCCCCGCGCTCCATTTGCGCCCGTGTTTTGCCTACGAACTCTGTCACTCCCGTCGCATCGAGTTCCTGATCGCCTTGCCGCAATTTCCTCTGGGAATCAGGCAAGGGCATTCAGATTCGCGGTGTCAAAACTGTCGCTTCACTCGCTGGACTGGGCGATTTCCGGACGCACGACGATTCGCAGATTTGTTCCCACAAAACACCCCTATTCCTTCCTGTATGCGCCGAGGAGCCCACACGCCATGGCCCGAACCGTCTTGTACCTGCTGACCCTGTTCTGTGCAGTGCCGCTCCTTGCGGCCGACGGGGGCAATATGCCGCAGATTCGAGTCAACGAAAACGGCCGTTATCTGCAGACCGATCAAGGAAAGCCGTTCTTCTACCTCGGCGACACCGCCTGGGAACTCTTCCACCGGCTCAATCGCGAAGAGGCCGATCTGTACCTGGAAAACCGTGCCAAGAAGGGTTTCACCGTGATCCAGGCCGTCGTGCTGGCGGAACTCGACGGGCTGACGACGCCGAATTCCTATGGCGATCGCCCCTTGCTCGACAACGATCCCACCCGCCCCAACGAAGCCTATTTCCGCCACGTCGACTACATCGTCGACAAGGCCCGGTCGTTGGGCATCTACATCGGCATGTTGCCCACCTGGGGCGACAAGTGGAATAAGAAGTGGGGTGTGGGACCGGAGATTTTCACGCCCGAAAACGCCGCCGTCTACGGCCAGTTTCTCGGGAATCGCTACAAGAACAAGCCGATCATCTGGATTCTCGGCGGCGACCGCAGTCCCGAGAAAGAGGCCCACCTGGCCATCCTTCGTGCGATGGCCCGCGGCCTCGGCGAAGGAGACGGGGGCCGGCACCTGATGACCTACCACCCTCAGGGCGGCAACAATTCGGCCCAGTGGTTTCACGACGACGACTGGCTCGACTTCAACATGTTCCAGTCCGGCCATTCGGAGATTAATCTTCCCAACTACAAGACGACATTCGACAACTACCAGCGAGTGCCGGTGAAGCCGACCCTCGACGGCGAGCCCCGCTACGAGGACCACCCCATCAACTGGAAACCTGCAAACGGCTGGTTCGACGAATACGACGTCCGCCAGGCCGCCTATTGGTCGACGCTCAGTGGGGCGTGTGGCCACACCTATGGCAATCACAATATCTGGCAGATGTGGCAATCCGGCCGGCCGCCGATCTCCTCCGCCCGTACGCCCTGGCGCGAGGCTCTCGACCACCCGGCCTCGGCCCAAATGGGCCACATGCGGCGACTCCTGGAGTCGTGCCGTTATCACGAACTGGTGCCCGACCCCAAGCTCCTCGCCAGTCCGGCGGGCGACGGCGCCGATCATGTGAGCGCTGCCTGCACCGCCGATCGCCGCATCGCCTTGGCCTATCTGCCCACAGGAAAGCCGGTCGAGATCCACCTCAACACCCTCTCCGGCGAATCGGTGAAGGCCTCCTGGTTCGATCCGCGAACCGGTTCCAGTTCGTCGGCCGGCCAGTTCCCGGCCGAGGGAACGAAACGCTTCGAACCCAAGGAAAGTGGCCGAGGACACGATATCGTGCTCGTGCTGCAGAGCGATTAGCGGAGGCAGGCTCTGCCGATGTGTGGAATCGAAGCAGGTCCATCAACTAAGCAACACGATGATATCAGACAAGGGACTTCCTGGACTAAATGGCCTTGCGTGATTTTAGGAGAGACTCTGGCGCCGCCACCCACCTTGTGTGGGTGGAAGCGACGATTGATG
>CAYSCH010000635.1:0-2913 GCA_964429355.1 uncultured Planctomycetaceae bacterium | reverse complement strand
GTCGCGAGTCTTTGTGAAAAACTTCACGATCTTTGAGGTTAGTAGTACAGAGCCACTCATGAAACCCTCCTCCGCAGAAATCACGGCCATGACGGCCTGGCCTTCCATCGCCGCCTTTCCCTTGGGGCGGAAAGTTGGGCAGCTCTGTGGCATTCCTGCCGGTTGCGGCAAGTTCTTCACCCTCGGCAAGCTGATGGCCATCGTTACGATCCCGCTCAGTCTGTCCCTCTATTTCTGGCGACTGGCGCCCGGCGTAGTGAGGCGCTACGTTCTGACCGACCGGCGAGTCGTCGTACGGAAGGGACTCGGAGCCGAAGTGGAAGCTGCTTCCGTCGGGCTCCTCGACTTCGATTCAATCGAGGTCGAAGTCCTGCCCGGCCAGGCTTTTCTAAGAGCTGGCGACCTGAAGTTCCTTTCACACGGCCAGGAGATCTTGAGACTCCCCGGCGTCCAGCATCCGGAGGGATTTCGGCAGGCCTGCCTGCGAGGTCAGTCGGCGCTGGCCGCCGTCAGTCAAACGCTTGCCCGTCAGGCCCACTCGGCACATGGAATCGCCGCCTCCGATTGACACCCCTCGGTCCGCTCATCCGACTGCATTTGCTTGCCAAATCGGGGACTCCAGTCTAAAGTAGACCTTGTGGGGGGGCACACTGGCTTGGGCAATCGTTCTCGGTCTTACCGCCACGCGGGAGAGTGATCGTGCCACTGAAGGACACATTCAAATCGCTCCTCGGCGGGGGGGGCGGCCGGCTCAATGTCAAGAGTCGTTTCGAGCTCCTGCGCGAGGCCGTCTCAGGCACCATGTCGAAGGTCTACATGGCCCGCGACCGGAAAGACGACCGCATCGTGGCCTTGAAGATCCTGGATCCCGACAAGACGGCCTTTCACGAGGGGCGTTTCAAGGGTCTGAGCAAGCCAACCGAAGGGGAAATCGCCGTTCAGTTCGACCATCCCAACATCGTCAGTACGTACGAATACGGCCTGACGACCGAGGGGGCCCAGTATCTTGTCATGGAGTACCTCCGCGGTTCCGGACTGAATTCGGTGCTCACCCGGAAAGACGATTCGCTCGAAGGACGTCGCATGGATCTGATTCGTCAAGCGGCGACAGCCCTGAGGGTCGTTCACGACGCGGGGTTCATTCATCGCGACGTCTGTCCGCGAAACCTCCTCTTCTCCGACGATGGGCAGACGCTCAAGCTCACCGATTTTGGCCTCAGCGTTCCGGCCAAAGGGGCATTTCTCCTGCCAGGAAATCGCACCGGTACCCCCAATTACATGGCCCCCGAGTTAGTCCGCCGCCGGGCCACGAACCAAACTCTCGACGTATTTTCTTTTGGGGTAACGATTTATGAGCTGTGCACCGGCCAGTTGCCCTGGCTCAGCGGCGAAACCGGTCAGGCGGCAATGACCCACGACACGCCTCCCTCCCCGATCACCGGGTACCGCCCCACAATCCATCCCATCCTCGCCGAAGCAATCCACAGTTGTCTCATCGCCGATCCGGCCAAACGGTGCCCATCCATGGAGGCGTTTCTGAAGTCCATCGAAGCTGTCCAGTGCGAAGACGGTCCTTGATGCGAAGGCCAGCGCCCCCTATACTGATTGGTTTCACATTGGCAGCAACCTAGGTTGTCACTGACCGGAGTCCTGAGTTCGCCAACCTTTCCAGGGGAACGACGAAGGATCCGATGGTTCGGCGCCGATAATCCCATTCACAACCTGACACCATCCACAATTCGATAGTCCGTGCTTGCCCCCAGGTTGGGGCATGTGGGACGAACAATATTATTCCACGAGAAGGACCCCCACACATGACGATGGACAAGAGCCTCCGCGTGAGCAAAGGGCTGATCCGCGCCCGCAGCGTTCTGACCCGGGCGGAACGGATCGAGCGTTTGAAGACTGCGGATCGTTGGCAGGAAGGTGATTCGCCGTACGGCCTCAGCAAGGTCCGCGTCTACAAGCTCGCCTTGAAGAAGAAAAAGAAGAAGAAGGAAGAGGAAGGGGAAGGCGAGGCTGGCGCGAAGAAGTAGTTGTCCGAATGTCTCGTCTCTGCTTTGCCTTGACTTCACGCCGGCTGCCTTGCGGCCGGAGTGCCCAGGGAGTCGTCTGCTATGCGCGTGACCCTGGAATATGGACGCGATGGGCTTGAGGTTTCGCTCCCCGATGCCAGCGTCGTCAAATGCTTGGGTTATCGATCGGCGGTGCCGATCGCCGATCCGGACGCCGCGATTCGCCAGATTCTGCTTTCTCCCAACGGGTCCCCACCTCTTGCCGAACTGGCCCGGGGCCGCAAGACGGCATGCGTTGTCATCAGCGACGTGACACGCCCGGTCCCCAACGCCGTCTTGCTTCCACCGATTCTGGAAACGCTCGAAGCCGCCGGAATTCCTCGCCAGGAGATCCTGATTCTCGTGGCGACCGGGCTCCACCGCCCCAACCTGGGCCAAGAACTCGAAGAAATGGTAGGTCCGGAAATCGCCCGGACCTACCGAATTGAGAATCACGATGGGCTCAACCGGGACTCTCACACCTATTTGGGCGACAGCCCACGCGGCGTACCGGTCTGGATCGATTCGCGATACGCCCAGGCCGATCTGAAAATCACCACCGGTCTGATCGAACCTCATTTCATGGCCGGCTTTTCCGGCGGTCGAAAACTCATCTGTCCCGGACTGGCCGCCATCGAGACGGTCCGCGTCTGGCATGGGCCAGGGTTCCTCGAACATCCCAAGGCTTGTGTCGGGGTACTCGACCAGAATCCGGTTCACGAGGAAAACACCTGGATTGCCCGTCGCACCGGTTGCGACTTCATTGCCAACACGGTGATCGACGCCCACCGCCGGATTCTCAAAGTCGTTGCCGGCGATATGGAGGCGGCTTTCCATGAAGGTGTCGACTTCGTTCGTT
>CAYSCH010000634.1:0-2914 GCA_964429355.1 uncultured Planctomycetaceae bacterium | reverse complement strand
CTCACAAAACCTACGAGTTTCCCACGGGCATGGATGTGCACAGCCGGTGGTTTTGCTACTTGATATTATGCCCCCGCTTCAAGGCCGCAAATTGCGACCTTGAAGCCATCGCCTCTTCAGCCGTGAGTTGGAACATGAAATCCTACGAAAAGCGGCGCAGGTTACGCCTCACTTGCTCGTTCAGCCTCTTAGTGGCAACCTCGTACAACTCAGCCAAATGTACCCACAGTCGTGGGCGGCGACAATCAACGCCCTGCCAGTAACCAACGCGTCCTTAAAGGCAGCGACGCAACGGGTAGGAAGCAATCCCCAACACCCGTGTGTTGGGTGGCCAAAAAATGGTACTGTACAAATGTCGCAAGATCGTGTAGACTGACCCTCAACGTCTGGGTATCCCAAGAGCCCGACCCCGCGGCACCCACCACACAACCCACATCGAGGGCACCCATCTGACCCTCAACCATGCTGGCGAGTCCTGCAACCTCACCCGCCAGGCATGAATCACCTGGGGTCCATCCGCTTGGCCCTTTCGTGTGCCACTGGGCGTCCCGCGCTCTGCCAGTGCCTCAGCAGCGGTCGGCGGGTAGAATTGGCTTCTCTTTTCCCATTGCCAGAAGTGCGCAAGACTGCTATTCTTCCTACACCTCGATGTTGTTCGGCAACATTTGGCAAGGGATGTGCCATGCTGAATCAACAACTCAAGATCGAACAACGGTCCGCATCGGGGAGATTGCCACCCGTTTCTATCCGGATTGGTGAACAACTCCCCTATCTGGTCTGCTGCCTCCTCATTGACTTCTGGGTGGCCTTTCCGCGCGTCCTCGGGTATAGTCGTGAGCCGCCAGATGTGCTTTCCATGCTCATGCTCGTCGTCTTGTCCTCATTTCTACTCTACTTGGTGTTTGGATCGCTCTCGCGTGTGGTTCTTGTCTGGGCGATCACTCTCGGGCCCGTTGTGGTACTGATACTGGGCCTGTCTCTGTTCACGAAGACCGAGTACGACACCTCCTATCACGTGGTATATCCGAAGCCGACGAAAGAGCGGTCGGACGGTATTCGGGGATTGACCAAATCGCTGCCGACCTGGGCGATTCCAAAGGTCGAAGTCACGCGGACTCCCAGGCAGACACGGGTACTCGCCATGTCGCCAACCGATGGAATCTGTTGCTGCGCGTACGTCCTTGCCATGACCCACTCTGTGGCAATGGGGGCACTGCTGTTGTGGCTGTTGTGCCTGATGGTGTGGCATCGCACACGGCCTCAGTTCGGGCCGAATCATGTGTGCTCGGTACACCGCCGAGAGGTGCCACCGCCGAACTACGGTTCGCAGGCTGGGCGCCGAAGTCCTTGCGGCCGTTTCGAATGGGGAACTGATCAGGGGCGAGAAATCGCCCGGTCTTCTGGGACGCCGCGCAGTCTGGACAAACTGAGCGGCCCGGGATTTACTCCCGGCCCCCAGGAGAATTCCAAGTAATATTGCCCCACTTCCCGCGGCCGGGTAGACTCCTCAACATGAGAGAAAATCGGTGGGGGAATCTTCAGAGCTGAAACCACCGCCGACCCATGGCTATCGCCCGTGGGAGGCCTTATTCGCGGTTTTGAGATCCCGCAGAGGGGAGGTCTGGAAAATGGACGTGTCTTCTTCGGGCTCGAAGCGGTTTCGAACGGGGTCTCTCTGCTTTCCAGGGGCGTTGCTCCTCGCCGCTTCCGTCCTGTGGGCAGCCCCGGGAATGGGCGTGGAGGCGACGCCGAAGCCGACCGATTCTGCAAAGACCCTGCCGTCAGAGATTGAGCTGTTCGAAATCCTGAGTGAAGCGTTTGCTCTACTCAAGACTGGTCAGATCGAGGCGGCGCAACAGCGGGTCGACGGCCTCAGGGAGACGTGGCAGACTGTGCTCGGTCCGAACGACGCTGGGATCCGGCAGTTGGAGGTTTGGCTCTCGGACTTCGAATTGCTCAAAAAGCGATCTCCTTCGGTGATTGGCGAGTACATCGAGGCAAGAGCGGACGCGCGTGAGATGGCAGGGCTGGTGTACAGCATGAACGGCCGAAAACTGCCGCATGGTCCCTCACTGAACGAAGCGGAGACAAAACTCCACCATTGCGTGGAGGTTCTCCAGCGCTGTCTTGACTCGAAAAGCCACCAAGCCATTGTCTGCCAAACGTGGCTGGGGCGCGTCGATGCCTGCCGGCGCGACTGGCAAGCGGCGGAGGAATCCTTCGAACGTGCGTTGGAACTCACGATGGCAAACTTCCCCGACGACGATCGGGGGATTGCCAAGACGCGGCAGTGGCTCGCCTGGACTCTCATGATGCAGGACGAGGACTTCCCTCGCCAGAAAGAATACCTTCTATCCGTCATCGCATCGGCGAAAGCCTGCCAGGGGAACGAGGAGACGCGGTACTGGCCGGAGCGGGCTATGACGCTCCTGGCCGAGGCCACCTATCGAAGCGGCGATCGAAAAGAGGCCGACCGGCTCTTCGCCGAGGTTCGGCGATGGCTGCCGGAAGATCCCAAACCGTGCCCGAATGGCAAATGCACGAACTCCTGCTATGTCTTCTGGTGCCTGGCCTGGTGTGATCGCCACGAGGCCCGAGCCTTGATTGCCGATGGAAAATACCAAGAGGCTATTACCGCCATTGAGCGCGCGGTCAAGGAACTCGCGAACGGCGATAAACGCGAATTGAACGAAGGTGTGACTATTCAGGATCTTCACTGTCTGAAGGCGGAGGCATCGTACGCCCTGGGGAAAGAGAGTGACGTCGACATGGAGATCGCCTCGGCCAATGCGATTGCCGGCCACGCCGCCGAGCTTCGTGGCGAGGCGCACGAGCCGCTGGAACCACCGGGACCGGCAGACGCTCGTGACAGGCAGGGGTACCGCTGTGCGAAGACAACCGTAAAGATCATTTG
>CAYSCH010000633.1:0-2931 GCA_964429355.1 uncultured Planctomycetaceae bacterium | reverse complement strand
CTCCGGGCAATCCCTCCGCATCCTTCGCGCTCTTTGCGTCCTTCGCGGTGATCCCCTCTTCCTCGGCTGGCGGCACTCGCCAAGAGAAGTGAGCGTCCCATCTCCCATCTCCGATCTCCCTGCCGTTCTGACCTCTGTCCTCTGCCGTTCTGACCTCGGACCCCCTGACTGCTCCGCTCCCTGCTCCCTGCTCCGTCCCCCTTCGCCGGTTCCTCCTTCATTCGCGTGCCAGGACCGCCGATCGCCAGGACCATTGCCGCGAATCAATTCTGGCCGAGAAGACGGCGCCACGACTGGAAGATCCCAAGCCGTTCTGCTAGCGTGGTGAAGACGGTTGCTGCTCGGAACGCGTCCGAGCGGAACTTGTATGGGAAAACCCGTCCAAAGTGTTCTTGTTGAGGGCGATTGTGGTGAAAAGACGACACAACCTGACGACGATTCTCATCCTCACAGCGGCTGGAGTGCTGGGCTGTGCTTCGCTCGGCCTTGGCGACGAGACGGTGCGGGACCGGTTATGGATCTGGGGGCGCCCCGCGGGCGTCTACAACAACACCCATTTCCGCCCGATGGGGCTCCGCTCGACCGTCGAGCCGGTCGACGGGGCGAAAGATATGGGAATCCCGAACGTGATCTTCATTGCCACCGGGGATCTCGGACCGCTCGACGAGTATTATCGCCCCTTCGAGAACCTGGACCGCGTGTATTGGTCGCTGGTGGCCGCGGGGGGCGGGACATCCCAGCCTGCTCGCGATGCGGCCTTCGCCCTTGGCGAGAAGCACGAGAACGTGGTGGGGTTCATTCTCGACGATTTCTTTTACGAACCCACCGTCGGCAATGCGGCCGATCCTGAGCCTTCCGGGGCCTTTCGAGCGGCCCTGACCCCTGCCGAGCTGCGCCAGCTGCACGGGCGGCCGCTCCGCGGCGGTCACGTGCCGCTCATGGCGGTGATTTACACCGCCCAGGTGAAACCCGGAGCACTGGCCCATCTGGCGGAGGTCGATCAGGTCTGCCTGTGGACCTGGCGGCCCGCCGACCTGGAGAATCTCGAGGCCAACTTCACGGCCTTGGAGCAGTTGGTGCCCGACAAGCCGCTCTTTCTCGGCTGTTACATGTTCGACTTCCATAAGAACAAGCCCCTGCCCGTGCCGCTCATGCAGAAGCAGGCCGAACTGGGCCTGCATTGGCTGAAGTCGGGACGCATTGCCGGGATCATCTTCTTGTCCACCGGAACCGTCGGCGCCGGACTGGAAACCGTCGACTGGACCCGCCAATGGATCCGTACCCACGGTGACGAGCCGCTCCCGGCCGACGCTTTCAAGCCGGGCACGCGCTGACCCTGGCCGGTAACGTCGTTTGTCATGGACGTGCACGCGATCATCGGCCCCTTGACTATGGAAGGCGTCTCTTTTTGTGCTGCAAGAGTAAGTGGACCAGGAACGTTGAAGTGTACAACCCGTATCAGACGTCATAGGACCCCCAGAGGAGACCTCCCATGCCGAATCTTCAATTCACCTTCTCGCTGATAACCGCCACGGTTCTGTTCTGCGGTACGCAGGCGGTCGGACAGTCGCAGAGCGGCGAGACGATCGGCGATCGAATCTGGATCTGGGGGCACCCGGCGGGGGTGTACAACGAGAGCTACCTGGCCAAGTTGCCTAAGAAATCTACCATGGAGCCGGTGGCCGCGGCCGACTCCATGGGCGTTCGCAACATGATCTTCGTGCGTTACGCCGGCAAACCGGCTCCGCCGTTCGACACGTACTACGCCCCCTTCCAGAAACTCGACCGCGTGTACTGGTCCCTTGTCGGAGCAAGCGGAGTCACTGCCACGCACGAACGCCACCAAGTGTTTCGGCTCGCCGAAACCCACGAAAACATCGTGGGCTTCATCCTCGACGATTTCTTCCGCTCCAATGTGACAGGGCCCAGCGCCGACCCGGAGGCGGAAGCCGGCGACCTTCCGCCGTTCGAGGCCTCACTCACGCCGCAAGAGTTGCACGCATTGGGCCAACGGCAGGTACGCGGCCGGAAGTTGCCGATTATGGCCGTGGTCTATACCGGACAGATTTCGCGGCGTGCGAAGGCGCATGTCGCCGAGGTGGACCAGGTGTGCATGTGGACCTGGCGTCCTGCCGATCTCACGGATCTCGAGGGCAACCTGGCCCGACTCGAAAAGCTCGTGGGCGACAAGCCAATCTATCTCGGCTGCTACATGTACGACTTCGCCGACAGTCGCCCCTTGCCCGTCGAACGGATGCAGCGTCAAACAGAGTTGGGCTACCGATGGCTCAAGGAGGGACGCATCCAGGGCATGATCTTCCTGGCTACCCCCAATGTCGACGTCGACCTGGAGGCTGTCGATTGGACGCGGAACTGGATCGCCCAGGTCGGCAACGAACCGTTCGCCAGGCCCACCTCTGCTTCAAAACACGGATCAAATCCATAACCGCTCGAACCAATGAACCCGTCTGCGTATCTGTTTCGAGGAGAACTCTTTGTGTAGACGTGGCGACGAAGGCGGATATTAGACAATTCCGTAAACAATCCAAAGTGGTCACGAATCTCGTAAGGCACTGCCAGACAGTCAGTTGCGCATTTGTGTAACCACCCGTCTACACGGTCACGGGCACCTCATTCCAGACCTGCCCGTCGAGGACTCGGCCGGCCTTCTTCTTGTTGGTGCCTCCCCACTGCTTGAAGAAGAAGGGGACCTCGGCAGCCTCGCATTGCTCCTTGATCTCGTGGACCCACGCCTCCTTCATTGGGCGCGCTCCCGGTCCCGATTCTCCGCCGACGATGGCCCAGTGAATCCCGTCCAGATTGAGAGTGCCCAGCGATTCCAGCAGCGGTTCCAGTGAGAGGAACCGGACCGCCGACGGGACCTTGCGGAGGGCCGTGATCCTCGGTTTGGCCTTCCGGTTCTCGACCGTC
>CAYSCH010000632.1:0-2935 GCA_964429355.1 uncultured Planctomycetaceae bacterium | reverse complement strand
AGTCTGGTGTTTCTCTCGTCCGTAGTGGTTAGCTTATTCCTGGTTGTGTGTGTCGCCGGGTGCGGCCCTGCCGGAGGATCGGCCTCCTTGAGCGGCAAGGTCACGTTCGATGGGCAGCCGATTGAGGAGGGCAACATCCGATTATTGCCCACCGGCGAGGGCAACAGTCAAGGTGGTGCGGCCCCAATCGTCAACGGAAGTTACGAAATCCCCGCAAGCACCGGCTTGGGCCCCGGAAATTACACCGTGGTGATCACCGCCACGCGTCCTGCCACGCCCGCCGAGATCAGTGCCATGAAGAGCGCCGACGATGAAAGTGGTAAGAAAGCAGAGGAAGATGTAGATGAGGATGAGCAAGCGGGTGCAGTGGGCGGCACTCAGCCCAGCACACCCAAGGTGCAGTATATACCCAAACAATTCAACCAGACTTCAACCTTGACGGTTGAAGTGAAGGCTGGCGAGAACAGTCAGGATTTTGACCTCAAACCGTGATCCGGGTTCCTTTTCTCTTACTCATACAATGTGGAGGGATTGCTATGTTCAGTCGAAAGAGTCAAGCATTCACGTTGGTCGAGTTGCTGGTGGTGATCGCCATCATTGGCATCTTGATCGCCCTGTTGCTGCCGGCCGTGCAGGCCGCACGGGAGGCGGCCAGGCGATCGCAATGCACCAACAACATCAAACAACTGGCGTTGTCGCTGCACAATTATCACGATGTGACCAAATCATTTCCAGCCGGGTCGTCCGCTTTCACGGCCGGGGGAGACGTTCCGGGTTATGCCCCCCTGAACCAGAGTTGGATCACGCGACTTCTGCCTTTCGTTGAGCAGGGTGCGATGGAGATCGACATGGTCACGAACGACACCCTGTGGACTGGGGTGGCGCCGGGCGAAACGCAAGCACAAACCTTGTTGTCTGTCGTGATGTGCCCGAGCGACGAGATGAAACCCGTCGTGGAAACCTATGCGCCCACCAACTACGTGGGCTGCGCCGGCGCGGATGAGCGAGTGGCGCGTCACACCAACGGTGTCAGCCAGACGGACGGACGCAGCCAGAAGGAAAACGCAGGCGTGCTGCAGAGGAGCGCTTGGGCATCGATTGCCAGCATCAAGGATGGCACCTCGAACACCATGGTGATTTCCGAGTGCAGGCTCGGTACGCGCGTTTCCGCCGAAGCAGGTTGGGCAGGCGTGCAAGCCTGCGCGGCCGGCACTCCTTCCGGAAGTTACAATGCAGCCTATCTTCGTGGTTGGAGCTGGTATGCGGCCAAGTACCCACAATCGTGGGTATACAATACGGTGCTTTCTCCGAACGACCACGTCACCCAACTGACCAAGTTTGACTGCTACGATGGCGAATATGGATCTTACGCCGCCTTGGCCGCCAGGAGCTTCCATCCGGGCGGGGTGAATGTCGGCTTGGCCGACGGTTCCGTTCGGTTTGTTTCCGATACCGTCGACATTTTTGCCTGGCGAGCCGCCGCAAGCATGGCGGGGAGCGAGACGAAACAACTGGATTAACCGAGCCGGTTTTTGGATCCGCCGTCCCCCATGGACGGCGGATGTTGCCCAGGATGTCTACCGAATGCCAACAACTGTGTCGTGTCGCGGGGCATCTTGTGGACCGGATGGGGCAGCAGGGCCGACGGGCGTTGAGGATCCATCGGCCGGAAAAAATCGCGCTGTGCATACGACGACAATCCAGGCTGCCATCATGCCTGATTGTCGTCGTTTTTTTCCCGATCGTGGGCTTCGAATTCGTCGACTACGATGTGACCGGGCAAGTGGTCGAGAATCGCTGGATTCGCGGGCTGACGTGGGAAAACCTCCACCACATCTTCACATCTCGCTGCGTCACCAGCTACTACCCGGTACGCACCCTGAGTTTCGCCTTGGATTACCAGTTGTGGGGGCTCTGGGCGGGCGGGTTCAAGTTGACCAATGGCCTGATCCATCTGGCCAACGTGCTGCTGGTCTTCTGGTTGGCCATTCGACTCTTCCACAAATCCGTCACGGATTCCGGAAAGACCGCCCTGTCTCGATACGACGTCTTTCTGGCGGCGTTCTCCGCAGGCCTATTCGCCGTCCATCCGATCGTGGTTGAGCCCGTGGTCTGGGTGGCCGGACGGGAAGAACTCCTGATGACCCTGGCTGCGCTGGGCTGCTTTCACTTGCACTGGACGGCCCGCCGACTCGACGAAGTCCCAGGCCGTCGTACCCGGGCAATCCTCTGCGACGCCGCCGCCCTGATTTGCTGCGTTGCAGCCTGCTTGAGCAACGCGGTCGGTGCGGTGATTCCTCTGATCGTGACGGTTGGCGACGTCTTGCTCCTCAACCCGCCAAGGTTCTGGAAAATCTTGCGCGGTACCACGGCACTGTGGCTTGTGTCGATCGCCACGATCCTCGTCAAGCAGGTTGGCGATTCCGGCTTGGCGGTGGCCGAACCGGATCTGCTCACCGTGGAGCGGTTGCAGCTCGTGGCCAAGGCGTATTGGCTCAATCTGCAATCGCTTGCGTGGCCCACGAACCTGGCACCGTGTCGAAGACGGATCGAACCGGGGGGATATCTGGATCTGCCGTTTATCCTCGGCGTTGTGCTGATCGTTCTGACGGGACTGTGCGTTTGGAGGCTTCGGCGGCAGAAACTGGCCCTCTGGGGGCTGCTCTGGTTCGGTATCGCCCTGGCACCGGCCTCGCAAATCATGGCGCATCACATCCATCGGGCCGACCGTTTCCTGTATCTGCCGCTGGCCGGCCTGGTGATCGCAATCGCCATGGTGCTTCGACCGGTGGGAAAGTATCTGAGAAGGCCGCTGCTGACGATGGAGATTTCGGCAGTCGCTGCCTGGAGCCTGCTGCTGCTGGGAGTTCTGGCGGCCGGTCAGGTGCAGACATGGAGAAACTCAGTTTCCATGTGGGAAAACTGTGTGAGAGTC
>CAYSCH010000631.1:0-2956 GCA_964429355.1 uncultured Planctomycetaceae bacterium | reverse complement strand
CGCCGCTTGGGGCGTTTGGTAATGTCGGGCATCGGCTCGACCGGCTTGAGCGAGGCTTCCCAGGCGTCGAGCAGCTTGCGGTGGTCGGCAACGACGCCGGCCAGTCCGGCATCGCCATAGAGATTGTTCATCTCCCACGGGTCGGCCTTCATATCGAACAGTTGCTCAACGGGGTCGCCGGCGTAGCGGACGTACTTATATCGCTCGGTCCGCAGCATCCGCCCGTCGATGTGGTGCTCGCTGCTGACGAACTCGCGCCAGGTGGTCGGTTTCTGCTCCAGTAGCGGCCGCAGGCTGCGGCCCTGGCTATTGGGCGGGGCGTCGAGTCCGGCGTAGTCGCTCAGGGTGCACATCACGTCGAGCCCCGAGACGAGATGCTCCGCGTCGACGACACCCTCGGCCACCCTTCCCGGGCACGATACGATCATGGGAACCTTGACCGATTCTTCGTAGGGGTACCACTTCTGCACGTGGCTGTGCCGCCCGCGGCCGTCGCCGTGATCGGAGGTGAGCACGACGATCGTGTTATCGGCCTGGCCGGTATCGTCCAGCGCGTCGAGGATGCGACCGATCTCGGCATCGACCATTTCGACCTGGCGATAGTAGATGTAAAGATAGTAGCGCCACTGGTCGTCGGAGAAGCCCTTGTAGGCCATCTTGTCCAGTTTGGCCGGTGCGGGCGGGCGGGACTTGTGGTTGGGTGGCAGCTCCGGCAGCTTGCCCGCGAGGGCCTCGAACGGCAGCTCTTTCGGCACGAGCCGCGGCCCCTGGATGGCCCAGTAGCAGATATCGTGGGGCTGCATCAACGAAGCGACAAAGCAGAACGGCGTCTTGCTGCTGCGGCTCTTGAGGAACGACTCGCCCCAGCGGGAGACGACCGTATCGACCAGGTCCCCCTGCCCAGCCCCGACGGGCAGAACCTCGAAACCGGCGATCTTCGTGGGGTAACCGTCCGGCATGTGCCATTTTCCGCAGTAATAGGGTTCATAGCCGGCCCGGGTGAGCCATTGCCCCAGGTTGGGGCAGCTCGGATGGATCGCCCGATTGTTGGAGATCACGCCCGTCTCGACCGGCATCCGGCCGGTGAAGAGCGAACTTCGGGCGGGCGAACACACGGGGCTGGTGCTGTGCGATTGGGTGAAAGTGACGCCGCGGCGGATGAGCCGGTCCATGTTCGGGGTGTGAACGTCGGGGCAACCGTGGGCGGCAATCGCGTCGAGCCCAAGCTGGTCACAGATCACAAACAGAAAGTTCGGCTTCGAACCTGCGAGGGCCGGTAGCTCGGCGGCTTGTGTTGACGGCGCTAGTCCGGCTGCAAAGACGCCCGCGCCCGCCGCGGTGGTTTGCAGAAACTGTCGGCGATTGGTCCGGAGGCGGTGGTTCTGAGTTGAAGAGTGCATTATTTCGGCCTTGGTTCGGTTCTGGGGCCAACGATGCCGAGGATTGGTGCGCGGTTGGCTGGAATGCAGATGTTGTGAAATGGAGGCCACCTACTGGTGGACCGACGCTCGCGTGCCGGAAAGGAGCAGCCTGTTCGGTATTTTGTGGTGTGAATTAGTCTTGGGATAGTGTTCGCTCTGGCCCACTCTACTTCTGCCAGGAGTTGAGGATATAGACTTCCAGGCCGGCAACAACAAACAGGAGTCGGCCTTGCTCGTCGGTCCAGTAAACCCAGGGGACGATCCCCTCGCCGAGTTGTTCGAATCCGTGCAATGTGACCTCTTCGCCCCCCGTCGTGGCCCAGCGAGCCTGGCGGATGCGCCCCTTTTCGAGTTTCTGCCGGGACTGTTCCTGCACGCGACTCTGGCCGAGGGTGACGACGGACGATTTGCAAAATGCGATGGTCTGGCGATGTTTGATCTGATCGAAATGGTCGAGCATGGTGAACCGGATCGGCTCGGCTTTCTGCCGCGGCATTCGCATCACGGCGTCCCAAAGGGCCCAGTTGATTGCCAACGGGCCGTTGATCGCCAGCCGTCTCGTGCCATGGTCGTCGACCACGTCGACACGCCCTTCGGACGCTTCCGCCCGCTTGGCGATCCTGGAGGTGGGATAGGGTTTGCCTTCGGCGTCGACCACCTCGACCGAGTATTCCCATTGGACGGGGGTTGCCAGCAAATCCGTCTTGCAGCGGATCTTGCCGGCAACGTTCTGCACGGCTCCCGGGCCGGTCTTCTTGTACTTTAGTGTCAGCTCGGCTTCGCCCTCCTGAAGTGGCTTTCGTGCCAGGGTCATGCTGCCCACCAGTCCACCGGGCGCCGGTCCCCGTGTCTGGGAAGTGAACGAGTAGACCCCGTAGTCAAGCTGCCACTGGCCGTTGGGTTCGAAGGGTTCTTTGGGAATTCGGAAGCCCATCAGCTGGGCCGAGATGAACTCCAGAGTGAAGTCGTCGCCGAACCTGGTGGCTTCCATCATGATTGTACCCAAGTGTTGGATGAACCGAACTCGTTCCACCTCGTTCGGTTGATATGCATCACTGCCCGTAGGAGACTCGTCATTCTGTGAGAGTTTCTTGGTTCGCCGCGACGGCATGTCAGTGAGCGAGGGCGCCGGGCCCTCCCAGTATAGGGCGACTCTTTCTCAAAAGGAACATATCTTGAAGGTGAGGGCGTGTGTTGAGGGAAAGCGGCGACGAGTCGCCGCACTCCAAAAATCGATTGCCGGCCGTCGCAACTTGCCTGACAGAGAATCGCTTGCTTTCTCCGTCGCTCGCGCTGCCGGTGGCCACCTGCTCGTCGGCCAGGATCTGGTCGACCGCCGGGCCCCAGAGGTAGCGGTGTTTTGGAGTGCGCCGACTTGTCGCCGCTTTCCTTCAACACTGGCAATCCAGTTCGAGGTGTATCCCTGCTGCCATCACACCGCCACCGCCGAAGGATATCCGTCGGAGAATGCAAGACCTGCTGGAACGGAACCCGAGCGTTAAGAGAAAGCGGTAACAAGTTCCCGCACTCCAAAG
>CAYSCH010000630.1:0-2992 GCA_964429355.1 uncultured Planctomycetaceae bacterium | reverse complement strand
CGGATATAGCCATCAGCTTGCATAATCCAATAACATCATATTATACGAGCACCCACGAGATCAAGGGCGGCATCGACCAGCAGCAAGATGCACAGAAGGAAGTCAAGGAAGTCCCTGCCGAAACCTGAATCCGGTTCTGTACCACTAACTTCAAAAATCGTTAAGTCTTTCACAAAGACTCGCGACCAACAGGAGCAGGCTGTTTTCAGCTCGAGCGGTAGCTCGCTTTGGCTCACCGGCCCTGCCGCCCTGGGATCTTCGAAGGAGTTTGAGATGCGATTGCCGAAAACGACCCTCTTTGCTGCAATGGTGCTCGTCATGTTTGCTGGTTTCGCCCGCGCCGGGGAACCTGAAAAGGACGCCCAGTGGCTGCAGCTTTTCAACGGCAAGAACCTCGACGGCTGGAAAGTCAAGATCACCGGCTACGATCTGGGCGACAACTTCGGCAACACCTTTCGGGTCGAAGACGGCGTTCTCAAGGTGGCCTACGATCAGTACGAGAAGTTCGATGGCCGATTCGGACACATCTTCTACGAGAAACCGTTTTCCCACTACATCCTTCGTACCGAGTACCGTTTCGTCGGCAATCAGACACCGGGTGGCCCCGGCTGGGCATTTCGAAACAGCGGGATCATGATCCACGGCCAGTCACCCGAGAGTATGGGCAAGGATCAGCAGTTCCCCGTCTCCATCGAAGTCCAATTGCTCGGCGGCAGCGGACAGGGAAACCGTTCCACGGCCAACGTGTGCTCACCGGGTACTAACTTCGTTCAGAACGGGAAACTGATCACATCGCACTGCAACAACTCATCGTCGAAGACCTACCATGGCGACCAGTGGGTGACGGTTGAAGTGGAAGTGCACGGCAACAAGCTGATCCGCCACCGGGTCAATGGCGAGCTGGTGTTCGAGTACGAGCAGCCGCAGCTCGATCCGAGCGACGCCGACGCGAAGAAGCTGATCAAGGACGACAAGCTGATGCTCGACGGCGGATCGATCTCCCTGCAGGCCGAGAGCCATCCGTGCGAGTTCCGGAAGGTCGAGATCCAGGTTCTCGAGGAATGATCAACCAGGCACTCAAACCCCTTGTTGCGACAGTGCGGGCACTTCATGCTGCTGCCGCACCGCGAGAGGGCTGTGCTCGGCGGTGCGTTTATCGCAGGAAACCAGCCTTCGCCGGACCTCTCGCACAATTTCGTCGATCTGGTACGGTTGCAGAAGACTCGGTTCCTTTGCCAGTTTCACACGCCAAGCCATCAAGATCTTATCCGCTCCTGTGCAAACACGATTGCATTCATCAGCAATCGCCTGGATCGTCGCTTCCCAGTCTTGAAGACGCATCGGTTTGTTCCTTATTGGTTTCTGTTCTGCCTACGTCATCCTGTGACGAATTCCCCAAAACCGACGCCATGGGCAAATACCAGCGGCATGTGTTGGCGAGGCTTGACAACACAACCGGCGCAATGGCCTCGTCGAACCCAGGAACCCGCCTCTGAAACACCTATGGCCCTTTACCTACCATACCCGAATGGGGGTTGGTGGCTCAAAGCGGTTTGGCCCGAGGGTCAAGAAACAGGATTGGGACCTGAGCTCCTACAGACTGTATCGGCGAATCCTGCCTCCAGGGAGACCAAGTTGATCGATGGTCGCATAACCGGCCCAACGGATTCCGCAACGCCATCCCCGGCGCTGACAAAGGCGGATAGGGTCACGAGCAATCCCATGCCCGCCGGCACACGGTCTTGGTTCAACGAGATCGTTGCGGCCTCGCAAGGGATTGGCGATCGGCTATCTCTGGATGGGGACTCGCAGGGAGATGAGGGGGATAGAGAACCGGGTGAGGACTCCGGAAACCACGACGAGCCACGACCGCAGCGGGGGACCGGGACATACCCAGCCCCTTCCTGGCGGTTGTTTCTATTCCCCCGACGACAACTGCAGCTTTGCGGCGGTGAGTGTGTTGTGGAGGAGCATGGTGATCGTCAGCGGGCCGACGCCGCCGGGGACGGGCGTGATCTGGCCCGCCACTTCCTTGACGGCGTCGAAATCGACGTCCCCCACTAGGCCTTCGTCGGTGCGGTTGATGCCGACATCGACCACCACGGCGCCTGGTTTGACCATGTCGGCCGTGAGAAATTTCGGCTGGCCGATCGCGACCACGAGGATATCGGCCTGGCGAGTGACGCCCGGCAGGTCCCTGGTGCGACTGTGGCAGACCGTTACCGTTGCATGGCCCCCTTCTCCACGCTGCATGAACATAATTGCCATAGGTTTGCCGACAATCTCGCTACGGCCGACCACGGTCACGTTCTGGCCAGCAATCGGAATCTGGTTGCGGAGCAGCAGTTGTTGGATGCCGTGGGGAGTGCAGGGAAGGAAACGGGGGCGTCCCTGGACGATTCGGCCGACATTCTCCGGATGGAAGGCATCCACGTCCTTGATCGGGTCGACTGCGTCAAGGACACGTGTCTCGTCGATCTGCTTGGGCAGGGGAAGCTGGACAAGGATCCCATGGACCGAGCTGTCGCCATTGAGTTGGGCAACGAGGTTCAGAAGCTGGTCGGTCGTGGTCTCAGCGGGCAAGCGGTGCAGGATGCTACCCATCCCCGTTGCCACACAGGCCTTTTCCTTGTTGCGGACGTAGACCTGGCTGGCCGGGTCGTCGCCGACCAGAACGGCGGCCAGACAGGGGGTCGGCCCGCCGCTCGCCTTGAATGCGGCCACCTCCGCGGCGATCTCCGCGCGGATTTCGTTCGACAGGGCCTTGCCGTCCAGGATCTTTCCGCTCACGCCTTGCCTCCCTGAGTAGAGGTGTGGTATCGCTTGGTTAAGAATGGCCCATTGTAACCGCGAGGAACCTTGTGTGTCAGGCAGGGGGGTGCGCATTGGACATGCCTACACAACTCCTTGTGCAATAATCCTTTACAAACGTTGCTGGGGCCTTGATCGTAACCTTGCCAAGTGCTAGCAGCCTGCCACCGCCGCAAACCCT
>CAYSCH010000629.1:0-3003 GCA_964429355.1 uncultured Planctomycetaceae bacterium | reverse complement strand
ATCGCTCATTACCTGATCTCCTGGTTTCGGGCTAGGAGGGACGGAGGCCACTTGCCTCTGGTGATTCTGGCCCACCCGAACAGACACTGTCAAGAACATGGTAACCCGGGCGACTTTTCCATCCGCTTGAATTTGCCACCCGAGAAGGTAGCATAAGCGGAAGTCAAGTTCTACCTCGACGGCGACCAGGAGTTCCCCACCATTTGCGGCACCGGCACGGAAGACTACTTCTGCGGGTCCTACAACTTCGAGAACCGCGAGAAGAAACTCTACCAGCCCTTCAGCACGCCCCATTCAGGTCTGGCCCAAGTCCTGCCCCCGGACGTGGTCTATCTGCCCGGCCAGCGTTTCGGTCTCTATCGCTGGCACCTCGTCGACCCCGTTCGTTTCCAGGACGACTTGCGGGTGACCATCCAGGCCCTCGGCTGGATGCAGGACAAATCCGGGCGATATCTCCCCCTCGAGGACGATATCGCTTCAGTCGCCTTCTGGTACCAGACCGAGCCGCACGCAGCGTTTCCTGCCCTCCCAGTGCTGGACGACCTCAAGATCGGTCCCCTTCAGGTGGCCGAGCAGAAATAATCATTCGTCCCGTTCGCTCAGAGAAACCCTCAATCCGTCACATCCGGGCGGCGCGTTCGGTCCTATGTCGCATCCTCGACCAGGTCGCACAAACCGCGCCCAGCCTAACGTGTCCCTTGAGCGTACGCGGAGCCCGTTCGTACCGGAGCGGAACAGCCTCCGCGTTCGCCGTTTTCGGGCGTGCTGGTGCTCGGAGCGATTTGTCATCAGGATGGCGGCCCGATCACTCCTGCTTCCGCGTAAACGCCTGCCGCATCTCGGCGGCATAGCCGGCTCCCGCTTCGATCAGTTCGCCCGGTACCACCAGTTCAACCTCGGCCACAGTTCCAGCCGCGCTGACCGTCCAGGCCACCGGCGGGGTTTCCGGAAAGGCGGGAAGCTGGACCTTCTGTCCTTCGGGAGCCACGGCTTCGATCATGCTGTTGACAAAGGTGACCAGCCCTGCCGGGTTGAAATATCCCCGGCCGAGATTACCCTCGCCAAGCCGGGCCGCCGCATTCTTGATCGATTCCTCCTCCGAGAGCGACCTCCCTTCTTTCAGTGCGGCAAGGGCCGTTTGCAGCAGGTTCTTGTTCGTGTAACCGAACAAGATCCTCCGCTCGTCGGCCGCCACGACAAACACCCGCATCTTGCCCTCCGGGCCGATCATCTTCTCGAGCATCGCCTCGGCATTGGGGTCCGCCGCCAGCAACTCCTTCGGCATCTCCATCGAGATCTCCAAGCCCTTGCGGCCGTCGATCTCCGTCGGCTTCGATTCGATCGACATGGAAAATATGCCCTTACTCCCCTTCATCAGTCCGGCGAATTCCTGGATGTATCTGTCGTAGCTCTCCATGTACTTGGCGGTATCCCCGCACTGTATGACCCCAATCATGCGGCTGTACATGGTGTCGTCACGCAGGCCGGTGGCGAACATCATCGATAGGGACTGCATCCCGGTCATCAACGTCGAGGCCGAGTCCATCATTTTCTCGGCCTGCTCCCCCGTGATCCCATACAGCTTGGGCGCGGCCTTCATCACTTCCACCGTGAACTCCATCATCAGGTCGCCCATGGCCGGGGTGAGCTGGCCGCCACCAGCAAAGACGAACGGTTCCACGGGCAGACCCGCAAGCACGTCCACCCGCGTTGCCGGAACCGCCAGGCACTTCGCCAGACGGCCGTCCGGCACGAAACGCTTGCGAACCTGCAGGACCAGATCGCCCGACTCGTGCACGTCCAGGCCCACCGCCGCTAATTCCACCTCCCGATCGACCACCGCAAACACGCTCTTGTAGACGTTGAGAATATCCCCCACGCCCATCTTGTCGTTGTCCTGCATCCGGACGGCCTGCTGAGCCACCTCGATCCCTTCCAGGATCTTCTCGCAGAAGACCGAGATGCCCCCATCGGTCATCACGGCCGCCACGTCCCGCTTCTCCAACCAGGCCAGGTCGTCGCCCAATCGCTCGGTCATCCCGCCAGCCGATTCGAGCACCGCCTTGAGGACCTGCTCGTTGTCCTCCGGCACAAGAACGGCGAACCCGTCCTTCTTGGCCACCAGCATCGGCTTGGCCGGTACGGTCAAGCGGACCATGTCGCCTTCTGCTTCACCGCCGAAGAGCTTGGTAAACGCCTCAAAGTCCGTGACAGGCACATAAACCACCGGCACCGGATCCCTTCCCGGCTCGTCGGCTCCCTTGAGCAAGGCAGCCACGATCGGAGATTTCTTATCCAGGCAGTCGCTCAATCCAGGCACCGCCTGGAGAGCCGCCAGCGGCGCGGCAATAGGCAACTTCAGACTTTCAATGGCCTTGCCCGCCTTCGCGTCGAGCGTCTCGAGATCGTCGATAATCACCAGTCCCAATGAATCGGCCGGGACCATTTTCAGCGCGTCTCCTGCCCAAAGCGGGGCGGCAAAGAGACTCCCGATAGCCAACGCTGCCGCAACCAGACGCATCTTCCCTCGCAACATGATGTTTTCTCCAAATTCTGGAAACCGAACGGCCGGACGGCACGTTCCACCGCCGGATCGCTATTTACCACTGGCCGGTACCGCCCGGTTCTTGCTCCCGGTAGTATGTCGGATTTCGGCAGAAACAGGTAGGACCGCAGAACGGCTTTCTTTCTCCCGCATGAACGCCCAGCGGCCACCGCCCCTCACCCGTCATCCCCACGGAGAGTCCCTTTGCCGAAAAACGCCACAACTGCTGACACTCCCCCCTCCCGCTCGCGATATTTGACCGACACCTATAATTACCGCAACCGACTGGCCAGAATTTGGCCCTGTCGTGGCCGAATTCAGCCGAACTGGCTGGAATTGCCATTTATCGCGGCACCGAATAACCACCAAGCGTAGCCGGACTGGCCAGAATCTGGCCCAGATTCGGGGTCCCAACCACAGGGAAGTTTCCAACCATGCGAGTCATTGTCTTCGGTGAC
>CAYSCH010000628.1:0-3015 GCA_964429355.1 uncultured Planctomycetaceae bacterium | reverse complement strand
CCTAAGCCTTCTGACCTGCCCGTCCGCTCACCCGCCGCAACGCGGCGGGTGAGCGAACGGAGAGGTCAGTCGGGAGCGGACGGATCGATTAGCCATCAATCGTCGCTTCCACCCACACAAGGTGGGTGGCGGCGCTGGAGTCTCTCCTGGAATCACGCAAGGCCATTTAGCGAGATTCCCTCAGACCGGTTCTGTCCGTCGCGCTGAACTTGGCTTGAACGCCACGATTTCCGCAGACCAAGAAATCTAGTGAAGTACCTCCTGGACACGAACATCTGCATCTTCGTCATCAAGCAGAAGCCGGCTTGCGTTCTGAACCACTTCCTGGAACATGCGGCCGACGATTTGGGCGTTTCGTCGGTCACCGTAGCCGAGCTGCGCTATGGCGCGGAAAAAAGTGCGCGACCTCAACAGAATCATCTAGCCCTGGATGCTTTCCTGGCACCCCTGATCGTTGCCGATTTCGACTCTCTTGCTGCTGGCCGTTACGGCCAAGTGCGAGCCGAGCTTGAACGGGGTGGAATGCCGATCGGCCCGCTCGACACCATGATCGCCGCCCATTCGCTCAGTCTGGCTGTTACGTTGATCACGAGCAATAGACTTCAGCCCCATCGATATCCAGCCAAACATCGAAACATACACGGCGAGCGAAGACGGGGAAGCCAGAGATTGGCAGCCCAATGACCCTCTTGCCTCCTTCGATTACTGCTTCCACGAAATGGCCTTGCGTGATTCCAGGAGAGACTCCAGCGCCGCCACCCACCTTATGGGCACCTTGTGTGGGTGGAAGCCCGGGGCAAGCCCAGTGGCGGCCTTTTCCGGGAATCCCGCAAGGCTATTCAGTCCCAATCAACGGGCGCACTCCGTCGATGCGAAAATGGACCAGATGTTGCCTCTTGCCTTCGTAGCATTCATCTGGGAGGTTCCGCCGCCGAAGCGGCCTTATCTTCTCTTGATCGTCGTCCTCGCCAATCTTGGTCAGCGACAGTCTTTTTCCCACGTACTCGTCCCCCTCTTCGATGAAGAGGTAGGCTGCGTGCGGGTTTGCCTGGATGTTGGCATACGACAGCCGCTCGTTCATGATCAGCGATACCGTGTTATTGTCGTCCTCATTCAGGAAGTGAGGCCGTGCGTAGATGGCAACATTCACTTTGCCATCAGCGTCAGCGGTTGCCAGGACGCCGACGCCTTGGGCGTTCTCGAAATAGTCTTTCATATCTGTCAGGTGCCTTTCGTGGTGGCTGTGCTGTCGAGCTCAGGCTCCTTCGCCAACTCGTCTTCGATGACCTTCAGGATAGCCGGATCGTCGGGCTTGGTGCGAGGGGAGAATCGGGCGACGACCTCTCCGTCCCGCCCGATGATGAACTTCTCGAAGTTCCAACTGATCTTGCCCGGCCCAACAGGCTTTGTGTCGAGTGCGGTCAACGTCTTGTAGAGATCGCAGGCCTCATTGCCTTTCACGTTCACCTTGGCAAACATGTCGAAGGTCACACCGTAGTTGACACGGCAGAACTCCTGGATCTGCCCTGCGTTTCCCGGCTCCTGCCAAAGGAACTGGTTACAGGGGAAACCGAGGATTGCCAGGCCGTCCTCAGCGTACTTGTCGTGCAAAGCCTGCAGTTGTTCATACTGCGGCGTCAGCCCGCACTTGCTCGCCACGTTGACGATCAGCACCACCTTGCCTTCGTACTTTCTCAAGTCAACGTCCTTGCCATCCAGGGACTTCATCGTGAAACTCAGCGGCTTCGACACTTTCGGTGCCTCCTGTTCGTTGTCATTGGACGCGGAACACCCCGGTACGGTGACGACAACTGTCAAGAGCAGCAAAGCGTGCTTGAACATTCACCGGACTCCCGAGACTGCGATTGGATTCAAAAGCGGCCAGGGCAAATTGCACGTTCAGACTGGCCCTGCAACAGGGTTCGCAGGAACCGTCAGCCTGGATTCAAAACACCTCCTGAGGAGGGGGCCTGACATCGCCGTGTCCAATTCATGTCGCTCGGACGGTCGGTATCGACAAGAGGCAGGGTTCACTTGAGTTCGTGGAACTCGCGGATCAGCCTTCGCCAGGTCGGAAACTGCTTCCAGTGCTCGGCCTTTGCTGCCCATCCAGGTCGAACAGCGTCGGCTGGCCGGGATAAGTGACCGTACCCTCCATTGAAGCAGCCAGATGAAGCTGCCGATTGGGTGGATGCTGTGGCCGACAGTGAGGATCTCGAGGCTCATCGTTCGCATTTCCGTAACCGTTTCACTGAATGCAGCAGGAAGGGTCTCACTGAGAAGAACAGGGTGAACCTGAAGGAACTCAAGGCCGTCGTCGGGAAGGGGGAATCCCAGAAGGTGGAATTTAAGGCCACTACTGGTCAGCGCACCGAGGGTGCGAAGGCGGTCTGTGCGATTGCGAACGCGCTTGGTGGTTTCGTGGTTTTCGGGGTGAGCGACAAGGGCGAGATTGTCGGCCAGCAAGTTTCCGCCCACACCCTTGAGGAGGTCGCGAATGAACTCCGCCGCATCGAACCGCCTATCTTTCCTGACATTGAGACCGTCGAATTGAAAGTCGGGAGAACCGTGATTGCGCTGCGCGTCCCAGGGGGCGGCGGCCCCTATACGTACGACGGGCGGCCGTATCAGCGTCACGGCCCGACGACACGCGTAATGCCCCGGGCAGTGTACGAACAGCGGGTTATGGAGAAGCTCCATGCGACCAGCCGCTGGGAGAACGAGCCGGTCGCCAAGGGAGTGGCGATTTCGGATTTGGATCAGGACGAAATCCAACTGACGGTGGAAAACGCCGTGGATTTGGGTCGGTTGGAGCCGCTACAGAGCAGGCATCATTGAGCAGTGGGGAACGGGAACCCTGAAAATCCTCGACTGGTGCCGAGAGAACGCGAATCCTGACCCAGTTTGGGAGGAACAGGCCGGGTCTGTCGTCGTCACCTTCCATCCCGCGCCAGGCTTCGCCGAACCACTCACCCCGGAAGTCACCCCGGAAGTCACCCCGGAAGTCGCGAAGCT
>CAYSCH010000627.1:0-3016 GCA_964429355.1 uncultured Planctomycetaceae bacterium | reverse complement strand
GCCAGATCCTCTTGCAGCCATTTTCGCTGGGCCTCGCCCACGGTGAATGAACTCTGCAGACCGTTGTCGAGTCCGGCAACCGTCATCATCCGTTCCATGGGCGACATGCCTCGGGCGGTCCAGAAGTCGGCCTCCACAACACTGTTGAGGACCACGAAATGGACGCCCTTGTTGTCGAACGAGTACGTCGGTTCCCCAAACAACTCCTGCCACTTCTGGCCCATGTCGAGGTACCAGTCGTGCTCGCCGACCATGATCTTCAGCGGAGCCTTGAGATTCTTGAGAATCTGGGCCCCCAGGTCGAGCTCCTTGGCTTGGCCGAGCTGGGCAAGGTCTCCTCCGTAAAAGACGAAGTCGGGCTGGGGATCGAGACTGTTCACATCGTCGACGGCCCGAAGCAGCCCGCGGACGAACCGGTCATTGACCTCCTTCTCATAGAGATGGGAGTCGGAGATATAGGCGAACCGGAAAGCCGGCCGGTCGGCCGCCCCTTCGGCACCCTCAGCGCCTTGCGCCACGGTGACCGGCGTGAAAGAGTGCGGTGCCGCCAGGCCCGCCGAGGCCCCAAGAGCCGCGGCCGACACTTTCAGGAACGAGCGGCGATCGAGATTCCGCAACCCGCGGAAAAACTCCTCGCGCTGCTCCATATACTTGGTTTCAACGCTTTTGTGAGTAGCCATCTTGCATCGCTCCTTGTTACTGGTCGCCGCTCTTGGTGCCCATGACGCGCCCCTCGAAAGGCAACGTCTTCCGATTGGCCAACGCATCGTCGCGAACCGGGCGCTGTGCGCTGGCGGCCTTTTGCGCCTCGAACTGCTTCTGGTTCTCTTCTGCAAACGCAACGTCCGTCAGCGTGAACAGGAAGGCAACCAGTTGGCCGATCTCTTCTTCCGTGAGCGCCAGCGGCTCGATCCCGCCGTCGAGGAACAGATTCGCCTCGCCCCCCTTGTTGTAGTGATCCATCACGTCCCAGAGCGTCGCCAGGGATCCGTCGTGCATGTAAGGCGCCGTGATGCCGATGTTCAGAATCAGCGGCGTGCGGAAGGCTCCGATGTCGGCCCGGTTGCGGGTCACCATGAAACGTCCCAGTTCGCTCAGGTCGGTTCCCACGGCCAGCTCGTCGAGCTTCTGCTCCGATGTATCCTCCTTGAGGATCTTGAGGGCCTGGCCGGCCAGCTCTTCAAAGTTCTGGTGGCGGGCTGAAACTCCAACATTGTGGAAGCGATTGTCGCTCCCCAGGGGATTCGACGGGTTCATGGGATGGCAGGCCACGCAACGGGCTCTGCCATTGAAAAGGTCCCAGCCGGCTTTCGCCTCGGCCGAGATCGCCTTCTCGTCCCCCGCCAGAAATCGCCGGAAGGGCGAATCGACAAATACGATCGTTCGCTCGAAGGCCCCGATGGCCCGGCCGAGATCCTGGTAGTTCATGTCCCGGCCGAAGGCCTTCTTGAACATCGCCTGATACTCGGCATCTCCGCCGATGGCCTTCATGACGGCCGCTTCATCGGGCATGCCCATCTCGACCGGATTGAGGATCGGCTGGGTGGCCTGGTGGTCCAGCGAGGGGGACCGGCCGTCCCAGAACATGGTCTGCAGCAGCGCGGCGTTGATCACGGTCGGCGCGTTCCGCTTTCCAAACTGCCCGCCGATCCCTTCCGACGTCGGAATCTGATCGGTGAAGCCTCGTGTCACATCGTGGCAGGTGGCGCAAGAGACGGTCCCGTCATCCGAGAGCCGCTTGTCGAAATACAGCTTTTGCCCGAGCGCAACCCGATCGGGAGTCATCGCATTGTCTTCGGGAACAAACGCGTTCCAGACCACCGGATCGAAACCCGCAGGCGGCTTGCTCATGTCTGCATCGGCCAGTAATTTGGCCAGCATCTGCTGCTGAAATTCCGGCGTCGCCGCCCCAATTTCGTCGCGAGGCACGGTTTGACCCGGCTCGTCGGCTGCACGAAGGGGCAAGGCCGTTTCCAACAGCAACATCACGGCCACGGCCAGACAGGGACCAACACGAACACACATCGTCCGATTCATGGCATCTCCTCCCAATAGGGGTTGCTTGAGGCTATCCGGAAATTCGTTGTAGCGGAACGCGCCAGAGTCTGGTTGTGAAACATCTCGATCCGTCGTGGTGGTTGTCTCGTTGCGCTTGTCAGGCAACCTCCGTGAACTTCGTTCGCGGAGCGCCGCAAACATCGCATTTGTCGGGAGCATCACCCACCACCGTGTTTCCACATATCTCGCATACATGAATGGATTGTGGGGGCAGGTCGGTTCCTGTCTCCAGGGCCTCCAACGCATTGCTGTAGAGATTGTAATGAACCTCCTCCACGGCATTTGCATTGCGGAACGACACCAGGGCCGCCTTGTTTCCCTCAGCTTCCGCCTGCTTGATGAAGGCCGGATACATTTCCTTGAACTCATGTCCCTCGCCTGCAATGGCTGCCTGAAGGTTCTGTTTCGTATCCTTGATTCCTCCCATCACGCGGAGGTGGGCATGGGCGTGAATCGTCTCGGCTGCGGCTGCGGCACGGAACAGTTTGGCGATCTGCGGATGTCCTTCCGCATCGGCCTTGGCGGCGAAGGCCAGATAGCTGCGATTGGCCTGACTCTCGCCGGCAAAGGCAGCCTGAAGATTGTCTTGCGTCGACATGGGATTCTCCCTCGGGCGTCTAGTTTCGGATGGGGTTATTACAAGGGATTGAGCGTGTCGGTCGGACCGGCCGGCCCCGCTATACGAAATACCCGCCAAGTCGGCCATTTCGCGTTTCCAGGTGGTGATATCCTTTGCCGCGAACTGGTTCAGGTGCGTGTGGGCGCACGCGCGGGCCATGACCTTCATCAGTTCGACTGAAGCTGAAAGAAACCGATTCAGACGCGCGGCGGAGTCGTCGATATTCAGACGGGCTCGCAGATGCTCTTGCTGGGTGGCAATGCCGGAAGGGCAGTTGTTCGTGTCGCAGATCCTGGCCGCGATGCACCCGATCGCCTGAATGGCCGCGTTGGCGACCGC
>CAYSCH010000626.1:0-3019 GCA_964429355.1 uncultured Planctomycetaceae bacterium | reverse complement strand
ACCGGCTGTGCACATCCATGCCCGTGGGAAACTCGTACGTTTTGTGAGGGCTTCTCAGGGGATTTCTGCCGCAATCTGCTTGGCGACCAAGTGTCTCTTGCCGGTCTTGAATCGATGTGGCAGGCGGTGCGGAGTATCGCAAAGCAGGGGACGAAGGCGTATACTTAGTCCCGAACCGACACGGGTGGGTGTTGTCCAGGGATCCACCTCCCGTGCGGCGACGTGGCGACTACCTGTACGGAGCAATGCCGGTGGCGAAAGACGAGACATCCTCTGCAGATCCTTCCCCCGGGCGGGTCAGACGCCGCGGCAGGTTTCTTCACTGGACGACCATTCTGCCAATTCTGCTGGCGGCTGCCATCGGTGCCCTGGGCGGTCTCGGGGCATTCACCTTCGGCTACGGTCAGGGGGCAAGCTACCTGAGCAGCGATCCGAAGTCGTGCGCCAACTGCCATGTCATGCAGGAGTACTACGATTCGTGGCAGAAATCCGGCCATCGGCACGTGGCGGTCTGCAACGACTGCCACCTCCCCCACAATTTTGTAGGCAAGTGGGCCACGAAGGGGGATAACGGATTCTTCCATTCGCTGGCGTTCACCCTTGAAAACTTCCACGAGCCGATTCAGATCAAACCCCGAAATCGACGAGTGACGCAGAATTCCTGCCTCTATTGCCATGCCGATTTCGTCCATCCGATGCTTCCCGTCGAACCGGGCGGCGACATGCTCGGGTGCATTCACTGCCACAACGACGTCGGTCATGCCCTGAAGTAGCCGGAAGGTCCACGGTTTCGGAAAAGACCGATTATCTCCACGGAGACCACGATGAGCAACGAACGAAATGCCGAGAACGCAAGAGCAAACGACAAGCCCACGGGGCTCGGGCAATGGTTCATGGCTCGCTGGGTGCTGTTTTTGACGGCGCTGCTGCTGGTCGTGGCGGTGGTGACGTTCGGTGTGACGGCGGTGCTGGTGTCGATTTTCGAACATCGCCAGGAGGCACGCATGCCGTTCGTCCGCCTGGTGGACGTGGACGAGGTCAGCACGGATCCGGTGCCCTGGGGCACCAATTGGCCCGATCAGTTCGACGGGTATCGCCGGACCGTGGACACAACGGAGACGCAGTTTGGCGGATCGAACGCCATGCCCGAAAGCAAGCTCCAGTCGCATCCGTGGCTTCGCCGGTTGTATGCGGGCTACGCCTTCAGCATCGATTACCGCGAGGCGCGGGGGCACGCCTACATGCTGTTCGACCAGGAAGTGACCGAACGGGTGACGAAGCGGCCCCAGCCGGGGGCCTGCCTTCATTGCCATGCGTCGATCATTCCGACGTATCGCCGGCTGGGCATGGAAGCCGCGGGAGAAACGCCCGACGCGGCCGCTCTGGCCGCCGACTTCAACTGGCCGGCCGTGATGGAGGGGTTCCGGTTGGTCGGCGCGATGAAATACACCGACGCCCACGCGGAGTTGCTGAAGACGCCGGACGGAAGCCCCGGCGAGCACCTACCCCTGTTTCCCGGCGGGCTTGCGACGGAAATTGCCTCGCCGGCCGATCCCTCGAAGCCGAGTCCCGAAACGGGCGAAAAGGAGGCCGCTTCTGGACATGTGGGCGAGGGCCATCCGGTCGGATGCATCGACTGCCACAATCCGAAGACGATGCAGGTTCGTGTGACGCGGCCCGGATTCGTTTACGGCATCGCGGCCCTGGCCAGGAGCGACGAACCTGTGCCGCATCTGCCGAGCGTGGAGCGCTGGCGCAAGGGAAGCCGCCAGAAAGACTACGATCCCAATGTCGATGCGACCCGACAGGAGATGCGGAGTTTTGTCTGCGGCCAGTGCCACGTGGAATACTATTGTGGCGCCAAGGAGACGCTTTTCTTCCCCTGGGACAAAGGGCTCAAGGTGGAACAGATCGAGCAGACCTTCGACCAGCACAAGTTTCCCGACGGCACGCCCTTCTACGACTTCGAGCACGGCGAGACGGGGGCGCGAGTCTACAAGGCACAGCATCCCGAATTCGAGCTTTGGAGCCAGGGGGTTCATGCCCGGAGCGGTGTGAGCTGTGCCGATTGCCACATGCCCTACGAGCGCCGGGGCGCGATGAAAGTGAGCAGCCACTGGGTCCGGAGCCCGCTGCTCAGCATCAACCGGTCGTGCCAGACCTGCCATCACATGTCGGAGGACGAGCTGCGCGACAAGGTCAAGACGATCCAGCAGCGGACGGAATCCCAACTGGATCGGGCGGCCGTGGCCATGACCGACATGCTCGACGCGATCCTGGAGGCCAAGTCGGCCGGCGCCACTCCGGAACAACTGGCCCCGATCTTCGAGCTGCAGAAGAAGGCGGCGTGGCGGCTGGATTTCGTCAGCAGCGAAAACTCGATGGGTTTCCATGCCGACCAGGAAGCGGTGCGGATCCTGGGCGAATCGATCGATTACAGCCGCCAGGCCCAGGTAGCCTCTTTGCGCCTGCGAACGCCGGCGGTCCCTGCTGTCGAGCAACCCGCGGAACCGGTGCAGGGTGTGACGCCGACGGAGAAATCACCCGCGGAAGCGAAATAGGTCCTCCGGCTACGCCAATTCTCAGTTCCTCCTTTGTTGCGACAATCCTAAGTCCAGACATCCTCGCCCACCTCAGGGAGCCAGAACCATGACCATTCGAACCACGGATATCTCACGTCGCCGCTTCCTGAAGAACGCCGGGGCTGTTGCCGCCGGCGCGCTGCCCGCCTGGGCGCTGGCCCAGGGGGCCGACGCGAGACCGCAGGCTTCTTCCGAATCAACCGCGCCGAGTGAACAAATACGGATTGGACTGGTGGGCTGTGGCGGCCAGGGGCGGGGCGATGCCCGGAACGCCAAGCGGTTTGCCAAGGTCGTGGCGATCTGCGACGTGGATGAGAACCACCTGAACGACACCAAGGCGAAGGATTTTCCGGAGGCGGACACGTACGGTGACTTTCGCGAGCTGCTGGAACGCAAGGACATTGACGCGGTGATCTGCGGCACGGTTGACCATTGGC
>CAYSCH010000625.1:0-3031 GCA_964429355.1 uncultured Planctomycetaceae bacterium | reverse complement strand
CTCCGAACACTAGAAGACCAAATCTTGAAAAACCAATAATTAAGCGGAACGTTGATTCTTTTTGCGGGCAGTGTCTCGCCGGAGCTTCTCCTTGCGGCGACATGCGTGGCAGCGAACAGCAATGGCCTCAATCTCGCCACCCTGCTCCTCGTACCAACGCTGCTGCTGCCTGGCTGTCCATAGCTCCTGCTGGCCGCAATCCTTGCAGGTGAACCAGGTGTCGCGGTAGTAGTCTGGAATTTTGGGGAGCACGCTGCGCGAGAAAACCTTCGACCTGTCAACAGGGATTATCGTCCCGTTCTCGAGACCGGCCACAACCTCGGCTCGCTCGGACTTCGCCTTCCTCTCGGCTCGCGTCCGCTTGAGCTTCTGGCGTTTTTGTTTGTTGCTGCTCATGGCATGACTGCGCGGCCCAGCTTGGTTTTATCTGGTCCCGGGTAAGAGCCCCTGACTGGTGGGAATTCTAATCTCGCAAGTCGCATCCGGGCAAGAGGATGCGAACCCTTTGCGGCTCTGCGAGGGGTCTTAGCCGGTCCGCCTATCCCACCCGGCCCGCCCCTCCCGTGCAAAAGCTCTGAGAAAGGTCCGGAAGGGACTCTCACAAAAGCGCAGAGATGCAGGGGGGGTGAAGAACGGAAGAGACTTGCCGGCAGTTACTCGATCAATAGGTCACTCAACCGGGTGAAGGTGCCAGTGCAAAACCGCTGCTCCAGCGACAGACACATCTCTTGGGACGCCCCTGCGAGGCGGCCGACGTACTTCTGGTCCAGTTTGGAACCAGCATGGGCGTTGAGGGTCATGACGGCGCGTACGGATGGCCCGATTACGACAAGCGTTACCGAGATGGGCGACCGACGTAGCCGTGGCGAATCCGGCCGGGCCAGCCGGGCAGCCCGAGCGACTACCCTGTTCCCTCGCTGCAAGCGTCCAGCTTGCTCACAGGAGCGAGGCCAATTCACCCAGCAACTGGTCGATCATCTCCGAGGTGTGGGTGGCGAATACGGCCAGTCGCAATAGCCCCTCCGGGCCTACTCCGCTGTAGGACGGCACGTAGGCGATCCAGATGCCGCGCTCGGCCAGCGCCTCTTGAAGGCGGCGCATCTGGTCGGCCGTCGGCAACTGAACAGCGATCACGGCAGCAGGCGAGTCGGCCACGCTCAGCCCCAGGTTGCGGAGGCCCGAGCGAAGATGCGACACGTTCTCGCGAAGCCGCTGGAGCAGCTCGGGCTGCTCCAGCACGATTCGCAGGGCCTCGGCACTGGCCCCCGCGGCCGGCACTGCCGGTCCGCTGGCCGCATAGCCGTATGGGGACTCGAATTTCAGTACCGACACCGCCTCGGAACCGGCCGGCACGATGCCGCCGAATCCGCCGAGGGCCTTGCTCAACGTGCCGCAGGTCCAGAGCGCGGGCCGATCATCGTCGTCGGACGGCCAGCGGGTGTTCAGCTCCTCGCCCCACAACCCGGCATATTCGAGCACACCGCGGCCGTGCTCGCCCACAACGCCATAGCCGTGGGCGTCGTCGACCAGCAGCATCGAACCCGGCCGGTCGGCCAGGAGTCGCCAGTAATCGGCCACCGGCGGGAGCCGGCCCAACACGGAGAACACCCCATCGGTCATCACCACGACTCTCCGGCCCGAGCGGGCCATTTCCCTGAGGTTCGTTTCCAGCGCATCGGCGCTGCAGTGGGCAAACCGTACCACAGGACACCCGAGCTTGAAGGCCGCCTCCTCCAGACAGTAATGGGCCATCTCGTCGAGCAGCACGGCATCGAACCGGCCTCGCGACAGGGAAAAGACCACGGCGGGCGACATGTAGCCGGAGGCGAAGTAGAACGCATCGTCCGTACCGAAAAACTGAGCGGCCCGCTGTTCGACCTCCAGCACGGGCGGCGTGTTGCCCACGCGGTTGCGCGACGTGGCACTGCCGACTCCATACTTCTCAACAGCCTCGCAGGCCGCCCGGATCACCTCGGGGTGCCCCTGCAGCCCCAGGTAGCCCGTTCCTGCAAAATAGGTGTAGCTGCGTCCGTCAATCGTCGTTTTCGCCCCCGGTGGGCTTTGCATCATGGGCACGGTTCTGACTCCTCTGAGGTCGACACTTTTTCAAGAGCCTACCCCATCGGACCTGTCCCGTCGAGGGCCGGCCGCAAGCGGCCCAGGAGCTGCTCTTCCTCTCGCCCAAGAGCAGGATTTCGCGTTCTGCTGGCGTCGGGTCACGGGCTGATCTACAATCGTCGGTGAATCCGCGGATCTCACACACTCGGGAACACGACCCCAGGCCAGCGCGAGGAATTCTCTCATGACACACCGAATCAACCGACGTTCGATGCTCAAGGCATCGGCTGTTTCCCTGATCTCCGTACCCGTGGTCCTGGGTTCCCGTGCCCACGCGGCCCCAACCGCTACCGTGCACCAGACCAAGGTGATCAGCAGCCTGCCCGATAAATACCACGGCTGGCCCACCGTCACTCGGCGGGCCAACGGGCAGTTGCTGGTCGCCTGCTCCGGCGGACGCGAGGCCCATGTTTGCCCCTTCGGACGCGTGGACCTGATCACCTCCGACGACAACGGAGCGACCTGGACCGCGCCTCGCGTGCTCATGGACACCCAGATCGACGACCGCGACTCGGGGGTGATCGAAACGGCCAAGGGCTCGATCCTGGTCACCACTTTCACGTCGCTGGCCTACGTGCCCACTCTGGAGAAGGCCCAGAAATTGGAGCCGGGGGCGAAAGGCGCCTGGCCCAAGGAGAAGCTGGATCGCTGGCTGGCCGTGCACAACCAGTTGAGCCCGGCCGAGCGGCAGGCGATGCTCGGCGTGTGGATGTTGCGTTCGACCGACGGCGGCAAGACATTCAGCGATCCCTACCGCTGCCTCGTCAACAGCCCTCACGGGCCGAACCAGCTTGCCGACGGGCGAGTGCTCTACCTCGGCAGGAATCTCTGGCAGGGCGAACCCTGGGTCGGCGCGTGCCAGTCGACCGACGACGGCCAGACGTGGACGCGATTGGGCGCGATCCCTACACGC
>CAYSCH010000624.1:0-3054 GCA_964429355.1 uncultured Planctomycetaceae bacterium | reverse complement strand
TTCTGGAAGGTCCAGGTGTGGACCGATGCTGCGACAAATACAAGCGAGCAGGCGGCATAGACCATGGGGCTGCTGCCAGACGACCCCTGGCAGGCCAAGTGGATTGCCGCCCCCATTCCCAACGGAAGTACGCTGGACGGCGCGACGTGGATTTGGACCCCGGAACAGCCTGACGGCCTGATGCATCCGCCGGGCACGCGGTACTTCCGCTGGAAAGTGCAGATTCCGGTCGACACCCAGGCTGACCGGGCCACGATCGCCATGACGGCCGACAACAGCTTTGAGATGTACGTCAATGGCGAACCAGCGGGAAGCGGCAGCAGCTGGAGTTCTCTGGAGCAGATCGACGTGACAAAACACCTTCGCCCGGGTGACAATCTCGTGGCGATCGCTGTGACCAACGGCGGAACCAGACCGAATGAGGCGGGTCTGACTGGCCGGCTCGATGTGCACCTGGCAAGTGGCACGTCGATCACGTCCGTGCTCGATGGTTCGGCTCTGACTGCCGACGCGGCCGAGGACGGCTGGACGACCATCGGACTGGACGACTCGGCCTGGAAACCAGCCCGGGTGCTGGGGAAGGTTGGAATGGAGCCCTGGGGTGAGCCGGTCGCAGCGCCGCCGGCGCTACCCCTCTTTCGCCGCGAGTTCACCGTTGCCAAGCCGGTGAAGCAGGCCACTGTGCTGGTGTGCGGCCTGGGCTTCCACGAACTTCGGCTCAACGGCCGCAAGCTGGGCAGCAACGAACTGGAACCTGGCTGGACCAATTACCGGAAGACGTGCCTCTACTCCGTATATGACGTAACGGGGCTTCTTCAAACGGGCAGCAATGCCGTGGGCTTCATGCTCGGGAACGGCATGTACAACGTCACGGGTGGACGATACACGAAATTCCGCGGCACCTTCGGCGAGCCCAAGTTGATCCTGGAGCTCAGAATTCAGTATGCCGATGGGACTATCCAGAGCGTTGCCACGGACGGTGCGTGGAAATCGGCGGCTGGCCCGATTCGCTTCTCGTGCATCTTCGGCGGCGAGGACTACGATGCCCGCAGTGAAGTGGAAGGCTGGGACCAGCCGGGACTGGACGACTGGCAATGGGCTCCTGCCAGAGAGGTCGACGGGCCGGGCGGAGAATTGCGAGCGTGGTCGGCGCCGCCGATCCGGGTGATGGAGGAGTTCCAGCCGGCCAGGATCAGCGAGCCGCAGCCGGGCGTGTTCGTCTACGATCTCGGGCAGAACTTCTCGGGCTGGCCCAGTCTCACCGTCAGCGGGCCGGCGGGGGCCACGGTGAAACTTGTTCCCGGCGAGTTGCTCGATGAATCCGGGCTGGTCACCCAGCGAAGTTCGGGAGGGCCGATGTGGTTTTCCTACACACTGAAAGGTCAAGGGGAAGAGGTTTGGAGCCCCCGCTTCTCCTACTACGGTTTTCGATATGTGCAGGTAGAAGGCGCCGTTCCAGGCGGTGGGGCGACTGTCGGAAGCGAGCTTCCTCGGATCCTGGAGATGAAAGGCCAATTCCTCTACCCAGCCACCGAGCCGGTGGGCCGATTCACCTGCTCGAATCCGGATGTCGACCGCGTCCACGCGCTCATCCTGGCGGCCATCAAGAGCAATTTCAAGAGCGTTTTGACCGACTGCCCCCACCGCGAGAAGCTGGGCTGGCTCGAATGCACCCATCTGCTCGCCGGGTGCTTCATGTACAACTACGACTGCGCGCGGTTCTACGAGAAGATTTCTGCCGACATGCGCCAGGCCCAACTCGACAGTGGACTGGTGCCGGACATCGCGCCGGAGTTTACCGTCTTCGATGGCGGTTTTCGCGATTCGCCGGAGTGGGGCAGCGCCGTGCTGATCTCGCCCTGGCGCAGCTACCGGATGTACGGCGACCCGGAGATCCTGCGGGCCGGTTACGAGAGCATGAAAGGCTACGTGGGGTATCTCGGCAGCCGAGCCGAGGGGCACATCGTCTCGCACGGGCTGGGGGACTGGTACGACATCGGTCCGGGTTCTCCGGGCCCATCGAAGCTCACCTCCCTGGGACTCACGGCGACGGGAGTGTACTACCAGGACATCGAGATCCTCCGCCAGACGGCGGCAATGCTGCGCCGCGACGACGACGCCCGAACCTACTCGCAGCTTGCCGAGGAGGTGAAGGCGGCGTTCAACGCCAAGTTCTTCCATGCCGAACGGGGCCAATACGATCGCAACAGCCAGACGGGAAACGCCATGCCGCTGTTTCTGGACCTGGTTCCGAGCAATGAGCGGACCGCGGTGCTGGCCAACGTGGTCGATAGCATTCGCGCCAGTGGCAACCGGGTGACGGCCGGCGACGTGGGCTTCTACTACGTGGTTCAGGCCCTGCTGGACGGTGGCCACAGCGATTGTCTGTACGACATGCTCTGCCAGACGGATGGACCTGGCTACATGTACCAGCTCCAAAAGGGTGCGACCAGCCTGACGGAGGCCTGGGACACCAACCCGAACTCGTCGCAGAACCACTGCATGTTGGGACACATCGAGGAATGGTTCTACAGCGGCCTGTTGGGAATCCGAGCGGCCTCGCCGGGATTCAAGCAGATTGTGATCAAGCCCGCGATGCCCGGTGACCTTTCCTGGGCTGAAGGGCACTACGACAGCGTCTACGGCCGCATCGCCAGCAAGTGGAAGCGGGAGGGAGACAAGGTGACGATGGAAGTGACGATCCCTGCTAACACGACGGCCACGGTGCATGTTCCTGCAACCGAGCTTGCCCGTGTGACCGAGTCTGGCGGACCGGCCGACGAGGCTGAAGGTGTGACATTCCTTCGGATGGAGAGCGGCGCGGCTGTGCTGGAGGTGGGATCGGGGACCTATCGATTCGTACGGACGGGGATGCCCGACGATCAGCGGCGGCTTGAATGAGTTGTCATGACTCAAATTCTCGCCACGTCCTGAGGCGCCCGGTGATCCCCTCTTCACCGCGCCATCAGGGCGAACACGCCCCAGCCCAAGTATTCACGGGTGTAAGCGGCGTAGCGCTCGGGTTCCGAGGTCAGTTGGGCTCGAACATCTTTC
>CAYSCH010000623.1:2619-3080 GCA_964429355.1 uncultured Planctomycetaceae bacterium | reverse complement strand
TTCTTCGACGACGACACCGGCTTGCAGTGGAACACCAACCGCTGGTACGATCCAAACGTCGGCCGTTGGCTGAGTGTGGACCCGATTGGGTACTCGGCGGGGGATCCGAACCTGTATCGGTATGTGGGGAACTCGCCGGGTGATTCGTTGGATCCGAGCGGGTTGGCGGAACCCCCACGTGAAGAGGGCCATCACAAACCAGGTAGCAGACTGAAGGAACAGAAGCACTCGTCGAGCGTTGTGAGTATGACCTGGATCGAAGGAATCGCTGCCGTTTGCGGGCTGTTGTGCGTCTGGCTGACCGTCCGCCAGAACGTCTTGTGCTGGCCCACAGGGTTGATCCAGGTCGTTCTGTACATCGGCGTCTTCTATGAGGCCCGGTTGTACTCCGACCTGATCCTGCATGGGATCTACGTCGTCATGCAGATCTACGGCTGGTATCACTGGCTCTATGGTGGGCG
>CAYSCH010000623.1:0-2609 GCA_964429355.1 uncultured Planctomycetaceae bacterium | reverse complement strand
CATCGCCGTCGCAAGCCTGGTCGCTCAGTGGCTCATGGCTCGAAAGAAACTGGAATCTTGGCACTTCTGGGTCGCCGTGGATCTCGTAGCCATCGCCGTTTACCTCTACAAGGAGCTTTACATCACGACGGGGCTCTACTCGGTGTTCCTCGTGCTGGCGATTCTCGGCTACTTCCAGTGGCGGCGGACCATCGAGCCTCGTGCCGCCCTTGCGTCTGCGGACGTGGAGGCCCCGATATGAGCGGCGGAACGACAGGGTTGACCCTCGGCAAGTTCGCGCCCTTACACAAAGGGCATCAACTGCTGATCGAGACGGCGCTGGCGGAAACAGAACGGGTCGTCGTCTTGATCTACGACTGCCCCGAGACCACCAATACTCCACTGAACGTGCGGGTTCGTTGGGTGCGGGAGCTCTATCCGACCGTTGAAGTCATCGAAGCCTGGGATGGCCCTACCGAGGTTGGGGATACGCCCGAGATCAAGCGGATGCACGAAGAGTACCTCCTCAAGATTCTGGCCGGGCGGCAAATCACCCATTTCTACTCAAGCGAGTTCTACGGCGAGCACGTAAGCCAGGCACTCGGGGCCGTGGATCGCCGAATTGACAGGGGCCGCCAGCCGTTTACGATCTCCGGGACGCTTGTGCGGCAGCAACCATATCAGTATCGGCATTTCGTCCATCGGCGGGTGTACCGAGACCTGATCACCAATGTCGTATTCCTTGGAGCCCCCTCCAGCGGCAAGACAACGATTGCTCAGAGGCTTGCCGAGGAGTTCGGCACGGTGTGGATGCCCGAATACGGTCGAGAATACTGGGAAAAGCATCAGACCAATCGGAGACTTACGCTGGAGCAGTTGGCAGAAATCGCTGAGGGGCACCTGGAGAGGGAAGAGAAACTGCTGTGCGAAGCGAACCAGTATCTCTTCACTGACACCAATGCCGTGACGACCTACATCTTCTCCCTCTACTACCACGGCAGGGCGCACCAGAGGCTGGTGGAGTACGCCAATGCTTGCGCCACCCGTTACGATCTTGTGTTCCTCTGCGACGTAGACATTCCCTATGACGATACCTGGGATCGGTCTGGGGACGGCAACCGTCAGGTTTTCCAGAAGCAGATCATCGGCGATCTAGCGGAGCGAAGGCAGCCCTATCTCATTCTGCGGGGATCGCCCGAGGAACGAATCCGCTATGTCAAGAACGTGTTGAGTCGATTCAGCAAGTACAGCAACGTGCTGGAGACAATCTCAGCACCGCCGACCAAGGTGGAACCTCCAAGGATATAGCTGTTTGCTATGCCCGTGCCGAAGCCGGGAATAGTATAATGAAGCACGTGCGAACGGCAACAATCGCGAGGAAGCTGCCTTTATCGCGAAGATTGCTTGTATATTTCGGAGTATCCGCCAGAATAGGCGGGAGGCAAGGCGATTGTGGCCGAAGGAGAACCGCATGAGAATCACTCGCCGAAGATTCATCGCAGCAGCCGCTGCGGCAACGACGGCTGCCGTGGTCGGCCAAGGAGCCGCATTTGGCGAGCTGGAGGGAAAGCGGCACATCCTGACCCTGAGCTTCGACGACGGCTTCAAGAAGTCGTCGGTCAAGACAGCGGAAATCTACGAGAGGTACAAGCTGTCGGCCTGCATCAACGTGGTTGCTTCCGCCTCCATGAAGGACTTCCGAGCCCCGGATTACCCCGATGTTGCTCGGGGCGATTTCGGCCTGTGGAACGATCTTGCGGCCAGGGGCCACGAGATCATGCCGCACGGCTACAAGCATGCCAACAAGCGAAGCCTGCCGCTGGCCGAGGCGCGAGACCTGATCCTCCGCTGCCTGGACGTGATGGACAAGCAACTGAAGGGCTTCGACCGCAAACGGGCGATCTTCAACTTCCCCTACAACGCCTCGACGCCCGAGTTGGAAGAGTGGCTGCCGACCCAGGTCCGAGCTTTCAGGACGGGAGGGGGAGCGATCAACCCGTTGCCGCACCAAGGGCAGACGAAACTGACCTGCACGAGCTTTGGCCCTGGAAACTGTGAAGCGGCAATCGACCGGGAAATCGAACGATTGCTTGCCAAGGATTCCGGCTGGTTGATCTTCAACACGCACGGCCTGGACGACGAGGGGTGGGGGCCGATTCGGGCGAGTTACCTGGAACGACTGCTGGAACGAATGCTTGCCATCGACACGCTGGAAGTGTTGCCGGCGGGCAATGCGTTGGCGAAATACGCCGTCGGAGAGAGGGGTTCCTGAATGAGGCGACGGGCAATAATCCGTTTGTCGTTCGCCCGTTGTGTCGGCAAAAGGGTGCTATGCGACGTTCGAAACCGATTGGGGATCAAGCAAGGATAGCCTGTTTTGTGACACCGACTCCAGCGGCACGCTGAACGCGGGCGATACGTCGATCACCCAGTACACGTGGGATCACCGTAACCGGCTCACCAGCGTTACGTTCCAGACGCGCGGTGCCGCCGGGCCTTTGGAGTGCGGGAACTTGTTACCGCTTTCTCTTAACGCTCGGGTTCCGTTCCAAGAAGTCTTGCGCTCTCCGACCGTTATCCTTCCGCGGTGGCAGTCTGATGGCAGCAGGGATACACCTCGAACTGGATTG
>CAYSCH010000622.1:0-3122 GCA_964429355.1 uncultured Planctomycetaceae bacterium | reverse complement strand
ACGGTCCCCAGTGCCTGATAGGAATCGCCGCCGCCAACATGGCGACCAAGCGAGCCGCCGCCTCCGCTGCCGGACTGACGGGAATCTTCGGATACGCCAGTACCGCAATTTCGGGAGTCGGGATGGGCGCCGTTGTGGACAGATACGGTTGGAACGCAGGGTTCATGATGCTTGCCGGGGCAGCGGCGATCGGGATTGTGCTCTTTGCCTTGTGCTGGCCGGCTCGTGCCGATGGCTACAAACAGACTTCCTGACCCGTGTAGACACCTTTCTATTGCCTGCAAAAAATGCCTTGCCTGCTTTCCCAAATTCGCCACCTGGTCCTCGACATGGACGGAACGATCTACAGCGGCTCGACGCTGTTCGAGTGCACGCTGCCGTTCCTCCGGCTCGTGGAGGACCTGGGGATCGGCTGCACCTTCATCACCAACAATTCGTCCAGGGGAATCCAGGACTATGTCGACAAATTGCAGCGACTGGGAATTCCCGCATCGCGGGACGAAATCTATACATCGACAGATGCCGTGATCGAGTATCTCTGGGCCCACTTGCCGAACGTGAGAAAGCTCTGGCTTCTGGGGACACCGAGCATGGCACGGCACCTGGAGGATGCGGGTTTCGTGGTCGGCAACGGTGATCCCGATGCGGTTGTGGTCGGCTACGACACGGGTCTCAACTACGAGAACCTGTGCCGTACGGCCTGGTGGATCAGCCGGGGATTGCCGTTCATTGCCAGCCATCCGGACCGCGTTTGCCCCACGGATCAGCCCACCGTGCTGGTCGACTGCGGCGCGTTTTCAGCCTGCCTTACTGCGGCAACCGGACGCGTGCCGACCGTCCTCGGTAAACCGGACCCGCGAATGCTGGATGGAGTCTGTCGGCGTCATGGCCTACGGCCGGAGCAACTGGCGGTGGTGGGCGACCGGCTCTACACCGATATGGCCATGGCTCAGCGAGCCGGGGCCATGAGTGTGCTGGTGTTGACGGGCGAGGCGACGGCGGAGGAAGCGGCGACCTTCGACCCGCCGCCCGATCTGGTCGTTCGAGATATTGGTGCTCTTGGTGAGCTTTTGATGGCTGATTGCAGAGAGAAAGAAGTAGGATGATGCGACAAGAGAGTGGTTCTTCCGCCAACGAGATTGAACGCCTGGAAGATGGCGACTGGGACGTGCTGGTCGTCGGCGGCGGCATTGTCGGCTCGGGAGTCGCCCGTGATGCCGCCATGCGCGGACTGCGAGTGGCCCTGATCGACCGTCACGATTTCGCCTTCGGGACGAGCAGCCGGTCTTCCCGCCTCCTTCATGGCGGGCTCCGTTATCTGGCCCAGGGGCGAATCGGTCTGGTGCACGAAGCGAGCGTGGAGAAGGTGACCCTGCATCACATCGCGCCGCACCTGGCGGCGCCGTTGCCGTTCCTGTTTCCCACCTATCGCGGCACCCCGTGGGTGCGGTGGCAGCTTTCGATCGGCGTGAAGATCTATGATCTCCTCTGCGGGCGGAGGAATCTCGGCCCGAGCAGCACGCTCTCGGCTTCCCAAATGGCGGAAAAGTTGCCGGACATCAACCGCGAACGTCTGACGGGCGGTGTTCGCTATTACGACGGGCTCACCAGCGATTCGCGGCTGACGATCGACACGCTTCGATCGGCCGTGCACCACGGGGCACGCATTCACAACTACACCTCTCTGGTGGCTGCGGAGCGAAAAGCGTCGGGCTGGACCTGCCGCGTTCGCGACGAGCGGACTGGCCGAGAGTCGGAAGTCAGGGCCCGATCGGTTGTCAATGCCACTGGCTGCTGGGCCGACCAGATGCCCCACAGCCGCGTGAGGCTGCGGTTGACCAAGGGAATCCACCTGGTGGTCGATCAGGAGCGGTTTCCGGCGAGCGAGGCGGTGGTTATGGCCGAGGGGAAGCGGATCCTGTTCGTGATTCCGTGGGGGAAGCGAGTCATCCTGGGAACAACCGACACGGACTACACCGGATCGCTCGAAGAAGTACCCACAGATGAGGCGGATGTGGCCTACGTGCTGGGTGTGACGAACCAGATGTTTCCGCCGGCCCGGCTCGAGGCAAGCGACGTGATCGCCTCTTGGGCGGGCGTGCGTCCGTTGATCGCGTCGGGGCTGGACCGGAAGGGAAGCCCCTCGAATACCTCCAGACAGCACCAGATCCGCATGCCCGAACCGGGCTGGGTCGACGTGGCCGGCGGCAAATTGACAACTTATCGACTCATGGCCGAGCAGACGGTCGACATGGTCGGCCGGCACCTGAAGGCCAACCTGCCCGCCTGCACGACCGGCAGGGATCCGTTGCTGGAGCCGGCCGCGGCCAAGCTCAGCGGCGTGCTGCCCCCCGCCGTGACCCGAGAGGCCGTCGAGCACTACTGCACGCACGAATGGGCGGTGCATCTGGACGACGTGATGCTGCGGCGAACGGGCTGGCACTACTACGAAAAGGACGGCAAATCCGTGGCCGAGCAGACGGCCGCATGGATGAAGGAACTCCTCCGCTGGAGCGACGCCGAACGGGACGAAGAACTCCGGCGTTTCTGGCACGCGACGCAATGAGCACACAGCAACCGGGAGCAAACCAGGCATGATTGGGTTTCTAAGGCCGCCGGCTCACCGTACTCCATTGGACGAGCGCGACGTTCCATCGGCGTATTTCTGGCTGCGGATCCAGGTCTTCGCCGGGATCTTCCTCGGTTACGCTGCCTACTACCTCGTCCGGAAAAATTTCTCCCTCGTCATACCTGACCTGGTTGAAGAAGGATTCTCCAAGACCCAACTGGGTTTCGCCCTGTCGGGCGTGTCGATCACGTATGGACTGTCGAAATTCCTCATGGGGAGCGTGTCGGACCGGAGCAATGCCCGGACGTTCATGGCCCTGGGACTGGCCGGCAGCGCGCTGTTGATGATCTTCATGGGCGCGACGCCGATCGGCACCGCTTCAATCGCTATGATGTTCGTTCTGCTTTCGCTCAACGGCTGGTTCCAGGGCATGGGCTGGCCCCCCTGTGGACGCGTGATGGTTCACTGGTTCTCACCGGGAGAGCGGGGGATCATGATGTCGTTCTGGAACGTGGCCCACAATGTCGGGGGCGGGCTGGTCGGCCCCGTGGCC
>CAYSCH010000621.1:0-3143 GCA_964429355.1 uncultured Planctomycetaceae bacterium | reverse complement strand
TCAGGTGCAGACATGGAGAAACTCAGTTTCCATGTGGGAAAACTGTGTGAGAGTCTGGCTCCTTGCTGTCAGGGCGATTTCGGAAAACCCTCAGCATAAGCCAGCCGTCAAGAATGGTTCTGGTGGATGCTCACATGCCCTACAATGGTTCGTCCAGCACGGGCAAAGCTATATTCGGCTCCTCCGGGAGCATATCCAGAAAGAAGATCACTGCTCGTTTCCAGCGGCGAACCGGGCGATGAAAGAACCAGACCAGTAGACGCTCATAACGGCATTCGAGAAGGTCGAGGCTGAAGAGTTGGGACAGGGAATCCACGAAAAACACCTCGCCCTTGCCTATCGGCTGGCCGACCGATTTGGTGTATCCCGGACAGCCTCCAAACGCTGACACAGTTGTTGCCACTGAGCCGAGGGCGATGGCAGAAGTCGTCGCCGAGAATATCGCCGAATTGCATTCCACGATTCCCCGACGCAAGACTCACTTGAAACTGATCTTCAGCCCGTGCTCTTCCTTGATCTGCAACAGTGCCTCAGCATTGCCCCGAGCATCGTCCAGTGGATTGTGCGTGTGCTTGGTCTTCCTCAGATGTTTGAAGTTGACGAACATGTCCCGCACCACGCCCTTGTAGAGCGAGCCGAGGTTGGTGGAACTATGCCCAAACGGATTCCTGCCCAGGAAGTGGTGGAAGTACCAGTTGATGAACTGCCAGTCGAAGCCGTTGTTATCGGAGATGAACATTGGCTGACGGTTTCCGCCGACCTCGGCCACCCAGTCGGCGAACTGCTGCATGACGGCCTTGGGATCGTCAAACCCGAGGGTCTCCTCCCTGGCAAATCCGCTCACCTGGAGTGCCTCGGGAATCCACTTGTCCGAGATCGGCTTCAGCCGTCCATAGAACGTTCTGTCGAGGGCTGGCTCGACCACGATGGCCCCGAAGCACACCATCGAGTAGTCGCCAGGGATCGGGCCGTCCGATTCAACGTCTATCATGATGTAGGTCATACTGCACGCCTCCACGTTGCGTCACTCGCCTTCCCACTCCTCGTAGAATCGCCGCAGGTAGTCCTCCATGAACCGGTGCCGTTTCTCTGCAATGGTCTTGCCCGTCGTGGTGTTCATCCGATCTTTGAGCAAAAGGAGTTTCTCGTAGAAGTGGTTGACGGATGTCCCACCGCTTTTCAGGTATGACTCGGCGGTCAGGTGTTCCATGGGGCTCACATCGGGGTCGTGAATCAACCGCCCGTTTGCTCCCCCATAGGCAAACGTTCTGGCGATCCCGATTGCCCCGATGGCATCCAGCCGGTCGGCATCCTGAACCACCTTGCCTTCCAGTGACAACACGGGTTGCTCGACACCGGCTCCTTTGAAGGAGATGTCAGCGATGATCTGGCAGACCTGCTCGATCAGCGTTTCCTCCACGCCTAACGACATGAGCCACTGCCTGGCCATCTCGGGACCGACCGCCGAGTTCCCTCCATGGGCCTTCCAGTCGGCTATGTCATGAAGTAGAGCAGCCAGTTCAACCACGAAGAGATCCGCTCTTTCTGCCTGGCCGATCCGTTGCGACGTTTTCCAGACCCGGTAGGTATGCCACCAATCATGGCCGCAGCCTTCGCCCGAGAGACTGGCCTTCACGTAGTCGGCGGTACGGTCGATGGGAGGTATTGGGGACTTAGGCATTGTTGGGACTTGGATGCTCCAATTGTCAGCGGTCGTTCACAGGACACCACCAATATAGTGGTCGTCTGCCAACAGCCCAAGCGGCACAACCGCCAAATCCCACGCTTCCGCCTGTTGGGGAAGTAACTGTATCGGCCGAGGGCAAGAATTCCGCGGCACGCACGGGGCAGACTGCGAATCTCCAATTCGACTGACCCGCGCCACCCGCAGGCGGAGTTCTTGGGCGGCAAAGGACTCTCGGGGGACGGGCTCGGCTGAGAGCGTGCCAAGAACGCTAACATCTCGGCGTCTTCAGCGCATATTATAGTGTAACGGCCCCGGTTACCTGTTCCAGCGTCCCGCCGAGCATCCTGGAAACCCCAAAATGCGCGATTGAACGATGCTTGCTGCGGTGCATGTTCTCTGGCTGGCTCCGGCCTTCTCTCTTTCTCGAACAGGAGATTTCATGACTGCTTCTGCCCTGCCGGCCAGCTCGGCGCTGGCCGTGGTACTCGTAGTGGCACTGGTCCGCGAGGTCCGCCTGCGACGAGCCATGCAAATGCTTTTACACCGACTGATCGAACATTGGAGGATGCATGGCAAAACAACAGAAACGGAAGACCGGACTGGCCGCGCTGCCGACTACGGCGCCGACTAGGATTTCGGGAAACGGGACAGTGTTGCCTTTTCGTGCATCGGTCGCTATCGACATTTTTTACACTGAACGGCACCACTCTCACTCATCATCCAGTTGCGGAGACTCCTTCTCCAATCTGGCGAGAAGTTCACACGAGTTGTCAGCGGGCCTTTATCGTTGACAGAAAAACCACTTACGGCAAGAGCGTCGGCGACACCGGATCAAACCGGACCCCAGGAGCATCAGTCCCCCAGCTGGCGTAACATGCCGCAAGCCTTGTCTTTGCGAACATTGCCGGGAACAAGTTCCGGCTCGTCGTCGTGGTTCATTTCAACCGAGGGAAAGCCTGCATCCGGCACGTAATGACCCACGAAGAGTACGACCGAGCGACATGGAAAGAGGACTGCCAGTGGCCACTGGACATCACCTGGGCGGTGTCGGGGACCGGTACCTTCAGTGACGGTTCACTCGTTGCCGTGCCGATATTCGATTTCGCGTGCGGAAACAATGCTCTTGCCAAGAACGCGCCCACGCCGGGCGGGACTCTGCCCGGCCACTCAATTCGGCGAACACCACAGGGCGAAAAGCTCTGCCTGCTGCATCTGAATCCGCAGCGTCACAGGCGATGCGTTCCCCTCCAGCCCTCCCGATTCCCACTGCACGGCGATGTCGGTCGCATCGCACGTGATGGGGCTGGACCGGGCGACGACATTTCCGCCCGCATCGAGCATCTCGACGGCCATTCGGCCGGCGTGAGCGTTGGCGTTCAGATGCAAGACATTCCCATACCGCATCTTGTAACGGCCCGTCGGGTCGGCATCGCGATCGTCGCGGAAGACGCCGAAA
>CAYSCH010000620.1:0-3172 GCA_964429355.1 uncultured Planctomycetaceae bacterium | reverse complement strand
AGGACCGGCCTCACCAACTCCTCCATCCGTTCGCGCCGCAAGCTGGTCCGCCAGCCACTTCCGGTCAAACCCGTGATGATGGACGCTCCCGGCTGCCTCGGGGGCGTGAAAAACGCCCGGTTCCGTGTCCAGATCGGCAATGCAGAGCTTTCCTCCAGGGTGCATCATACCATGGAAGGCCCGGATGACTCTCCCCGTATCCGCCACGTGGTGCATGGTCATACTGGTAACGATCAGGTGGTAGCGATCCTCTGGCACAGAGTCCTGTTCCAAGTCAAGCCGGACCACCTTCATCCGCTCGACACCCCCCGCCGCAATCTTCCCCTGCAGTACCTCCAGCATGCCAGGTGAATTGTCGGCCCCGGTCACGCTCTTGACGTGGGGCAGGAGGAAGAGGCTTACAAGCCCGGTTCCGCAACCGTAGTCGAGCACGTCCATGTCTTTGGTCGGCTGGGCCTCTCGGAGAATTGCCTCGCCCACGGCCTTCATGAGGGTTATTCTGCGAGGCTCGTTGTCCCAGGTGGCTGCCGACTGGTCAAAGTAGCTGCTATTCACTTGGCTGGTTCCTGACGAAATCATCGTGTGACAAACCCATTATGGACCTCCTGCTGTTTGAGGCTGCAGAACAATTGACCCGACGAACGCCCCATACTCGTCTTTCATTGGCAATTCGTACTCGATTCGACAGGAGACACGAATTATCTGCAAGGGTTCGCTCCCGATGACCCGTCCTGTGTGCGACCAGAACACGTGAGTGTCCACTCGGAGCTGCCGGTGCGGCACGGCAACCCCGTGGGCGTCGGAAGCCACTGGCTCGGTGGCAGAGGCGGCGACAAAACCGCTTGGCATCAAAAGGGTTACGGCAGGTGCGGGTCGCCGGCCGATCGCCGAAGAACCGGATCGAACCACACCACCTCGCCAAGTCGTTCAAAACAGATGAGCAGTAAATGGTTGATATGTCTACCATTCCAGAAAGAGTAGATCCATGGCGGGAGATATGGGATGGCCTTGCAGCGAGAACTCAAGAAGAAGCGACCATTCGAGTTGCCCCAGCAAGAGGCGATCCTGAATATCCTCCGCACCGGCGACCAGTATCAGGTCCAATTTGCCCGTTTGTTTCGTCCTTACGGGCTGACGCCGTCGCAGTACAACGTGCTCCGCATCCTGCGAGGCGAGGGGAAGCCGCTTCCGATTCTGGAGATCGCCTCCCGCACGATCACCGTCGTGCCCGGCATCACCGGTCTGGTCGACCGCCTGGAGGAAGCGGGCTTCGTCAAGCGAGAGCGGTGTCGTGAGGACAGGCGTGTGATTTGGGTTACGCTGACCGAGAAGGCTCGAGAGGCCCTGGCGGCACTCGACGAACCGCTGGAGGAACTCCACAAGCGGCTCATCGGCCATCTCTCCCACGCTGAACTCAAGGAACTCATCCGGCTACTGGAGAAAGCCCGAGAGTCCGCGGCGGAAGAAGAATAGTTGTTCCCAGTGGTTCTTGGAGAAGAAAGGAAAAGCGTCGATGCGATACCTGCTTTACTGCGACACGGTAGGCTCGTTCGGTTCTGTGGGATTCCTCTTGCTTCGTCTTGTGATGGGGGTGGCGTTCGTTCTTCACGGTTGGCCGAAGATCCAGAATCCATTTGGCTGGATGGGGCCGGAAGCGGCCATGCCCGGGATTCTCGTGGCTCTGGCGGCACTTGCCGAGTTTGGCGGGGGAATCGCCTTAGTCGTCGGGCTTCTGACCAGGTTGGCTTCTCTCGGGATAGGAAGCGTGATGGCGGTGGCGATCGGTATGGTCCACGTGCCGCAAGGGCACCCTTTCGTGGCCCAGGGCGGGCCATCCTGGGAGCTGGCAGCCGTTTACCTTGCCTGCGCCGTCTTGTTCCTGATCTCGGGACCAGGTCGAATCTCGCTGGACTTCCTCCTGTTCGGCAGGCCCCTCGAGACGAAGCCGCATGGGGCCGAATGACAGTGAAACACGGAAACCGGGATCCATTGGTAACCGCAAGAATGAGGACCAGAATATGACCATGCACAGACAAGCCGTTCCCGACCACCCCATTGACGAATTGATCGCACGGCGCTGGAGCCCCTACGCACTGGCCGACCAGCCCGTATCGGACGACGATCTCCGCTCGCTGTTCGAGGCTGCTCGCTGGGCGGCGTCTTCCTACAACGAACAGCCGTGGAGCTACATCCTGGCGACCAAGGCGAATCCGGTAGAGTTTGAGCGGTTGCTCTCCTGCCTCGTCGAAGGAAATCAGCCGTGGGCCAAGGCTGCCCCTGTTCTGGCGATTGGCTGCACCAGCTTGCGATTCGCCCGTAACAACACCCCCAACGCTGCTGCCGTCCACGATCTGGGCCTGGCCAGTGCCAGCTTGACCCTGGAGGCCACTGCCCGTGGCTTGTTTGTCCACCAGATGATCGGTATTCTGCCGGACAGAGTTCGTGAACTGTATCAGGTTCCAGAGGGAGTGCAGCCCTTGACCGGCCTGGCGATTGGCTACGTCGCCGACCCGAACGTCCTGCCGGAGGCGTACAGGCAACGCGACCTTGCACCCCGGCAGCGGAAGCCGCTGGCCGAATTCGTCTTCGGTGGCCAGTGGGGCACCGCGTCCAACCTCGTCAAGTGAGTGATACGTCGCCGTGAAGCTTGTGTTGGGGTCGGCCGTTTGCTGTATGTCCGTCGCGTATGCGTCGGCCGCAGAGTTCCATGTTTCGCCGGAGGGTTCAGACGAGAATCCGGCCACCGCCGCCGCGCCCCTGAAGTCACTCGAGAAGGCTCACGACCAGGCCCGGCGTTGCGGAAAGTGACGACGGGAGAGTCGATCACTGTCCTTTTTCACGCGGGCATCTACATGGTGCGACAAACGGTGGAGTTCACGGCGGCGCGACGCGCCGCCGTGAACCGAGTCTGGCTGCAAGGTGAACATTATGGCGGTCCGGGTCTCGAAACAGGCCGCCGCTTTTCCGCGATTCTCCATGGACCGGCAAAGGGGGCCTGGGCCCGGATGATTCATGAGCCGAGGAGGCAATCGCGTAAGAGATGGCAGCGGATGAAACGCTGCCGCCAAGCCACCTCGCCGTGGCGCGATTGGGCGAGGTGGCCTGATGTGGCTATGCTGATTGTCAAAGAACAAAGGGTGGGAAGGGGGTCAGGGGACAGGGGGCAGGGGAC
>CAYSCH010000619.1:0-3188 GCA_964429355.1 uncultured Planctomycetaceae bacterium | reverse complement strand
CGCTTGGCTCGCCCCTTCCCTTGAGAGGCCCGTGATGCTGGGATATAGTTGAGTCGTGCCGACCGGGGCCGCCGCGCGATCGCTCTCGAGAACCAGGATGCTGAATCACTCATGACGCCCGAAGAATTCCGCAAGTATGGCCACGCCGTCGTGGACTGGATCGCCGATTACCGCGCTCGCCTGGAAACTTTGCCGGTCATGGCCACCACAGCACCGGGCGACACAAAATCGCAATTGCCGCTGGTGCCCCCCGAGAAGCCGGAATCGTTCGATGCAATCCTCGCCGATCTCGACCGGATCGTGCTCCCCGGCCTCTCCCTCTGGCAGCATCCCCGTTTCTTTGGCTACTTCCCCGGCAACAACTCGCTTGCCAGCGTCCTGGGCGACTATGTCAGCACGGGGCTCGGCGTGCTGGGGCTGTCCTGGCAGTCGAGCCCTGCATTGACCGAAGTCGAGGAGGTGGCCACCGACTGGCTGCGCCAGATGGTAGGTTTGTCTCAAGCCTGGAGTGGCGTGATCCAGGAAACCGCGTCAACCAGCACGCTGGTGGCATTGCTTACCGCCCGGGAGCGTGCAACCGGCTACAGCCTCGCCCGGGGAGGGCTCCAGGCGGAAGCCAGGCCGCTCGTGGTGTACGCCTCGGCGCACAGCCATAGTTCGGTCGACAAGGCCGCGCTGCTGGCCGGCTTCGGGCGCGAGAATATCCATCTTGTCGCGCACGACGCCGACTACGCCATGCGCCCTGATGCACTGGACCTTGCCATCCAGGCCGATATCGCCGCGGGCCGGAACCCTTGTGTGGTCGTTGCGACCACCGGCACCACCGTCACCACCGCCATCGACCCGATCGCCGCCATCGCTGCCGTCGCCAGGCGGCACGGCATCTGGCTGCACGTCGACTCCGCCATGGCCGGCTCGGCGATGATCCTGCCCGAGTGCCGATCCATGTGGGACGGAATCGAAGACGCCGATTCCGTGGTGCTCAATCCGCACAAGTGGCTCGGGGCTGCCTTCGACTGCTCCGCCTACTTCGTCCGCGACCCCGAGCATCTCGTCCGAGTCATGTCGACCAACCCGAGCTACCTGCAGTCCTCGGCGGATGGGCGGGTGAAGAATTATCGCGACTGGGGCGTGCCTCTCGGCCGCCGATTCCGCGCCCTGAAACTGTGGTTCCTCATTCGCGAGCAGGGTGTGTCCGGCCTCCAGGCCCGCCTGCGGCGCGACATGGAAAACGCTCGCTGGCTGGCCGAGCAGGTGCGGTCGGCAAAAGGCTGGCGAGTGCTCGCCCCGGTCTCGCTTCAGACGGTATGCCTGCGCCACGAACCGGAAGGCCTCTCCGGCGAGGCGCTCGACTGCCACACGCAGGCCTGGACCGACCGCCTGAACCGGTCGGGCCTGACCTACCTCACTCCCGCAGTCCTTGACGGGCGCTGGATGGTTCGTGTGTCGATTGGCGCCGAAGCCACCGAGCGGGCCCATCTCCAGCAGGTGTGGACGGCCATGCAGGCGGCGGTGCTGGCAGACAAATGACGGTTCCCAATCAAATCAACCCCCCCACGTCGAATTCCTATGCGCAATCTCCAATCGAGTCTCCGGTTCGTCCTTTTCGCCATCCTCGGCTTCGGCTTCTTCGGTACCGCGGCGCCCGGAGCCCCCACTGCCGTCATCCTCGATACCGACATTGGCGACGATATCGATGACACCTGGGCCCTGGCCATGCTGCTGGGCATGCCCGAACTGGATCTCAAGCTGATTGTCACCGACTACGGCAATACCCCCGAACGAACCCGGCTCGTGGCAAAAATCCTTCAACGGGCCGGCCGCACCGACATTCCCATCGGCACGGGCATCAAGACCGGAGACGATCCCCTGACGCAGAAGCTCTGGGTGGGCGATTTCGATCTGGCCGCCTACCCGGGCAAGGTCCATGAAGACGGCGTTGCGGCCCTGATCGACGCCATCCACGCGCAGCCAGGCGTGATCACGCTCATCACCATCGGTCCCGTTCCCAACATCAAGGAGGCCCTACGCCGAGACCCGCGGATTGCGGCCAAGGCCCGCATCGTTTGCACCGGCGGCCGGATCTACAAAGGCTTCGAGAACGGCGGAAAGCCCGCGGCGGATTGGAATGTCCGTGCCGACGCCCCTTCCTGGCAGGCGATGGTCGCGGCACCGTGGACGATCACCACCTCGCCGCTGGACGCTTCGGAGGAACTCGTCCTCCGCGGCGAGTCTTACGCCACCGTGGCGGACTCGCAGCACCCACTGGCCCGCATCGTGATCGAAAACTACAATCTCTGGGCCCACCGCAGCAGCCACCCCAAGGATACCAGCAGCATCCTCTACGACACGGCGGCCGTCTACCTGGCGCACTCTGAGGAATACGCCCGGATCGACGACCGAAAACTCACGGTCGATGACCAGGGGCACACGCTCGTCACGCCCCATGGCAAGCCGGTGCGCTGCCAGCTCGGATGGAAAGACCGTAAGGCGTTCGACGCCTTCCTCGTCAAAACCCTGACCGCCTCGCCCGTGGCAGAAAATCCGGGCAAGCCGGAACTGGTCCGCGAGGTGTTGGCGGGCAAGCGGCAGGAAGCCCGCGTATCCTGGTGGGGGTTCGATCCCGTGGATTCCACGGCCCACCTCCAGGAGGCCATCCACTCGAAAGTCAAACGGCTGATTCTGGACCGGCAGCCGTCGCCTTGGATCACCCGGCCATTGACCGGCGTGAGCGACCAGGAGATCGTCTTCGAGGAGGGAACCGAACTGGTGGCGCTGAAAGGAGCCTTCCTGGCCAAGAGCGACTGTCTGCTCTCGTTTCAGGAATGCGAAAACGTCGTTCTCCGTGGCCGGCAGACCGATGGCGGCGAGTCTGCCCACATCCGCATGCACAAAGCAGATTATCAATCCGCCGCCTACGAAAGCTCCGAATGGCGGCATGGACTGGCCTTCTTCGGATGCCGCAACGTGCTCCTCCAGGACCTCACGATCGAACAGACCGGAGGCGACGGCATCTACCTCGGCGCGGGCTCCAACCACAGCCCCAACCGGCAGGTCACCATCCGGCGTGTGGACTGCAACGCCAACCACCGGCAGGGCATCAGCGTCATCAGCGCCGAAGACCTGTTGATCGAGGACTGCCGGCTGCGCCATACCGACGGCACGGCCGCCAAGGCAGGCATCGACTT
>CAYSCH010000618.1:0-3198 GCA_964429355.1 uncultured Planctomycetaceae bacterium | reverse complement strand
GTGTGGTACCCCGATCGGACTTCCCGGCCCTCCTCATATTCCACTGGGTAATCCGGCCGGATTGCGCAAGCATGTGATCACAAACCACACGCCGGTCTACGCACCAGGCCCGGCCAGCCATATTGGGATCCACGTTCGCGAGCAGCCGGGCTACTACCTGCCCGCTCCGCCCAACAAGGCTTGGATCGTCGGGCGAGCCGTTCCGGCCAGTTGCCCGCCGGGTGGATGTGGCGGCCTGCTCGGTAAAGGCGGACTGCTCGGCGGCTCGGCATGCGATGGCTCGTGCGTTGCCACAACAGGCCAGCCCTGTGCAAGCTGCCAGTAATCCAGATCGATCAAGGAGAACCGTTCCTTGATTGCCAATCCTGGGCGGCGGCTGGTGGGTTCATCGAAACCCCGTGCCGCCGCCACATTGGTTCTCGGTCCCGTGGATCCGTTCCATGACGACCTGATTGAAACACGAAACCCAAGTCCTCGCGTATGAGGCCACGTGGTCGTGACAATGGTCCCAAAGCTCCGCAGCCAAGCATCGAGAATTCGATTCGAGAGCCGGTGCTCCGGTGGTCCGGCATCAGCCGGTCTGTCGGCGACACCGGGACACACGGGGGGGAGTTTTCGCTGCTCGGGTCGAGTCGCCGGTATCGTGGTGTTGTCGGCGTGGTTCGTCCTGACTTCTGTGGCCGATTCATTCGGCCAGATGTCGGGATACCACTCGGTGCACCACGGGGTTATGCCACCGGGAGCGATTGGAAGCCTGCAACTCGAGCGGGGCGGACCATTGCCCGGCTATTTTCAGCCGGTTCAGATCAAGGGGCCGGCAGGCGTGGCGGTTGCGATGGCCGAGGGCGGCACCTTTGGGGAACCGGAAACGGCCCCGATCCGCGTGGGGCTCTTGATCGGGCAAGTCTACCGGTTCCGCGTGATGAATATCCCGCTGAATCCAGGAGCGGAGGTCTTTCCGACAATTGAAATCGTCGATCGACTCTATCCGCCGCAAGGTCTGGAGTATCGATTTCCGATCGTGGTCGAGTTGTCGCACGACGATATCATGACGGCCTTGAGCGGCAAATTTGTCACCAAGGTGATTTATCTGGAAGATCCCGAGATGGCCGTTCCGACGGGGCATCCTGAGGGATCGCAGCCGTCGTTTGACATTGCCCCCGGGCATAATCCGTTGGAGGTGGCCGACGAGGTGGGTCGCCCCGTGGCCATTCTGCGGATGGGGGGCATTCTGCCCATGCAGACCGGCCAGCCCGACATGCAATTCCTGTTTGGCTGCCCCCCCTGGATACGCCCTGGCGTGTCGACGATTCCGGCGGCGCCGGAATCGCCCGAACTACCAGCCCTGCCCCCAGTACCTGCTTCGCCCGTGGAGGCTGCATCACGATGACAACCGGCAAGGACTGGAAACGCCAGCTGCGAACGTATGGTCGCTTCGAAATCACAGTTCTCGCGGTGGCGATCGTCGCCGCGTGCTGCTCCTGCCGGGGTCCGGCAGCAGGTTGGGGGCCGCAAGGGATGATGAATTCCTGCCCCCCGGGCGCCGTGGAGTCGCCGGCCATGCAACCACCGGGTCCGGGCGTGTTGGCGCAACCCGTCACGGTTCCCCCCGAGGGCACCGGCCCGTGGGCCCCTCCCGGACTCTCGCAGCCTTGGCCGGCGGACGAGTACCTTTTTGACGGTGGCGATCGCAATCAGCATGCCAAGGCGTTGCCCAACTGGGAAGTTCGTAATCTGGATACAGAAGACACGATCGCCCACTTCGACACCCTTGACGGGCAGCGGGTGGTGGAGCCGAGCAACCGCGTGCAGATCTACAGCCCTCGATTTTCGGCCGTTCGACAGGTTGTCAGTCTGCGGCTCAACGAACAGATGCACGCGTCGAGCAACGTGTATCAGGAACAGATGATGCGTGCCGCGGCAGAGACGCAGGAAGTCCGCAGCAGCACCCAGAACGTAACGACGGTGGAGAACTCCGCCCGCGATCTGGCCAACGCCATGGAAAGCGAACAAGGCGGCGGTACCCTCGCCGGCCGTGCGGAACTGCGGGGTTTCCAGCAGGATATGTTCCTGCCCTACGAGAACCTGGTGGCCATTCGCACCGGCGGCTACGAAGTTGCCGAGATGGCGAGGCTGGCCGCCTCAGCCGAAGCGGCCATCACCTGGACCCACGATCTGGGAGTACTCGTGATCATCGATCGCGAACGAGCGACCGCCGCCGTTCGCGACCAGAGCACGGCCACGGTGTTCGGTGTCGACGAGAGGCCTGGAAGCCCGCGGTTGCGGATCATCAAAGTCGCTTCGACGCAGAATGCCCTGCCCGGCGAGACAGTCGATTTCACACTCCGCTTCGACAATGTGGGAAGCCAGATCATCGGCAATGTGACAATCATCGACAATCTCACCACGCGTCTGGAGTTGGTGCCCGACACCGCCGAATGCAGCCTCAAGTCCAAGTTCCTCACGGAGCCGAACGAAGGCGATTCGCTGGCCCTGCGCTGGGAAATACTCGACCCGATGATGCCCAAGGAAGGCGGCGTGATCCGGTTCAAGTGCCGGGTGCGATAGTCGGGTTGTTTCCGACTGGTTTCCGGCGGATAATGGGGAAGTCGTCCGATTTTCCCCGCTCATTCCCGCGTGCCTCGTGCACTCTCACCCGATGCCAGGGCTGTTCAGATCGCGATTCTGCGGAAGGCTCTGATCAGCGAGCGTTTTGCCTGACCTGCGATCTCACAAAGGCTGCGAGCGGGCTGCGGCGGGATTCGATCGGGCAGGCCAATCCCACCTGGAACGCCACGGAGGTCAAGCTCAGATTCGCCGAGCTGCGTTGCGGCAAGGACTTGGCGGACCGGATCGGACAGTATTCATCGGCAGGATCAAGGACCTGCTGACACGCGCGAAGTGCGATGCAACGGTGGCCAGGCAAGGCGGGAAAGCAAACCCCGCCTCTCGCTCCGCTCAGGGGCGTGCCCCCCGAGGGGACGAATCAAATGCCCGTTTGCGGCGAATTTACGGATGGCCTTTCAATCCGAACAGCGTGACTTTCAATGCCCGGGCGAGCCAGCCAGGATCAACCGTGCCTTGCACCTGGCGCGATTGACCGAGGGGTATCCGGCATGCCGCGAGTGCCGGCATCGTGAAGACACCGAGGGGCTGACGGAGCGATCCAGAAAGAAGATCCCGGCGGCGCGGCGTTCG
>CAYSCH010000617.1:2844-3249 GCA_964429355.1 uncultured Planctomycetaceae bacterium | reverse complement strand
TCGACGCGTCCCCACTTCGCCGGATCGTTCACGTTGGCCGCGCCCGGGGTCTGCACCCACCCTGAATTGTGGACGCCGGGAACCGGATCGGGCTGCTTGCCGACTGCCGGCTCGCCCTCGAAGCCGTAGCAGCCGTTGGTGAAGAAGTTGAAGATCACGCGGATATGGTGCTTTTCACACAGGTCGAGGACCTGTTTCACCCGGTTCTTGAATCCCTCGGGGTCGGCTTCCCACACCAGGTCATGCGAGAACATCCGCACGGTGTTGAAACCGATGCTTTCGGCCAGGGCGAGTTCCCGGTCGATCGTCTCCGGATCGAAGCTTTCGGCCTGCCAGGTTTCGATCTGGTTGATCGCGGTCGAGGGGATGTAGTTGCAGCCGACGGGCCACGACTGGCCCTCGTAC
>CAYSCH010000617.1:0-2834 GCA_964429355.1 uncultured Planctomycetaceae bacterium | reverse complement strand
TACCACTGGTTGGCCTTTTCGGCGGACCAGCGCCCCGGGATGGTGTCGGAAGCGATGGCACCACAGGTGCCGAGCGCGAGAACGAGGAGGGAGACCGAGAACCGGGAAAGGGGAGTCGTCATTGGCAGGTTTCCTTTTTTGGAAGTAGGCGTGTGGTTTGGGTGCGAGGCGGCCGGCGCCTGCAGTTGGGCGCTAAACGATTGAATGCTGATCAATGGGTCGTTGCGGCGGTGAGGCGGACGAGCACCACGCCGTGGGGGCGGACGTTGGTGGTGAGGGATTCGGAGTGGGTTCCGAGGTCCTTCTGCCGCCAGAGGTCGCGGACGTTTTGTTTGCCTTTCAGGCCGAGAGTCTTCCAGTCGATGGTGACTTCGGCCGGCTCGGCGCCGGGGTTGAAGATGCCGACGGCCTTGGAGCCGTCTTCGAGCGGCTTGACGACGGCCTCGCCGCCTTGGGCCTCGGCCTGCCGGCCCTGGATGCCCAGGGGGTCCTGCTCGATTTCGAGAACCTCGTCGTTGGAAAGCAGTGACAAGGTGAAGGGATCGAGCCGCTCGATCGGCGTGCCGATGATCATCGGCGATCCCCAAAGACACCACAGGCTGATGTGGGTGTATTGCTCGTCAGGGTTGAGGTGCGTCGGCGTGAGCGGTTCATCGCGCCAGCCGCCCAGCAGGCCGATGCGGAGGTTGCAGGCGTGGTTCCAGTGTCCGGGGCGTTGGAAGGGGGCCCACTTGTCGTGGGCCAGCCAGACTTCGCGGATGCCCTCGGCCCAGCCGCGGATTCCCTCGGGCATCTGGGTGCGATCCCAGAAGTCGACCAGGTCGCCCGTCGTCCGCGACAACTGTGCCAGACTGGTGTGCTCCGCGGCTTTGTCGAAGGGCACGGAATTCGACAACTCCAACACGATGTCTCGATCGCAGGCGGCCAGCGCATCGGCCATCCGCCTGGTCAATTCGACGTGATCGACGCCCCAATCGTACTTGGCGTAGTCAAACCCCCACTCGGCCCACTGGCGGGCGTCGTTGGTCTCAAACAGGTGCTTGCCCGTGCGCCAACCGTCCCGGCGCCGCTCGGGTGGCGTCCAGGTACCGTCAGGGTCGTCGCTCGATCCGCCGACGAAACCGGCATAGCTGGTGTTCCAGGGGGTAGAGTAGATGCCTGCCTTCAGGCCCAGACTGTGGATGTAGTCGCAAAGGGCCTTCATGTCGGGAAACTTCTCATTGGGCTGAATGGCGCCCAGGGGACCGCCACGCTGCCCCTGCCAACCGTCGTCGATGTTGATGTATTGCCAGCCGTGGTTGACCAGTCCCGTGTCGACCATCGCCTTGGCTGCCGCGCGGAGGTTGGCGTCGGTGACCTTGGGTCCCCAACCTCCCCAGGTGTTGCAGCCGAGCAAGGGCGTGAGGAGGAGGTCGTCGCCGACGACGATCCGCAAAGGGCTCTCGGCGCTGCCCAACGAATTCTCGGCCCGAAGAGTCATGCGATAGGTGCCTTGTTCGGGCAGAGAGCCCGAGATCTGGCCGGTCGTTTCGTCAACCCGCAGGCCTTCCGGCAGGTTGGCGATCGAGAATTTCATCGGGCGCCGGCCAGTCGCTGCGATCGTGTAGAGCACGGGATGCCCGGGCCGCACGCCGAAAACCTTGGCCCCGTTGATACGGGGCTCGGGGGCCGGCGGCGGCGTGAGAATCTCCGGTTCATCAGCGGCTTGCGCCACAACGATGTGTGCATGGAAACCCAGTGCGAGGACCAGCACCAACCGGATCAGTCTGACAAGCAGATTCATGGAACACCTTCTTCTGTTGGTTGGGCGAGCAAGTAAGTCCCGTCTTCGGTTCTGCCCTTGATGCTCAGGGCCATGGCCGGAGAGATCCCGTCGGGATCGACGATCTGAAGGGCCAGCGTGCCGGATTTCGGGACGTTTGAGAACCGGTCGGTATGGGTGGTTGCGACGTCGGCGTTCACCACCCCTGGTGGAGTATTCTCGTCGGGAAAGACGGTTCGCAAGTCGAGGGTCGAATTGCCGGTCCAGATTTCCTTGCCGGCGTCGTCTTTGATGACGTAGCGGATCTGCCACCGGGCGTAAGTCGGCGTCAGGCCGATATTGAGCCAATCAACGGAGATGGCAAGGTCGGTATCTTGACGCACAATTCTGGCGGCGGTGAACAAGTATCGAAAACCGATCAGGGCATACATCCTGTGGAAGTCTGCAATTGCCTGCGGATCGTCAAAAACGCTGTATCCTGTCGGATTGGTGTAGGACTTCGTGCCGCTGGAGACGTTGCAGTTGCGGATCACGACCGGGTGCAAATAGGCCACTTGGTCGAGGAGGTGAGAATAGGGTCGAAATCCTTCTTTGGGAGAAGCCCGCAGCGGCTCTCCTGCCAGTGGAGCGGGTTTCCAGCGATCCCGAATCAGTTCATATAGCTTGACGCCGTCCTTCTCGAACTTGTTCGAGTCATAGAAGAGCGATTGGACATAGCTCAGGTTCTCGTCCCAGCCCCAGTTGTCGCGGAAGATGCCGAAGAGTCCAACGTTATTGCGCGCGGTGAGCAGATGGAAATGGTAATCCTTGACCGTGCCGTAGGTGGCGAGGCTGTAGACCATGCCGTTGGTCGGAGCCAGAAGCCGAATATCCGGGAAATGCCTGGCAAAGGCATCCGCGAACCGAATCAGGCACTCGGAGTTCGACGGCACGAGCTGCTTCGGATAGGCCCCCTCGCCCCACCAGCCGAAATGGCGTATCTCGATATGGCGGACGAGTTTCTTGCGTTGGATGGTCTTTCCATCGATGGTCAGCGAGCCCTCCAGGTATTCTGCAAAGGCGGCCAGGAGCG
>CAYSCH010000616.1:0-3261 GCA_964429355.1 uncultured Planctomycetaceae bacterium | reverse complement strand
AGCCGCTTTCGATTGGCCAACCGAGGGAGAGAACTACCTGAACTTCATCCAGGTCCGAGCGACGAATACCGGCAACGTTCCGCAGAAGGGCGCCATCGAAGTGGTCCTCGACGAGCCCAGCCCCAACGTGATCCGTTCTGCTTCCTGGGATCTCGCACCCGGTGCGTCCCAGGAGGTCGTTGCCTGTTTCCCCTTCAGCCCCATCGAAAACCAGGAGGTTCTCACCGAGATCGACGCCCCCCTCTGGCTGCAGCGAACCATCGACTATTGGCGAACCCTGATGCAGGGCGCCGCCCGGATCGAAGTCCCCTGCCGCAAGTCGACCGAGGCCCTACTGGCCGCCCACGTCTGCCAGCTCATCGCCAACGATCATGGCGAGCTCCAGGGGGGTGAAGGCTTCTACGACCAGTTCTATATCCGCGATGGCGGATACCAGATCATGGAACTCGAAGAGGCCGGCCTCTGGGACGCCGTCCATAAGGCCATCGCCCCCTACCTCGTCAACCAGCGATCTGACGGCCGTTTTGAGACCCAGAAGACCCAGTTCGATGCCAATGGCCAGGCCCTCTGGGTCCTCTGGCAGTACTACTTGATGACCGCCGACCGAAACTGGCTCGAAAAGGCCTATCCGCAGATGCGCCGCGCCGCCGACTGGATTATCGCAGCGCGTCGCCAGACCGACGGCACACCCTTCGCCGGACTGCTCCCCCAGGCGGTCGCCGATGGCGAGTTCCTCTGGGACGGCAAGCACCATATCGTCGGCTACGACCTCTGGAATCTTCGCGGCCTCCAGTGCACCGCCGACGCTGCCGACTCCCTTGGCCGGGCCGACGAGGCCGGCCAACTGCGAAACGAATTCGACGACTATCGCACCGCCATCGGTAAGGCCCTCCAGGCCGCCGCAACGCCCCACTTTCCGCCGAGCTGGGAACTCGTGGGCACCCATTGGGGAAACACGGAGACTCTCTGGCCCACCCCGCTCTTCGCCGCCGACGATCCGCGGGTGATCGCCACAATCGACCACGCCCGCAACATCCATGGCGGCGGATTCGTAGAGGGCACGATCCAGTGGCTCGGCCGCTCCAAAGCCATCCATCCCTACATGTCGGCCTACACGACCATGGCCTCGTTGCGGCGAGGCGACCACCAGCAGGTCGTCGCGGACTTCTACTGGTATCTGCTCCACTCCACGGCGGCTCATGCCTTTCCCGAAGGCATCTTCTCCGAGCGGCGATTCGCCTGGAGCAATACGATTCCCCATGTCACCGGCGCATCGAATTATGCCATCCTCCTCCGGCACATGCTCGTCGACGAACGGGGCGACGAACTCCACCTCTTGTCCGCCGTTCCCGACGGGTGGCTTGGCGAAGGCCAGGTGATCAGGGTCGAGCGCGCCCCCACCCATTTCGGCGAAATCAACCTGACCGTCCGGGGAACGGCCGAAGGCGTTATCGTCCAATTGGATCCTCCGACACGCCGCCCGCCCAAACGAGTCGTCCTCTACCTGCCCAAGTCGCGCCCCGCCGGTGCATTGCCGCCCGGTGTCGAAGTCGTCCTGCGCAGCGACCAGAACGAGCGGTGGGACTTCCCCGCAGTCATTGAAAAATATCGCCAGATTGCACCGCCATCGGCCGGCGAGATTCCCGGCGTTGCCACTTTTCCCCTCCAGACGCCCGTGATCGCCGAACGCTGCACGATGCTCGGCATCGCCGCATCGGCCAACACCGATCCCTTGACCGCTCCCTTCGGCGTGGCCAACGCTGGCAAGCTCCAGATGACCGGTCTGCCCACAGGTCAAGTCAAGGTCCGCGGAATCCCCTTCCAGATCATCGATCCGGCCACAAACGACGGTCGCGGCCTCGTCGTGCTCCATTCCCCCAAAGCGCCGGCCAACCGCCAGTGGCCCACCGAGGTTCGCATCCCGGTCAATCGCACCGGGCGACGTGCGTTCTTTCTCGGCAACGTCCACGGCTGGCATTCCAGCGACCCCGGCACCGGCCCGTGGGGGGCCGTCGCCGAGTACGTGATCGCTTATGCCGACGGCCAGCAGCAAACAGTTCCGCTCATCACCGGCCGAACCATCGATGAATGGACCACTTCCCCTCAGGCCGACGACGTCGTCGCCGGCCTTCGCGGCGATCCCTGGCATCTGAATGTGCTCTGCGTGGAACTCCGCAACGCACCCATTAAGGACATCCTCTTCCGCGATCTCGGCACCCAGGCCGCCCCCGTCCTGGCCGCCGTCACGATCGAAGAGTAACTTCAGACCTTGCTCAGCGCCTGCTCCAGATCCTTGATCAAAAACTCGGGCTTCTCGATTCCAGCCGACAACCGGATCGTGTTCTGCTTCACGCCGAACGTCGTGCGGCGTTCCTCCGGCAGATAGAGCATGGTCGTCAGGTAGGGGATGCAGATCAGGCTCTCGGTCGCCCCCAGGCTGACGGCGTGGATGATCCGCTCCAGCGCGGTGATGAAGGCCTTGGCCTGCTCGATCGTCTCCCCCACGTCGAACGCCAGCACGCCGCCGAATCCGCCCGCCATCTGCTTGCAGGCCACAGCGTGCCCTGGATCTTCCTTGAGCCCCGGATAGAGAACTCGCGTCACCTTGGGATGCCCGGCCAGAAACTCGGCCATCGCCTGCGCGTTGACCGACATCCGCTCGGCCCGCAACTCGAAACTCTTGAGCCCCCGTTCCAGCAGCGAAGCCGAATAAGCGTCCAGCGTGGTGCCGATGGCCTGACGCGTGAACCACAACTTGTCGTAATGGTCCTTCGAACCCGCCAGGGCCCCCGCCATCAGATCATTGTGGCCGCCGAGCCCCTTGGTCGCACTGTGCAGCACCAGATCCGCACCCAACGCCAACGGCTTCTGATGATAGGGCGTCGCGAATGTGTTGTCGACGACGAACATCGCACCGCTGGCGTGAGCGATCTTGGCCACCTCGGCAATGTCGACCACCTTGCACAGCGGATTGCTCGGCGTCTCGCACAGGATCATCTTCGTGTTTGGCTTGATGTGCTCGCGGAGGTCGTGGCTGGCACTCGCGTCCAGCCACGTGATCTCCACCCCCATCCGCTCCAGGATCAGTCCAACCTTGTAGTGGGCTCCGTAGATGTCGTGGAACAGAATCAGATGGTCTCCCTGGCTCAGATAGGTCAGATAGATCATCGTGCCGGCGGCCATCCCGGTCGTCGAAATGATGCAGTCCTCGGCCCCCTCCAGCGCGGCAACCTGGTGTTCCACTGCCCGCACCGTCGGGTT
>CAYSCH010000615.1:0-3274 GCA_964429355.1 uncultured Planctomycetaceae bacterium | reverse complement strand
GCAGGTGCGGAGGAACTCGTCGCGGCGCCGATCGGACTTGATGAAGTCGATGGAAACGACCACATGGGGATAGACCTCGAAAAGCGACCGGTCCAGCGAGCGGTTTCGTTCCAGCCGGGAAATGGTGCTGGATAGGACCAATTCGGCGTCGATGTGGAACTTGTCGCGAAGCTCGGTTTGCCACTGCTCGGCCAAGTGAGGTGGGCAGAGGACGGCCAGGCGCTTCGCCTCGCCGCGATCGAGCAGTTCTTTGGCGATGAGACACACCTCGATCGTCTTGCACACACCCAGGTCGTCGGCAATCAAGAGCCGCACGGGGTCGAGCTTCAGGGCCATCAAGAGCGGCACGAGCTGGTAAGGCCGGGGTTCGCAGGCGATCTTTGCAAAGGAGCGAAACGGCCCGGCACTGGAACGGAAACCGAGGCGGACGGCGTCGCGCAATAGCCGACAGGACTGGTAGTCGCCCAAGTGGTCAGGCCGAGGCAGACCGAACTGGGCCGGTTTGACGGTAGGTTCCAGCGGAAGGTAGATGCCGGTGATTTCGTCGTCTGTGCCGCCCAGGGGGCGAAGAACCAGCAAGTCGCCTTCGGATTCGGGCAGGACGACCCATTCGCGATCTCGGGCTCTGACGAGCGATCCAACGGCGAAGGACATGGGGAAGTTCCTCGGGAGTGGGCAGTGGGGAGTGAGAAATCGGGAGCCGGGAGTCGGGAATTGGCGTTTGGGGTCAGGGAGCGTGGGGGAGGAAGGGTGAGGGTTTGCCGGCCCAGGTGATGTAGGCTTCGTCGCGGGCGCGGGTCACCGTGACGTAGAGAAGCTGGTTCTCACGAAGCCGGGCAGCGTCGTAGTCGGCCGGGTCGCGGGTCTTCTGAAGGGTGGCGTCGTGCGGCACGATTCCGTCGGAACAATCGAAGGCGAAAACAACCTTGAACTCCAGGCCCTTGGCGCGGTGCATGGTGCCCAGGTTCACTCCCGGTTGCGAACGAAGGTTCGACTCGCGGGTGAGTTGGTGGACGGGGATGTCCGTCGCGCGAAGGGCGTCGACGAGCGGATCGAGGCGGTTTTTCGAGCGGGCGAACACGGCGATTTCCTCCGGTTTGACCCCTTCGCCCAGTAGTCTCTTGAGTTGGTCGAGCACGAAGGCGACCTGGTCGGCCGGCTTTCTGAAGCCGCGAAGGACCGGCACGGGACCTCGGAGGAGGCTGCGGGTGCCACGGCGGTCTTCTTCGCCGCCGTCCAGGTCGTCGACTGCACCCGGGACCAGACTGTCGGCAAAGCGGCGGATCTGTTCCGTGGTGCGGTAGTTGACTCGCAAGATTCGGGATCGCCCGCGAACATCGATGCCAAGTCCCTTGAGGCTGAACCCGCCGGGGTAGATCTGCTGGCCGGCGTCGCCGCAAAGCATGAGGTTTTCCGGATGGGCGGCGGCGAGAGTGGCCAGGAGCCGGAGTTCGTGGGGCTTAAGGTCCTGGACTTCGTCGACGATCACGGCGTCGAAGGGACTGTCGATCTGGCCCGACTCGAGCGCCTCCCGCACGTGGCGGCAGATCATCGGCCAGACGGCCGATTTCTTGGCTTCAAGAGCTTCGAAGACGCGTTCAAAGACCTTCCAGATCAACTTGCGCTCGCGGACCTGGAGCCCGCGGCCGCGACCGATCCGTTTGGCATCGCGGTACTCTTCCCAGGACAGCACGCCCTGATTGGCAACAATGCCATTCCACTCGGCAATCAGGAAATCCTTGTCGAACACGGCGTCTGAATAGTCCTGGAATCGCTCGATGAGTTGCTCGACCGTTTCGTCGTCTACCGGATTGACCCAGTAGTCGGACTGGTGGGCAAGCCGCAACGCCTGGCTGAGAACCGTGCCGACGGTGATTTTCTTCCTTTGGCGCTCGGAGCAGAGGATGTCGAGGTTGTGCTCGATGTTCTCACAAAGGGTGGTGACGAATGAGGTGACGAGGACCCGCTTGCCTTGGTCGGCAAGGTGGGCTGCCCGGTGCATAGCCACGACCGTCTTGCCCGTCCCGGCTGTGCCCGTCACTTTTACTGGACCGTTGAACTTGCCCGTGGCGATCTCTCGTTGGGAGGGGTGCAGGAACCGCATCCAGTCTTCGAGCGGCTTTTCGAGGATCTCGCGGAGATCGTCTACATCCTGAACGACCCAGAAGCGGCGCTGGTTGTCGGGATTGGCGGTGATCGGCTTTTCAGGCGAGACGGGCGGCGGAGGGGTGACCAGCTCGCCATCGGCCAGACGGAGCAGACGTTCGGCCACCTCTTCGGGCAGGCTCTCGATGATGGCCAGGAGATCGTCGTCGCTTCTGACCTTGCGGATAACCGGGATCCAGATCTTGGGGAGGCCAAGGCTGAGGAGGTAGTCGTCGCTGTGGTCCTCGAAGAGCAACCGCACGTCGCTCGGACTGGCGGTCTCGCCGAGACGCTGCTCTGCTTCCTCGGTGGTTTCAACGATCTGAAACGAGCCGGTGACGGGATGATGCTCCAGCCGCCGGCGGCCGGCCCAATCGTAGGCCTCGTCGTGCTGACCGGCGTAAAGGAGCGTGAACTGCTCGCCATCTTTGTGGTAGACGGCACGAAGACTACCTGTGATGCGGGCCGCCCAAATACCGGCAGACAAAGCGCCCTGGACACGTTCGACACTCAGGCTGGGATTGGCCGGGTTCTCCAGGAACTTGGCCAGAAAGTCGAACACGCGAGCCCGATCCGCGGCTTCGAGGCCCCCGGCGGACTTGGTGAAGGCTTTGCCGATATTCACTCCGAACATCAGGGGCCTCCTAACGCAGTCTGGATCTGTACGGCGGCATCCGAGGCAGTCGGGTTGACCGTGATCGCCGTCATGCCGGACCTCTTGAGTGCGTCTGCTACGGATTCGGCCGCATCGCCGGCCGCGTCGACGACAAAGAGAGTCATGGCGTTGCGAATGATCTCGGCAATGTAACTGCCCGCGACTCGGCCGCCGACGGTAACATCAGCCCCAGGTTCGACGCGGACGTCGGGCAACTTTGCCAGCTCGGAAAGAAGCGACTGCCAGGCGGCAGGAAACAGATCGGCTTCAAAACCACCGGTAGTGGCCGTCGGCGTCTCAAGCGGCGATGAAACCTTGGGGGTCCCGAAGACATGCGGATAACGCTCGACGATGCTGAGCCAGTCGTCGTCTTGGGAAAAGCGAACGACCGTGTAGCCGTAGTCTTCCATGTCCTCGGTCTGCTGCTGATCACGCTGCTTTCGCTCCGGAAACTCGTGCGGCGGGCCGTCGATG
>CAYSCH010000614.1:272-3277 GCA_964429355.1 uncultured Planctomycetaceae bacterium | reverse complement strand
GATCGACGACCTGCAAGGTGAGCGTCACCTCGTGTTTCCCGCGGACCATGTCGGTGATGTCGTACCACTGGACCCGGTCGCGGGCGGGCTGTACGTTGCGTCCAAGAACGTCGGATTCGGCCACAACCGTGTCGTCGATCAATACCTGCCGGAAGCGGAAGCCCTCCTTCATGTTCATCGACGTGCTGACTCGTTCGTCGCCCACCATCTTGGGTTCCTGGCCGCCGCAGTAGTCATCGCTCTGGTAGACTCGCAGCATCACCCGCCGAGCACCTTCGGGTATCTGCAGTTGTCGGGCGACCCTGCCAAAGTTGCCGGCCCCCGCCGGATCGTTGCCGTGGGCAATCGTGTAAACGCCGCGGCGATCGCATTTGCCACGGAAGGGCCCCGTGGCCGTGAAGTGCCAGCCCGGGTCGTCCAGCCGCAAGCGGTTCCAGCCGGCAGGCGTTTTCAACAGCTCGCCCAGATCGGCCGCGTAGCCCTCGGGGCGAACACGCTGCTTACGTAGTCCCTCGTGTCGGACTGCCGAGGCCAGGGCGTAGCGAACGAGGTTCTCGAACAGGTGAGCACCGGCACTGTTTGCGTCGCCTTTGGAATCATTCAGCCATGCGTAGGCCGGGATCATCTGGCACATCACAATCCGGCCGCGTCCCCGCTCCAGTTCGATGATTCCGTAGTGATCGCCGCTGTGTGCAGAGGGCGCCTTGTCCCAGGCTTGCTGCCGGCCGGCGGACACGAGCGGTCGCCAGCCTTCTCCCAGCGCGTAGAAGCCCGAATAGATCGACCCGCCGTGAACGGCTTGGAGCGCCGCGCGGTCCATTGCGTGGGGCTTGTTGAAGATTGGATGCTCGGCCGCGAGCAGTTCGCCGAATTCATAGGCCCGGTCCTTGGCCAGCGCGACAGGGAGCCAGGGATCGGGGTCCGAAGATCGGAAACAGACAGCGGCGCCGCCGGTCTCCACGAAGCCGCCAACGGCAGCCTTCAGCGATTCGAGATTCGTGCGTGGAACGTCGATCCCGAACACCAGAACGCTGTAGTCGAAGAGGCAGAATCGGCCTTGGATCAGGTCGTCTGGCGACGCCTCGTCCAGAGGCACCTGGAGTGCCCGCAGCCCGGAAACGACATAGTTGTCGTGGTTGCCTACAAAGAGAACGGCCGGGGACTCGGCGGCAGCGACGATCGTCGCGCAGCAAAGCACGGCCAACACAAACGCCGCCAATCCAATCGCGGCGGCCGGTCGATTTGTGGGCTTGTCCATGTCGATCCTTTCCCTTGGATTCGATACAGGTGTATCGCTGTGAAGGAGAATCACCCCAACGGCAACGGCAGGCGATGTCATCATCCGGCCATCGGTTCTGTTCTCCGGCGAGGATCCATTCGGGTCGATTCTTGGCCCAGTTTTTGAGAGTCCCTGTCAGAATTGCCGACCGTGCAGATCTATGCGCGCGAGACTCCCACGTTTTGTCAAGGCCTCCAAGCGACGAGTATCGCATACGGCGTGGGCATAGTCCAGGAACCGGGCGCTGTGGTGAAACGCCAGGCGATGACGCCTCGGGATACGGGCCCCGCAAGTCACCGGTCGCCACAGACTGTTGACTCGGATCATCCATTCACAAACGAACCAGCGGATCCTCACTTTCGTGTCGATTGCCGCAAGCGTAGAATGGATGCTCTGTCTGTAATTCCCCGAACGAGACCGGTGGCTGAATAGCCTTCCGGGATTCCCGGGAAAGAAAGGGTGGCTGTCACCTCTTTCCTCCTGAAATCACGCAACCTCACTCGAGGGACCGGTCTGCTTGCGATGGAAAACGAATATGGCGGTACGACAGTACGGGCGATTCATCTGCCAGTACATGCTTCATCCGGTCCGCGTGGGCGCGATAGCGCCCAGTTCTCAGGGATTGGCCCTTCGCATGGTGCAGTGGATGGATTGGGATTCTGTGGACGCGGCCGTCGAGTATGGCCCCGGCACCGGCGCGTTCACCTCGGAGATCTTGCGATGCAAGCGCCCCGGCACGAAGTTCTTTGCGGTCGAGTTGAACGCCGATTTCGTCACAGTACTTTCGGGTCGTTTTCCTGATCTGCCCGTCATCCAGGACAGCGTTGCCAACATCGAATCCATCTGCCGGCAACAGGGCGTTGGCCAGGTGGATGCGATCGTGTGCGGACTGCCATGGGCTGCGTTCTCCGATCGCGACCAGATCGAATACCTGGATGCGATGATGCAGGTCCTCAAGCCTGGCGGGCGATTTGCCACGTTTGCGTATCTCCAGGGGATGGCGCTTCCCGCGGCCCACCGGTTTCGAAGGAGACTGCGGGCTTACTTTGGCGAGGTCCGATTGAGTCCCATCGTTTGGTGGAATCTACCCCCAGCATTCGTCTACCAGTGCCGACGCTGACGCACCCATGGCGGCGCCGGCTTCCTGTGCCGGGCCCTTCCGAGCCGAGCCCGTCGTCCTGCTCGGCTCTCCCTTGAAATCGCCGCGCAACGCCTGCCTTCGTCAGGTCCCTCCGCCTGAATGTCCTTGCGTGATTCGCAGAAGTTTAGCCATCATGAAGATTGCCGCGTGGGCTTGCCGGGCTCGCCCCGCGCTGCGTTGCGATCATGTCTTGCGTGCGAATCCTGTCGGCACGATTCCATCGAGTTCCTCCTGAGCCTTGCCGCAATCTGCTCCGGGAATCACGCAAGGCCATCTAGTTTTCAGTCGCCTCCGATGGCGCGCGGACCGGCGACGGGGAGCTGTCTTGCCCCGCGTTGCTGCGGATTTGCGACTGTGCGGTGCCGCCGGCTGGGGCCAGAGCCGGGGCTTGTTCATCGGGGACGGCGCGCGGGGTGCGGGTGGCCCAGGCGATGAAACGCCACCAGAGACGGCCCGTGTCGTCCCAATACGAATAGGCGACCGGTGTGACCAGCAGGGTCAGCAGGAGCGATAAGGTCTGCCCGCCCAGGATCACTTTAGCCAGGCTGGCGCGGCTCGCGGCGCCGGGGCCTTGGCCCAGCGCGA
>CAYSCH010000614.1:0-262 GCA_964429355.1 uncultured Planctomycetaceae bacterium | reverse complement strand
AGCATCACGGTGGTCATCAGGATCGGCCGCAACCGTGTGTGGTTGGCTTCCAGAATGGCCTCATCACGCGGCACTCCTTGCCTGCGGAGTACGTTGGTGTAGTCCACCTGCAAGATGCCGTTCTTCTTGACGATCCCGAACAGCATGAACAGCCCAAACATGGCGTAAATATCCAGGTTGGTGCGCAGCAGGATCAGCGAAATCAGTGCGAAGGGCAACGTCAGTGGGAGAGCCAGCAGGATCGTGATCGGGTGCACGAAGC
>CAYSCH010000613.1:1884-3291 GCA_964429355.1 uncultured Planctomycetaceae bacterium | reverse complement strand
GCCACTGGCGGCAGATCTCCAGCCACCGATCGGCCGAAACCTTGCAGGGACTCAGTGCCTTGCGGACCCGGTCCACGAGAATCTCCGCCCCGCCCCCCGGCAAGCTCCCCAGGCCGGCCGAACGCAGCCGCTCGAGCACCTCGACCGTCGAAAGCCCCGAGACCTGGGCAATGTGCTCGATCTCCGTCGGGCTGAAACCGTGCACATGGATCTGGGGATAGCGCCGGCGGATCTCGAGAACCAGTTCCTCATACCAGCCAATCCCCAAATCGGGATGCATGCCCCCTTGGAGCAGAATCTGGTCGCCGCCTAGCTCAATCGTTTCCTCGATCTTCCGATCCAGTTCGCCCCGCTCGATCACGTACCCGTCCGCAGCCCCCGGCTTGCAGTGAAAAGCGCAGAACCGGCAACCGCTCACACAGATGTTCGTGTAGTTGATGTTCCGGTCGATATTGTAGGTGCGAAAACCCTCCGGATGCTTCTGCCGCGTCACCTCGTCCGCCGCCCGCGCCAGGGCCGCCAGATCGCCCGACTGGAGCAGGGCGAGGCCCTCTTCCCGGCTCAATCGTTCTCCGCCCGTTGCCCGGCTCAACAGTCTGTCAATCGTCGAAGACAAAGCCAGCCTCCCGCGGCGTCAGACCGTGCCCGACCGCCAGATTCCGGAATCGCGTCAGCCCCTGCCGCTGCTCCGCCCCCAGGCGAAACACGAGCGCATCCCGAAAATACGACAGGCATTCCTCTTCCGAAATCGGCAGGTTCCGTGCCTCGCGATGGGCGATCTGGGCACACAGCCGAACTCCTCGATCCCGGGCCTCGGCAAACCCCTGCGTCAGACCGTCCACATCGACCTTCGGGCCCGCTGTCCACATGGCAAACACAAACGGCAGCCCGGTCCAACCCAGCCACTCGGCCCCCAGGTCCCACTCGAACGCAAACTGCCCGTTGATCGGCGCCATCGCCCGATCCCCGATCACGACCGCCGCGTCCGCCTCGAATTCCGCGGCCACCGCACCGATCGGCAACGGCCGCAACTCCGGCTCCAGGCCGTATCGCTCCTTCAGCAGGATCCGCGCGAGGGCCGCACTCGTCCGCGACCCTTCATCCAGCGCCAGGGTTCTGATCCGCTCCGGCGCCACCCGTCCAAACACCTTCACGCTCCGAACCGGCCCGTGGCACGATACACAGGCGTCCGAAACCACCCGGGCCCCGGCCAATCGCAGGGTCTCGACCGATGGCACCAGCGCCACGTCGAATCGCCCGTCGGCCAGTCCGTCAGCCAGGCGGCTCGGCAGGTCGGTCACAATCTCCGCCTCCGGAAACAACTCCGGCAGGCACTCGATCAGGGGCTTCGAATTCAGGTATTGAACGGCCCCGATTCTCAGGCTGTTCCGTTTATTGGTCACAAGA
>CAYSCH010000613.1:0-1784 GCA_964429355.1 uncultured Planctomycetaceae bacterium | reverse complement strand
CTGGCAAAAGAGCCCACTACCATGTAATTGAGTTCCTGAGCCTCGAGCATGTCGATCACATGCCGCAACAGATCAGCTTGATGCAAGGCGGCGCCTCCGGGCAATCTCCTCACCGATCTGGGCCTGGCTCCAATCCGGATGAGACTGCTGAAGGTGCGATCCAAGCATCGCCAGCAGAGTCTGTTCGGCGTCAAACACCATGGCAACACGTTCCATCGCCGTCTTGCGGCGGAGTACGTCGACCATGGCGTCGTCGAGAATTTCGATTCTGTACGGATCGCTGCAATTGCCCACGGTGACTGCCATCCTGGTCGCGTTGGTTCGAATCCTAACCCACGCTAGGCCCCCCCTTCCTCTCTGTCAACCCTGCCCGATCCAAAAACCCGACGGCCGATTCGCCGTAAAACCTGTAACACTAATAGTTTACAAACCAGGCCTCATCTCGTCCCCGATCCCAGGCGATTCCAGAAATTACGCCCCCCGCCTCATCCACAAGCTAGGCTTCATCTTGAGATACCGCTCTTCCCACGACTCCAACGACGCATCGCAATCATGGCTCCCCCCTCCAACGAAAACCTGCTGGCAAAACTGGCCCGCGGCGACGTCGATCCGGCCGATCCCTTCTTCTCCCTCAGCGCCTCCGAACCGGAGCACGAGGAGCAGGAAGACGAGAAACTCAACGCCCTGCTGGCCCGGCTGCACCAGAAGATGGCCGCTCCCGACGCCGAAGCGAAAGTCGTCCCCGAGGAACCGGTCGACTCTGGCCTTGACGACGCCTTCGTACCGACCGAACCCGAGTCGTTTCTCAAGGCCGGTTTGACCGACACCGAAGTCGAGGCCCTCATTCTCAAGTACCTCATGGCCCGCGGCGACGCGTCCGGTCACGATGTGGCCGACCACATCCGACTCCCCTTCGTGCCCGTCGACACCCTCCTGCGCCAGTTGAAGACCGATCAGCTCGTCGTTCACAAGGGCGCCGCCCTCATGAACGATTACCAGTACCAGCTCAGCGATCTGGGCCGCGAGCGAGCTCGACGCTATTACGAGCAGTGCAGCTACTTCGGCTCCGCCCCCGTCACCCTCGCCGACTACATCGCCGGCGTTACAGCCCAGTCCCTCGCCGGCCAGCGTCCCACCCCCGAGGCCCTCCACGCCGCCTTCGAAGATCTGCTGCTCAACAAGAAAATGCTCGACCGGCTCGGACCGGCCGTCAACTCCGGACGCGGACTCTTCCTCTTCGGCCCTCCCGGCAACGGCAAGACGAGCATCGCCGAACGCGTCACCGCCGTCTTCGGCAAACACATCTGGATCCCCCGCTGCGTCGGCATCGACGGCACGATCATCCGCGTCTTCGATCCGATCAACCACGTGGAGGTGCCCGTCGGCGAACATTCCGGACTCCTCGATCACCGCAAGATCGATAAACGCTGGGTCCGCATCCAACGGCCCACCATCATCGCCGGCGGTGAACTCACCATGTCGGCCCTCGAGGTGACCGCCAATCGTGCCACCGGCATCTGCGAGGCGCCGCTGCAGATGAAGAGCAACTGCGGCACGCTCGTGATCGACGACTTCGGCCGCCAGCGCATGCCCGTCGACGAACTGCTCAATCGCTGGATCGTGCCCCTCGAAAAACGATTCGACTTCCTCAGCCTCCCCGGCGGGAAGAAGATCTGCGTGCCCTTCGATCAGTTGATCGTCTTCTCGACCAACCTCGAGCCGCGCGATCTGGTCGACGAGGCCTTCCTCCGCCGTATTCCCTACAAGATCGAGGCCATCGACCC
>CAYSCH010000612.1:0-3301 GCA_964429355.1 uncultured Planctomycetaceae bacterium | reverse complement strand
CCGCACTTCGCCGAACCATAAATCAACAGATCGCGAGCCGGATGGGGTCGGGGTGATTCGTTATGGTCGCCGCGGACGCGGCGGGCTGGGCACTCACGGCGGCTTGTGCAGTGGCGGCGACAGAGCGCGCCGGCCCTGGCGACGCGCCACAGTGGGATCGGTGGGACCCGGAGCACGAATTGAACGGTCGTCAATTCACTTCCTTTACGACGAACGGCTCGCGATAGCTTGGCCGGCGCAGGAGCCGATTCGCGTCCTGCGCCTGTGCCCCGGTGAACCGTTCCGACTCGGGATCGAACGTGAGAGTCGGCCCAACGGTCAGTTGCGACTTCGCCGAGTCGATCCCCAAGTCGTCGAGGTGGCCGAGCATGCGGTCGATCGTCACCTTTGTCTCGGGAGTGGTTTCGTTGTACGCCCGGTCGAGGCGGTCCACGCCGGTCGCGCCCAGGTGATACGACACGTTGGCCTGCAAGGCCAGTCCGCCGGAAACGTGTCCGATTTCGACGGGACAGGTGAGATTCTCTCGGGAACCGGTGCGTACGGCGTCGATGAAGTTGGCCGGGTGCAGCTTCCCCTCCTTCTCGGCATGACGCTCAACCGTCTTGCCGTCGCGGTCGCGGACTTCCACATGGTTGCCGCCGAGGACCGTGGCATCTTCGCACTCGATGATGAATCCGTGCTGAAGGCCCTGGTATTCACCAGCAGAACGTGCGCCGGGCGTGACGGCCAGATTGTGCACCTCGGCGATCAAGGGAGCCGGCTGGTAGTCGAAGCAGGCCACCATCGTGTTGGGCGTCTCGCCGGCGTCGTTCCAATCGAGGCGGCCGCCGAGGGCTGTGACCGCCGGTGCCAGTTTGTCCTGGCCCAAGGCCCAACGGGCAAGGTCCAGCATGTGGCAACCGTTGTTGGCCAGTTCGCCGTTGCCGGTTTCCCACATCCAGTGCCAGTCGTAATGGAATTCGTTGCGATAGATCGGGCTCATGGGAGCCGGGCCAGCCCAGAGGTTGTAGTCCATCTCGGTCGGTATCGGCATCGGCTCGGAGCGTTTGCCGATCGACTCGCGGAACTTGCGGGTGGTAATGCGAGCACGAACCACACGGCCGAACTCCCCGGCATGGATCCGGTCCATGATCGACCGGATGATCGGGAAAGACCGCCGGTGGGTGCCGCACTGGACGATCCGGTCGTACTTCTTCGCCGCCCGCACCATCTGCTGCGATTCCCAGAGGCTGTGGGCCAGCGGCTTTTCGGCGTAGACATGTTTGCCGGCCTCGCAGGCCCAGATCGCGGCCAGCGCGTGCCAATGGTTGGGCGTGGCGCTGACCACGGCGTCGACCGAATCGCTGTCGATCGCGCGGCGAAGATCGGACTGGATTTCGGCCGACGCAACGCCGGTCACGGACTCCACCTGTTTGGCTCCCTCCGCTGCACGCTTGGAGTCGGGGTCGCACACAGAGACGATCCGAACGCCGGGAATCTGGGCGAACTGTGGAATCAACTGCCCTCCCCGCCAGCCGGCCCCGAGCAGGGCGATGCGAATCACGTCGTTGGGCCCCGCCGCTCGGGAAGTGGACGAAAGGAGCGTGGCGGCCGTGGCGGCGGCGATGAATTGCCGACGAGTTGTTTTCATGCGTTTGTCACCCCACGCTATTTCTTCTGTTTTTCCAGCTTGGTGAAGAAGTCGCGGAAGATCGGGTCGCGATGGACGAAGTTGACGGAGCGGATGAAGTGCCGCGAGTTGTCGAAGCTGAAGGTGTAGTTGTCCGTGGCGATCGGACTGTGGACCAGGTCGGAAGGGAGCCAGTTGGCGTTGACCACCCAGGCCACGGCCGTCATGTCCCAAAGGACCTTGGACCAGGCGAAATGGTCCTTGTGATAGTCCTTGAAGATCTCGAGGAGGTAGTCGCCGATGGCGCCGCGACCGGCAACGTAGGTCTCCATTTCCGGCACGGTGGTCGCGAAATGGGTAACGACGGGCGTGCAGGGAAGCTGCACGAGGGCAACTCCGCAATCCAGCAGCGTGCGTGACGCGTTCAGGTCCTGGTGATAATTGAACTCATGCTGGTGGGGCCAATTGAGGCCGTTACCGCCGAGCCAGACGACGACGATGTTCTGGATGATCGACGGTTCGAGGAGGATGGCGCTGCTGACGTTGGTGATGGCGCCAACGGCGACCACATAGAGAGGATCCTCGGGGCTGCTCTTCTTGGCCCGATCGATGAGATCGGCAACGGCCGGACTCCGCTCGGGATTCTTCACGTCGACGAGATAGTTCGTGCTCCCCTTGAAGGCGAACCCATCGGGAGACTTGCCGAGCCGGCTGAGGAGCCGAAGGATCTCCTCGTAGCTCTTTTCCATGCCGTCGCCGGGGCCGGAGGAACGGTTGTTGTGGAAGGGGGCAGCATAAAGGGCCTGGACATCCAGTTCGGGTGAAATCAAGGCGTAGACAACGGCGAACTGGTCGTCGATCTCGTTGAAGGTGTCGGTATCGAGCACCATCCGCACGGGCCGATTGGCCGGTGGCGTGAGCATGCTGATCCGCTGCCCTTCGGGGATCTGGGGAAAGCCCTGGGCGAGGAGAGGAGAAGCGGCGAGAACCAGGATCAAGAGGAGGAGGACTTTGGTCAGTGGCGTGTTCATGGGAGCCTTTCAGGACAGGTGTGGCATGCGGGAAATCCAATCGCTCAAAATACGCAAAAACTTCGACCCGGGCAAGCGATGGTGAAGGCCAGGGCTGGCCTGGTTGCTGAAATCGCCAATTCCAGCGATTCAAGCTGCACCATGTCATGCGACTCCAATCGACGGAGATGATCTCTTTTCGATCAGGTCATTCGGGTAGCGTCGCGACTGGAACCCTCCGTGGCAGGACTCTCGGGCGATTGACACGGATCCTGGTTTGCCATACGTCGTCACTCCGGCAGTGTCATCTCTCCATCCGGCTCCGTCATTTCGCTATCGGCTTCCAGCAGCTTCCGAGCTTTGCGATCGGCCTGCTTCTGTTTCTTGTCCTTTACCATCTGTTCGATCGAGCGAACGTTGTCCGGCCCGTGCTTGTGAAACCGCTTGAAGTAGAGCTCTTCGATGAACACCGGCAGTGGCGTCTTCCAGGGCTCCTGGTTGTGATTGTCGAGCTTGCCCAACTTCTTCGGATTCATGCCGAGTTCTCTCGCCATCTGAACGTGCGTGTGGGAGAGATGAAAACGTTTTCGGGCGTCAACCCAAACCTGATACTTGGGGGGGAGCTGTTTCTTTTCAACGTTCCGCTTAATTATTGGTTTTCTTGCTCTGGCGTCCATCCGGG
>CAYSCH010000611.1:0-3312 GCA_964429355.1 uncultured Planctomycetaceae bacterium | reverse complement strand
TGCCGTCCATCAAGGGTCCTTCGATGATCGAGAGGCAGGAAGGATACCGCTGGCGGGCCTCTTCGACGTCGCCGTCAATGTACTCGACAATCCCCTTGACGAGCGCGTGGCTGAGACGCTGTTCGAGGGGAGCTTCGCGCCAGGTTTCCCGTTCGGTTTCCCTGGCGGCGTCCGTGTTCTTGACCCGCTCGGCCAGCTCAACAAGCCGCTCGGTGGCGTCGGGGCGGCGATTGAGGAGCACATCTTCGACCCGTTGGCGCAATTCCGGGTCGATCTCCTCGTAGACATCGAGCTGGCCGGCGTTGACGATCGCCATGTCGAGCCCTGCCTGGATGGCATGGTAAAGGAAGGCGGCATGGATAGCCCGTCGGACCGGCTCGTTGCCGCGAAAAGCGAAGGAGACGTTGCTGACGCCGCCGGAGACTCGCACTTCTGGAAACAACTGCTTGATCTGCCGAGTGGCCTCGATGAAATTGACGGCGTACTGGTTGTGCTCTTCGATCCCGGTGGCCACGGAGAGGATATTCGGATCGAAGATGATATCTTCGGGAGCCATGCCGACTTTTTCGGTCAGGAGGTGGTATGCCCGCCGGGCGATTTTGACCTTGTGTTCGACGCTGACGGCCTGGCCTTCTTCATCGAACATCATGACGACGCAGGCGGCGCCGTAGCGGCAGACGAGGCGGGCGTGGTGGAGGAATTCCTCTTCCCCTTCCTTGAGGCTGATCGAGTTGACGATCGACTTTCCCTGGACGCACTTGAGGCCCGCTTCGAGTACCGACCACTTCGAGCTGTCGATCATGACGGGAACGCGGGAGATGTCGGGTTCGGCTGCCAGGAGGTTGAGAAACCGGGGCATCACGGTCTCGCCGTCGAGGAGGCCGTCGTCGACGTTGATGTCGATGATGTTGGCTCCCCCCTCGACCTGCTGACGGGCGATGGAGACGGCCTGATCAAAGTTACCTTCCCGGATGAGCCGGGCAAATTGTTTGGAGCCCGAGACGTTGGTCCGCTCGCCGATCATGGTGAAGTTGCTCTCCGGCGTGAGGATCAACGGTTCGAGGCCGCTGTAGCGGGCATAGGGCTCCAGGCGAGGAATCACGCGCGGCGGGTAATCGGAGACCGCCGTTGCGATCGCGCGGATGTGGTCGGGGGTCGTGCCGCAGCAGCCGCCCACGAAGTTGAGCCAGCCCTTGGCCGCGAACTGGCCGAGAACTTGCGACATCTGCTGGGGGGTCTCATCGTAACCGCCAAATTCATTGGGAAGTCCGGCGTTGGGATAGCAGCCGGTCCGAACGGGGCAGATAGCCGCCAGTTCTTCCACGTGGGGCCGCATCAGATCTGGCCCCAGGGCGCAATTGATCGACACGCCGAACAGTTCGGCATGGCGGATGGAGGTGCAGAAGGCTGCCAGGGTCTGTCCCGACAAGGTGCGCCCACTGAGGTCGGTGATCGTTACGGAGGCAATCACGGGCAGGCGGACGCCGCGCTGCTCGAAACACTTCTCGATGGCAAAGAGGCATGCTTTGAGGTTCAGCGTGTCGAAGGTAGTCTCCGGCAGAAGGAGGTCGACGCCGGCTTCCAGAAGGGCATCGATCTGCTCGGAGTAGGCCGCGACGAGATCGTCGAACGTAACGGCCCGGTAGCCGGGATCATTGACGTCGGGAGAAAGGGACGCGGTACGATTGGTCGGTCCGATGGATCCGGCTATGAACCGAAGCTCATGGTGGCCGAATGCCACGATCGCCTGGCGGGCGCAGCGGACTGCGGCGCGATTGATTTCCCGTACTTGATCCTCCAAATGATAGTCGGCGAGGGATATGCGGTTTGCGTTGAATGTGTTCGTAGAAACCACGTGAGCTCCCGCCTCCAGAAAGTCCTGGTGAATCTGCTGGATGGCTTCGGGGCATGTTTGCGAGAGGAGATCGTTGCAGCCCTGCAGTGGGGACTGGTGCGATTGAAACTCCTGCCCGCGGAAGTCCGACTCCGTGAGTCTCAATCGCTGAATCATCGTCGCCATGGCTCCATCGAGGATGACGATCTGGCGGGCGGCGAGCTGCTGCAACGACAGGGGGTCGAGGGAGGGGGTCTCCTGAGACTCTGGCATGGAGACTTTGGTCATATGGCGTAAGCCCTTTTCTGCAAGCATTTTGTGAACGGCGTCAGGATGGCAATGGGAGCGGCGGAACAGACCTCGAAGACTGTGCGTCGTGTGGTCGAGGGGGAACGACCCGGAGGCGTCCCCCACGGGAATCGCCTCGGGCAATTCCTAATTCTACCGGGGGGATCAACAAAAGCACTCCTGGCTGGCCATCCCGGCGTGGCAGTTTCAAGATGGACTCTCGGCAGGAGCTGTCTCATCGGTTGGCATTTCCCGTGGTACTGGAGGCGAAAGACGACTGAGAGGCGGTAACGGGACGACAAGGCACGCAGGGGCATGGAAGCACCCTAAGTGAGATCTCCATCGACTCCAAAACGATTGTGCTCAACCGTCTCTGGTGGGATAATGGACCCACGGCGCAGTGGTGCGGGGCGTGACTGCGTTGGTACGGCGCATGCGTCGCTCGGTTCTGTTTTCTGGCTGGCGTTGTTCGGTACCGAAGTCAGAACCTGCGGCGATTCCAGAAGTCCCTGCCTGTGGGGAGTTCTGGTCGCAATTTTGGAACCGTTTCCTGGGGTAATATGGGGCGTGGCAGTGATGGAAACAGATCGGAAGGCGAAGTTGTATCTATTCAGCAGTCTGGAGCAGTAAGAGCTTCGGCTGGAAGGCAGACAAAGCGAACTGGATTGACCGGAGGATGGCGCCTCTGAGGTCTTTTGGACAAGCGGATTTGGGTCGCTTGCTCTCGTTGCCAACTGCTTCCTTTGGCTGAAGTGGTACACGGATATTGCATGGGGATTATTCAGATGTTGCTGCATCAACAATGGACGGTGGTACTGGCCAGCGTTCTTCTGCTGGGCCTCGGCGGCAATTGGCTGCATGCCCAGGAAGACCAGGAAGAAGTGACAGTCCAGATAGGTCCAAACGGCCCGGTGATGCTCCGAAACGGCGTTCCGCAGCCGATGCCGGCGGGAGCGGTGATCAACAGTGGTGGTCCTCCCCCCGGCGGAATGGGCGGACCGTCGGGCGCTGCCGGACCTGGCGGCCCAGACAAGCCGGGTGAAGGCGCGAAGCCCGAGGAGGGAAAGAAGCCTGACGCCGACAGTTCCGGAAAGAAGGAAGATAGCAAGGACGAAAAGAAGGAGGGGGAGGCAAAGAAAACCAAGGAGGGCGAAGGCCCGACAAAGCGTCCCACCGAGCCGCCCGAGCCG
>CAYSCH010000610.1:0-3317 GCA_964429355.1 uncultured Planctomycetaceae bacterium | reverse complement strand
GAAGGAAGACGCGGCCAAGGCCGACAAGCCCGAAGCCGCAAAGCCCGACGAAGCGAAGGCGGATGCCAAGAAGGAGGAGGCCAAGGATGCCAAACCGGAGGAGGCAAAGCCCGAGGAGGCAAAGCCCGAGGCCAAACCCGACGAGGTGAAGGCTGATAGCGACAAGGCTGCCGGCGGTGAAGCCCCGAAGGCCAAGGAGAAGGAGGCTGAAGAGGGCGCAGCGGCAAAGAAGCCCGAGGAAAAGAAGGCCGAGGAAAAGAAGCCCGAGGAAAAGAAGCCCGAGGAAAAGAAGCCCGAGGAGAAGAAGCCGACCCGCGAGGAGATCGAGAAGAAGCGAGCCGAGATCCAGAAGGAAAACGATCGAAAGAAGACCGAATACGAGGAGAGCATCAAGAAGGGCGAAGAGAAGGTCAAGGAACTCAACGCCCGCTTTGCCGACTGGTACTACATCATCGACGACGCCGAGTACCAGAAGATCCATCTCGGCCGGGATAAGATCGTCAAGGCAAAGGAAAAGAAGGCCGAGGAAAAGCCGGCTGACGGCTCTGCCCCCGCAGCTCCTGCCGTTCCGGGAATGGAACCAGACAGCGTCGGCGAATTCCAGAGCCTCAAACTTGACGCTCCAGCCCAAAAGAAGGACTGAAACCCATTACCGCCGCGGTTGGCTGGGGACGAGCGTCAGCGAGCCCCCAGTTCGCTGGTGCGACCGCTGAAGCGGCCTGCCTTTACCTTCCAAACACTGTAGCCGCGTGGACGTGCCCCAGGCTCGGGTCCTCAATCAACCGTGTTCGCGCCCCTGGTTCATTCGTGGGTGGCACTCAACTCGTCGGCATCGGCCCGTTGATTCCCCCTCACGCCCGGAAATAGGTTGCCTCGGAAATCTGCGTCCCCGGCGAGACCTTGCCCGCCAGATCCTCCGCGTCCAAGGCCAGGAGCGGGCTGATTTCAACCGGCGTGCCTGCGGCCACCGCCACCCCTGCCTTCCTCAACCAGTTGGTATGGAGGGCCACGATTTGTTCCCGCACACTCTCGGGCGTGTCCTCCGCGGCACCGGAGGCATTCTTGAGCGGAGCGAAATGCAGCCGCGGATCGACCTCCACGACCAGGGCATTTTCCGCCGAAGGCAGCAGATCAAATATGAACCGCTCGAATTTGTAGGCGTTCGGCTCGGTCGGTGTTTGCAGGACGCCGTTTTTGTCGACGAAGGCCACTTTCTTGTGGGCGATGTGGAACGGCAGGGCATCCGCCTTGTCGACCATGCGATGGAGAAACGACAGATCAAACACGTGGACCGCTATGCTTCCTGCCCAGATCGCCAATGAGCCGTCGTCTCGTCGCCGTTCGGCAATTTCGTCAGGCAGGTCGCTGTACTCGATCACCCGCAGACGCCCGTCCACCTGCACCACGTTGCCCACCCGATCCTTGGGAGTCTTTTTCGCGACCACCTCGCTGGTCAGCTCCGACCGGGCAAGCAGATGGTAACCCAAGAGCTCCGACGAGCAGATGTCGACCAGGGGATTGTCCACCTGGAAGTAGAACACCTGCTCGATGCCGCGCCGGGCCATGTCGGCCAGGGCGCCGCTCGCCTGGAGGGCCCTCAGCGTTCCGCCATGCCCATCAGGGCTCAGGGCGATCTGGCCGCGATCGGCCAGCAGCACCTTGCCCGAGGTGTCGTCGACGGCTGGCATCGTGCCCTGGCAGAAAATGCGAAAGTCGTTCTCGGCCAGGCCGAACAGGTCGTTCTTCGCGAAGAACTTTCGAGTCTCGCGGTCCGTTGCCGGGCTGACCATGACATAGAATGGCACGGGGGCGCCATATCGCCTGGCGGTCGCCAGGATCTTCTCGACGTGGATCTGAAAAATCGAACACCCCGAGACTGGCCCGATCGGATACATTCCCTTCGGATGATCAAATCCCAGCCGCGTCCCTTGGCCGCCCGCAACCAGTAGAACAGCCACCTTCCCGCCTGCAAGGGCCTCCTCTCCACGACGCCGTGCTTCACCCGGCGAAAAGCGATTTGTCGGATTGCCAAGCCGAATCGCCGGGGGCTCACCGGCGCGATCCGCCACTGCGGCGAGTTCCGCTCCCAGCCCCCGGTTCTTCAGCGTTTCGGCAATGTGGGCGAAATCGATACCGGCAATTTGTCTTGCCAACGACCGTCGCCCCTCCTCGTCCAACTCATCCCAGAACCGCACAAGATGCTGCTGTCCCAACGGTCTAAGTTGGTTTTCCAGTTCCGTTTGTGTCGGCATGTCAATTCCGGCTCAAAAAGATGTCAGTAGAAACCTCAACCCATCGTACGCCAACTCGACGTCTTGGGGCAGGCGTCGGGTAGTCGCCTCGTGCTCGAGACGGTGGGAAATATGGGTCAGAAAGGTCCGTCGAGGCCGCAACAACGCAATGGTCGACATTGCCTCGTCGAAGTTCATGTGGGTCGGATGCTCTTCGTCACGAAGACAGTCGAGCACGAGCACATCCAGATCGGTCAGCAGCTCAAGGCTCGCTCGCGGAATCGTCTTCACATCCGTACAATAAGCGACTTTCCCGATGCGAAAGCCCAGGCAATCGTAGCGGCCGTGTTCCAGCGGGATGGGCAGCAGCCGGGCCCCCAGAACTTCAAACGTTTGGGATTCGATGGTTCGAAATGTCAGTTTAGGAATACCACCCGCAGGGTAGGCCTGAACCACCGGATCGAACGCGTAGTCGAAGCTCTGCCGGATTCGGTTCTCCACCGCGGCCCGGCAGTAGATCGGAAGCTCGTGGCCGAGATAACGCGGGAAAATCCTCAGATCATCCAATCCGAACAAGTGGTCGGCATGAGCGTGCGTATAAGCCACGGCATGAATCAAGCCGATCCGCTCGCGCAGAAGTTGGAGTCGCAGCTCAGGAGGCGAGTCGATCAACAGATTTCCCTGCGGCAGGCCCAGGACCACGGCGCAACGCGTCCGATGGTTGTGGCAATCAATACTCCTACAGGTGTCGCACCCACACCCAATCATGGGAACGCCATGCGACGTCCCGGTTCCAAGAAAAACGAACTGGCTGCCGATCGGTTCGCTGACGGGCTGAAATGGCACTGCACGACTCAACGGCTGCCCGGAAACGGGGATTCTGGCTCCTGTGCGTCAGACCTGTGCCGACATCAGATCCAGGGTGCCTATCTCCGCGTCCAGACAGCCTGTCAAAGGGAACGGGTGCGAGTTTTTCGACAAAGTATGTCAATATACGTAGAGCCCCGCAACTTGCCCAGGCGGGCAACCACACCGACGGGCTCTGAAGTGCCCACGGCAGGGGCTAGCCGCAATACGGTCGTTGCT
>CAYSCH010000609.1:0-3330 GCA_964429355.1 uncultured Planctomycetaceae bacterium | reverse complement strand
ACGGCCTTCGGCGTGGCTGAGGCCCTGAACATCCTGGAAGGCACGCCCGTGGACCTGGTGATCACCGATTTCAAAATGCCCAGGGCCAGCGGACTGGACCTCGTGCGCCATGTGCGCGAGAACCTCAAAGATACCGAGGTGATGATGATCACCGGCTATCCTTCGATTGAGGGTGCCGTGACGGCGGTCAAGATCGGCGCCGAAGAATACCTCGCAAAACCCTTCACCGATGAAGAGCTGTTTGCCGCCGTCCAACGGGCGTTGGCCAAGCTCCACGCACGCCGTCACGACGCCCATGCGGCACGTCGGGCGGCGCCCGTCAGCTATGGCCTGATTGGAGAGTCGCCGCCGATGCGCAAGGTCTTCCAGGCCATCGGCAAGGCTGCCGCGGTGTCGGCAACCGTCCTCATCTCCGGGGAAAGCGGCACCGGCAAGGAACTCGTCGCCAGAGCGATTCATTACAGCAGCGCCCGCTCTGCCGCGCCGTTCGTGCCCGTCAATTGCGGAGGCATCCCTGAAGGGCTCCTCGAGAGCGAGTTGTTCGGCTACATGAAAGGCGCCTTCACGGGTGCAACAGAATCCCGCGCCGGGTTCTTCCAGGCCGCCGACGGCGGCACCATCTTCCTCGATGAAATCAGCGAAACCAGCCTCAACATGCAGGTGAAGCTCCTCCGCGTCCTGGAAGACAAGCAGGTCTACATGGTCGGATCGAGCCGGGCGCGAGAAGTAGACGTTCGAATCCTGGCCTCCACCAACAAAGATTTGCCCACCTTGGCCGAGGCAGGGCTCTTCCGTGAGGACCTCTACTTCCGCTTGAACGTGGTCAAGATAACGCTGCCCGCGCTGCGCCAGCGCGGCGGCGACGCCCTCCTGTTGATCCACCATTTCGCCAGGAAGTTCGCCGAAAGACTGGGAGGGCCGGTCCCGAGTTTCAGCGAGGAGACGGTCCGTATCCTGACACGCGGCTACCATTGGCCGGGGAATGTACGGGAACTGGAAAACGTCATCCATAGCCTGATCGTAATGGCGGACGGCGACACGATCGAGGTCTCCGACCTGCCGGCCCTGATGCGTTTTTCCGTGCCTCCGCGCCCCGACCTCACCCGCACACTGGCCGAAGTCGAGGTGGAGTATATCCGCAACGTGCTCGCCAGCGTTGGCGGAAACCGAACGAAGGCTGCCCGGATTCTGGGCATCGATCGCAAGACGCTGCGCGAAAAGCTCAAAGCCGTCGATGACCGGGCCCAATCCTGAACGGCTCCCAGCCGGGTAGTTTCTCCCCACTGGTACAAGTTTCCCCGGTTTCGGCCCTCTTCTTCTCCTTCCTGGCCGGTTGCGAGGTGCCAGGCACGATTGCCTGCCGCCACGGTTTTCCCGGGTTCTCAGCCCCGGCATCGAGCCAATGGGCCAAATCCTCTGCGGCCGATGGAATCGGCACGGTTGTTGCACCAGCCGGGGCCGCCAGGAGCCATCCCATGATCGCGTTCAACATCGGTTTTCTTGAAACGCCGCATCTTCGCCGTTCGCCGCCGGTATTCCGTCGAGAGATTGGGGGAGGATCGCTGATGTCAGAAAACAATCATGACCTCTGCTCGGCGTGCTCCTACGCCTCTGCCTGTAGGAACCGGAGCACATCCAACAAACACGTTTTCGAGTGCGAGGAGTATTGTGCAGAGCGTCGCCTGCCGCCAACACTCTGGGAAAGCCCTTCCCAGCCACGCGGCAAGGCTGCCACCGACAGAGTCCCGCTCAAGGGGCTGTGTACCGACTGTGAGAATCGCAAACACTGCGTTTTGCGGGTGACCGAAGGGGGTGTTTGGCATTGCGAGGAGTACTGTTAGCATGACATCCAGCGAAACCGCGCCCAACCAAGACGATCGTCAGTCCATGGTTGGCATCGATGAAAAAGACATTTCGGCGATCCTGCAAAAGTACGACGGCCGCCGGGGCGGTCTGATCGCCATCCTGGAAGACATTCAGCTTCGCTACGGCTATCTGCCTGAAGAAGTACTGCGAGTCGTAAGCCAGCGAACGGGACGCTCCCTGGTCGATATCTATGGAATCGCCACCTTCTATCGGTCGTTTAGCCTCAAACCGCGGGGAGAGCACCTCGTTTGCGCATGCCTGGGGACCGCCTGTCATGTCCGCGGTGCGCCGGCCATTGTGGAGCAGCTTCAGCAGCAGCTCGGCATCGAAGCGGGCGAAACCACCGCCGACGGGAAGTTCAGCCTGGAAACGGTTAACTGCCTCGGAGCGTGCGCCCTCGGGCCCGTGGTCGTGATCGACGGCCACTACTCTTCGAAAATGAAGAAATCGAGGGTCCGGTCGTTGCTCGACCAGGCCTTGGCAGGAATCGACCGCACGGAAGCGGCCAAGGACGACCGGCTCTTCCCCCTCCGGGCAAGTTGTTCCCGCTGCAACCACAGCCTGATGGACCCAGCCTGTCCGATCGACGGCCATCCGTCCATCCGCGTGAGCATCCTCTCGGATCACCAGCAAGGCTGGCTGCGGCTTTCCCCTTTGTATGGCAGCGGAGGCTCCTCTACGGATTGCGACGTTCCCCGCAATGGCGTGGCCCGATTCTTTTGCCCCTATTGCCACGCGGAACTCCTCGCCGGGTCGGATTGCCCGGTGTGTGAGGCGCCGTTCGTGTCGCTGATCGTCGAGGGTGGCGCAATGCTGCGGATCTGCTCGCGCCGTGGCTGCGATAAACACCTGTTGGATTTGACCTGACCCCAGTCGTCTCGGTCCGGCGCCTTGCCACACGGAGTAATACCGAGGAACCTATATGCCTAAGTTATCTTCCTGCGAAGAGTTGCGCACCCTGCGCAGCATGCTGCTGGCCGATGCCGACCAGCAGAAGATCCGTATCACAATCTGTGCCGGGACCGCCTGCGGGGCGAGCGGCTCCAACCACACCGCAGCCGCCGCCAAAGCCTACATCCTCCGCAATGGCCTGGCAGACAGGATCTCGCTGCGGATCACCGGCTGCCATGGGTTCTGCGAGATGGGCCCGTTCATTCTCGCCGAGCCCCAAGAGGCCTTCTACACGCAGGTCAAGCCCGAACACGTCCCCCGGATCATCGAGGCCTCACTTTCCGGCAGCTTTGCCGAAGAGTTGCTCTATCGCGACCCCCAGACCGGAAACGTCTGCCACCGCCGCGACGACATCCCCTTCTTCAAACACCAGCAGCGCACCGTCCTGGGGATGGGCCACACAATCGATCCGACCCGGATCCACGATTACCTCGCCTGCGACGGCTACCTGGCTCTCGCCAAGGCCTTGTCGACAGGCAGTCCGCAACAGGTCCTGCAGGAAATCAAAGAGTC
>CAYSCH010000608.1:1814-3339 GCA_964429355.1 uncultured Planctomycetaceae bacterium | reverse complement strand
GTCCGTCTCCAATACCGGCGGCGGCGCGGGCACCCCCTGGTACCTCCTCGATCTCTCCAGGCCGATCAAGCCCATCGTTCTCCAGATCCGGAAGCGCCCCCAGTTCGTGTCGATGGACAAGCCGGACGATGAGAACGTCTTCATGCGCAAAAAGTTCCGCTACGGCGTCGATGACCGGAAAAACGTCGGCTACGGACTGTGGCAGCTGGGTTACGGCAGCAAGCAGACCCTGAACGCCACGTATTATGCGGCGGCCAGGGCGGCCATGATGGCCTTCACCAACGACGAGGGCGTTCCGCTGGGCATCACGCCGACCCACCTGGTCGTTCCTCCGACCCTGGAATCGGCTGGCCGGGGCGTCGTGGAAGCGCAGTTCGACGCCGCCGGGGCGTCGAACGTCTGGTACAACACCGCGAAGCTGGTGGTCGTGCCCTGGCTTGCATAACGAAAACCTTGCGGGAGAGCGGGCCCGCCCCGCTCACCCCCGGTTGTTCGGACCGGATGCAGGGTGAGCGGGAAAAACGCTCGAGCAAGGAGGAGTAGAGATGATCAAAATCAGAAGCAAAAAAGCCGGATTCAGACGGTGCGGCATCGCCCATCCGAAAGAGCAGACGCAGTATCCCGATGACCGGTTCAGTAAGGATGAATTGGCCATGCTCAAAGCGGAACGGATGCTGACCGTCGAGATCGTCCCGGACAAGAAAGAGAAAACCAACGATTCCGGTTTGGCCGAGACGGGTGAAGCCGAAGAAACCGTCAACGAACCGGTCAAACCCGCCAAGAAAGGCAAACGGTAATGGCCTACTGCACTCAGGAGAATATATCGAACCTGATCAGCGAGGCGACGTTGATCTCGCTGACGGACGACAGCGGCGCCGGCGAGGTGGATGACGATGTGGTTGCCGCCGCCATCGCCGATGCCGACGCGACCGTTGACGCCTATTGTCAGGGGCGTTATGCCATCCCGCTTTCCCCAGTCCCTCCGAAAATCATGCAAATCAGCGTGGATATAGCCGTTTACAACCTATTTTCCCGCAGCAACCTGGAGATGCCCGAGGTGCGCAAGGATCGGAACCGCGAGGCGATCCGGTTCCTGGAGAATGTGGCGGCGGGACGCATCAGTATCGGGGCTGGCACGCCGGCGCCGGCCGATACCGACCACAGCGTGAACATGGGTTCAGTGGACCGTATATTCAGCCGGGACAAAATGTCGGGGTTTTAGATGATCGAGGATATCCAGGACGCAATCATCGATGAGTTGGAGGCCATTGAGGACGTGGCCACGGTCGCCGCCTGGCAAGGTGAGATCGAAGATCTCCTGCGCCAACCTCAGCAGATGCCCTCACTCCACGTGGTCTACCAGGGGGCGGACTTTGAACCGTTCGACCAGGCCGGGGAACATACGACCGCGGCGATGGATTTTCTGGTGGTGCTGATCGCGCAAAACGCGATGAGCCGGGCAACGGGGTCGATCGCGGCCTATGCCCTGATCGAGGCGGTCCGGGGCAAACTGATCGGCTTCCAG
>CAYSCH010000608.1:0-1804 GCA_964429355.1 uncultured Planctomycetaceae bacterium | reverse complement strand
CGGCGACTATGATTTTCTGCGGCCCGTCCGGGAGGATCTGATCGCGTCTCGCGGCGGGGTATTGGCCTACGGCATGGTGTATCGGTTGAGCAACGTGCCGATCGAGACGGCATGAAAGGAGAACAAATTATGACGTACAAACTCAAACGGGGGCAGGAATCATTCACGGCCGTTGACGGGCCGTTCGCGGGCCGCACGTTTTGCCCGGGGAAAATATATGCTGCGGTTCCGCCTGGCGAGGAAAGGCGGTTCGAGCGGGTTCGGGATGCGGCGCCGGTTCCGGATCCGGACACGGCTCGGACGGCAAAATCCGCAAAGAAAAGCGCTGAAAACGCCGAGAACAGTGAGGTGAAATCATGAGATCCTACATGGCAACACACGATTTGATCGCCGTCTCGGCCACCGGCAAGGAAACCGCGATCAACACCGAGCAGACGCTCGACACGACCATGCTCTGCGCGATCGGCAACGTTCCCAACCTGGAGCCGCGGCGCGAAACCAACGAAAGCGAGGCCACCGGCAAGGAGGAACCGGACAGCATTTATGACTTGGGCAACCTGGCCAACTGGTCACCGAGTTTCGATAAGGGGCAGCCCCAGCACTTTGCATTTCTGCTGGCATACGCCTTGGGGCAGGTCGTCTCCGCTGCGGCCGGCAGCGGATATCAGCACACGATCACTCCGATCGACGGCGATCTGGATGATTCCCGGTCCCTGCCGTCGTTCACGTTCGCCTCCCGGTACGGGAAAACGGTGCTGAAGCGCCGCTTCGCCTCCGGCTTTGTGGATTCCGTGCAGGCGACATTCTCACGGGATTCCTGGTGCAAGATTACCGGAACCGTCAAGGCCACGGGGAAATACGCCGACAACGTCACCGAGGAGACGGTAGAGGCGGCGAAAAACGCGACGACCATTACCCTGGCTGCCAATGCCGTTGAGGGGGCCTCAGCCGCCGAGCGTCTTCAGAACGTCCAGCGGATCCGGGTGGAACTGTCCACTGGTGTATGGACCGAGGTGGTCTACTCCGCAGTCTCGGCAGACACCCCGGCCGTGATATCCATCTCCGCCCCCGGCGCCACTGCCGATCTCGTGAACTACAAGATTCTGTACGTTCCCGATGAAACGGCCTGGATGACGTTTCCGGCGAGGGTTAACGAGACGCCGCTGAGGGTCTCGCAGATGTACCTCACCGTGGGCGGCGCATGGAACGGGTCCGCGTTCTCCGGAGGGCGTCAGCTGCAAGCCTCCATGAAGGAGCTGTCATGGACCCTCAACAACAATATGGAAATCCAGTTTGTCCCTGGAGCGGGCGGTCTCTATGCGTCCCGGGCGATGCGCGGCGGAAGGTCGCAAAAGATCAGTCTCAACCGCGAGTTTCGCGACATGGTGATGCAGCAGCACCTGTCAGACGCGGATTCGCTCGGAATCTACGTCCTTGCCGAGGGCGCGGTGTATGACAGCCCGCACAAATACCAGGTCGAATTGATCTGGCCCAAGGTGAGCGTGATGGCCGCGCCGATCTCCGTGGACGGCAAGAGGCTCGCCGAGGCCGGCGACCTCCAGGTGCTGGAGGACGATACTTACGGCAGCGTGATCGCAAAAATCAAGAATTTGCAGGCGACCTACGCCGCCTAAATTTCTACTGGCTTCCCGGGGCGGGAGCACGAGCCGCCCCGGAGACGCTCCACCATCAACGCTCGCCGCCAAGCGGGAGAAAGGACCCCACCCATGCCACGCATCCTCAATGACAAACCCTGCGAGGTCACGTTTTTGGATAGATTGTCGAATTCACGGATTACGCTCTC
>CAYSCH010000607.1:2332-3362 GCA_964429355.1 uncultured Planctomycetaceae bacterium | reverse complement strand
GTTGCCCATCTCGCCGGAGCCGGTGTTCCAGTCCCAGTGCCAGTCGTACTGCAGGTTGTCGCGATAGATCGGCTTCTCCTGGGCCGGGCCGAGCCAAAGGTCGTAGTTGAGCCCCTCCGGGATCGGCAGCGGCTCGGTACGTTTGCCGATCGGGGCTCGCACTCCGTAACGATTCACGCGGGCCAGCTTGATTTCGCCGAGGGCTTTCTCCTCGTGGAGAAATGCCTTGATTTCCGCCTGCATCGGATCCGACCGCTGCTGGGTACCGACCTGGCAGATCTTGCCGTACTTCTTGGCCGCCGCCACGGCCTGGCGGCCTTCCCACTGGCTGTGCGAGAGCGGCTTCTCCACGTAGACGTCTTTGCCCGCTTCCATCGCCCAGATCGCAGCCAGGCAGTGCCAGTGATTGCAGGTGGTGATCACCACCGCATCAATCCCCTTGTCGTCGATGAGGCCTCGCATGTCGGCGGAGATCTTGGCGTCGGGAAACCTCTGTTTCGCGGCGTCCAGACGCTGCGGATCGGGATCGCATAGTCCGGCGAAACGTACGCCTTCGAGCTTGCTGAAGGCACGCATTTGCTCGCCGCCGCGGCCGCCGCAACCAATGAAGCCCAGATTGATCGTGTCGTTGGCGCCGGCGGCAAGACCCGAACAGGCCGGCAAGGCCAGGGCCGTTCCGGCGGCAAGCGTGGTTCGCAGGAAGTCGCGGCGATTGGGACGTAGCATGGCATATTCTCCGGATGGGTGACTGGGGAAGGCTGCCGAACCAAGACAACGCGGCGAGGAAGCCGAAAACGGACGCCATCGCATCCTCCGGCTCAAAGACCAGCATAACCGCTCCCTCCGCCAAACGCCACGCGCCGAAGGGGCAGCCGTCGTGGAGGTATTTGTGGGGAGTTGCGCCGCGCTTGGCTGCGCCCGTGTTCTGTTTGGGATTGCCGGTCCGGCCGGTTGCGTCGCGGTAGACCGTTCTGCGAGTTTCTCGCAGACGAACGCCGGCGCAAGACGATTCAGCCAACGGACGGTGCAG
>CAYSCH010000607.1:0-2322 GCA_964429355.1 uncultured Planctomycetaceae bacterium | reverse complement strand
CCTGGCTTGGACCGCTCGCGGGAACGAGACTCTCTTCCGGATCCATCTCGTCGCGGCGGGCGGGAAGTAAGGGCTGATCGTCCTGTCGCGGCAAGTCGGCGAGCAGGTACTCGATCACGTCGCTGGCGGTGTAGGAGTCGGCGCCGTCGCGAAGGAGCCTTGCCACCTCGACCACCTCGTCGCCCGAGGTAACCAGGGGCCCTTCGGGCTCGCCGCCGCGAGTCAACTGGCCCATGCTGATATTAGCCATCAAGGCATTGCAGATGCACTTGCGGCCTTTCGTATCTTCGAGATTGCCTCCCTTGCGCAGGTAGTCGTCTTGCGGTTCGGCCGGGCATCGCCAGCCGATCGTTCCGTCGTCCTTCTCGTAGGCGTGCCGAAGGTAGCCGAGATCGCAGATTCGCTTCCGGGCATGGTAGGCCGCTTCCTCCGATAGGCTCCCTTCGACCCGCACTACTTTGAACGGAAATCCTGCCGGAGAGGCAATGGGGTCCGTAAAGACTTTCGCCTTCCCTTCGCGGCTTGCCTGGAGGATTCTCCGCTTGAGTTCGGGATCGAGATCCGATTCCTGGCAGTAAGCGAAGGCGGTGCCGACCTGGACGCCGGCGGCGCCGCGTTTCACCGCGTCCGCCACCAGTTCCGGCCGCGCGCATGACCCGGCAATCCAGAAAGGCAAGCCCAGGGCATGGATCGCTTCCAGGTCGGGAATATCTCGTTCGCCGTAGATCGGTTCTCCCTCGGCGGTGAGCTGCATCTTGCCGCGTGGCGGGGCATTGTGGCCCCCTGCGGAGAAACCCTCGACTACGAAACCGTCGACTCGGCCGGTGGACTTCTTGGTCAGCATGGTGGCAAGGGTTGCCGAGGAGATGATGGCGGCGAATCGGGGCCGGGCTACTTCAATCTCCTGCCCTTCCGCATAGGCTCGCGGATCAAATCGGGACACCACGTCGTCGCGACGTCCCGTTCCGGCCACGTTGACCTCAAGTTCGACGGCCTTGCCCGACGCCAAGCGATCGAGCACGCCAGGAATGGTTCGAGGGATTCCCGCTCCCATGAGGATCCAGGACACGCCTGCCAGCATGGCACCGTAGATCGACGGCAATGTCGGCAGTTGAATCTTCTCCAGATAGTTGATGCCGACCGGATTGTCGTGTCCTTCCCGAGCCAGGAAGACCTCCACGAAATTGCTGGCGACCAGCAAGTCCTGCAAATGGCGGCTGAGGCGAAGCGAGGGAACCGGGCTGGCGCGATAGGGTTTGTCGGATGCCTTTCCGCCCGGCACGTAATATCGGTCAAGGATGCGCTGGGCCACTCCCGGTACGGGGAAGTGGTCGAGCGCCCGTCGCACGTGTCCTCCAAGATCGCCCCGTTGGAGTCGCCGGGTGAGCACCGTGTCGAGCGCGGTCCCGGAGACCACACCGAGTTGCCCGGTGGTGGAAACCGCTCTCGCAAGTTGCCACCCTGATACCGCGATTCCCATTCCGCCCTGAATGATCGTTGGCAGTCGGTCGTTACTCATGCAGATTTCGTCTCACCTTTTTGCGGCAGCGGAATGCTGCGCGTGTTACAGACCCCACAGGACAGCGATTAGCTTAACATCTCCGCCGGCTTTTCGCACCCATGGTACGGGGCTAAACCGCCCGGGCCACGCTGCTTTCCCCCCTGTCGCCGTAGGAAGAAAACAGTCCCGCAGAATCCACGGTTTGCACCGATTCCGCCGACCTTTACGGTTCCGCCGACGCCAGTATAGCATCTCAACCTGCGGGCTGCCGTGTTTTGCCGCCAGACCGGTCCATTTCGTGGGCGGAACGAGTACAATCCGGCTCGGCTCCTGCAGAAATCGAAGACGCAAGAATTACGCAACTTTTACCTTCGAATAGATGCAGTTGGAGCAAAAGTGATCGACTTCCTGCCGTTTCCAGGAGACTGGCGGATGCCCGGCGACTGACCGCAGCGCCCGAAAAACAGAGAGGTAATCCGTCCGAAACTCCCCCACCGATTGGTACGGCCGAATCGGCGAAAAGGATCTGGGAATGCTTGTGACAGGCAATCTGCACGGAATTCGCCGGCCGATCGCGTCTCGGTCTGAGGCGGGTGACAAGCGGGAGAAGAGCAGGCATCCGGCGACTTCTCAAGGGGCTTGAACTGCGATCAGACGGGCTTGCGGCTTCGGGGAATTCTGCTACACTGATAGCTAACCCTCCGGGAGGGTCCATTGCCCGGATGGCATGTTGTATTTGCCACGAGCACCCCTAGCTCAATTGGACAGAGCATCGGTCTACGGAACCGAAGGTTACTGGTTCGAGCCCAGTGGGGTGTACT
>CAYSCH010000606.1:0-3379 GCA_964429355.1 uncultured Planctomycetaceae bacterium | reverse complement strand
CGCCCTCCACTACCGCGGAGTGAAGATCAACCTGATCGACACGCCCGGCCATGCCGACTTTGGCGGCGAAGTGGAACGGGTGCTCCGGATGGCCAACGGGGCCCTGGTGCTGGTGGACGCCGCGGAAGGGCCCATGCCGCAAACCCGCTTCGTGCTCTCCAAGGCCCTGGAATGCGGCCTGCAGCCGGTGGTGGTCATCAACAAGATCGACCGGCCCGACGCACGGGCGGAGGAGGTTCTCAACGAGACCTTCGAACTGCTGCTGGATCTGGGGGCCGAAGACGTGCTCCGCGACTTCCCCTACCTGTTTGCCACAAGCCGGGAGGGCTACGCCACCGCGTCGCCGGGCGTGCGCACCGACTCGATGAAACCGCTCCTGGAGCTGATCCTCCAGGCTGTGCCCGGCCCGGAGGTCGATCTCGATGCTCCCCTGCAGATGCTCGTCAACACGCTGGACTGGTCGCCCTACGTGGGCCGCATCGCGATCGGCCGGATTCAGTCGGGCAAGATCCGCCAGGGCCAGCAGGTGGCCCTCATGCAGGCCGACAACCGGATCGCCCGAGGCAAGATCGCCGAGCTCCATCTGTTCGACAAGCTGGGCCGCATCCAGGTGGAAGAGGCAACCGCTGGCGACGTGGCGGCGGTGGTGGGACTGGATGAGGTGACGATCGGCGACACGATCAGCGATCCGGAAACGCCCCGGGCCTTGCCGCGAGTGGAGGTCGACGAGCCCACGATCCAGATGGTGTTTGGCATCAACACTTCGCCCCTGGCCGGTAAGGAAGGCCGGTATGTCACCACGCGGCAGCTTCGCGAACGGCTCTATCGCGAGCTCGAGCGCAACGTGGCCCTGCGAGTTGAGTCGCTCGAAGGGGGCGACACGTTCCAGGTCTCCGGCCGCGGCATCCTCCACCTCTCCGTGCTTATAGAAACCATGCGCCGTGAAGGCTTTGAGATGTCGATCGGCAAGCCGCGGGTGATCTACCACAACAACCAGGGCGTGCTCGAAGAACCCTTCGAGAGCCTGGTCGTGGAGGTTCCGCCCGAGAAGCTTAGCCCGGTGATGGAACTGGTCGGCGCCCGGCGAGGTCAGCCGGTCGAGATGACCAATCACGACGACTACACCTACGTGGCCTTTTCGATACCGGCCCGCGGCCTGATCGGTCTGCGGACCCGGTTGCTGAATGCAACGCAGGGCACGGCGATCATGCATCACCGCTTCGAGCGCTACGCGCCGGCCGAAGGCGAGGTCCCCGGCCGGAGCAACGGTGTGCTCGTTTCGATGACCACGGGCAAGGCCGTTGCCTTCGGGCTCGACGGCCTGCAGGAACGGGCGGAACTGTTCGTGGCGCCGGGCGACGTCGTCTACGAGGGAATGGTTGTCGGTGAGAACAGCCGTTCCGAAGACATGCCGGTGAATCCGACGAAAGAGAAGAAACTCACCAACATGCGGGCCTCCGGCAGCGACCGCAACATTCTTCTGAAGCCCCCCCGGGTGCTCTCGCTGGAATCGGCCCTGGAATACATCGCTGAAGACGAACTGGTCGAAGTCACGCCGACCCAGATCCGCCTGCGGAAGACCATCCTCAAGGAAACCGATCGCCGCCGCGCGGCACGGCAACGCGCCTCGAGTGTGACCGGGTAACAATTGAGCACTGCTTGCTCGCAAGCAGTGCGACGAACTGGAAAGGTCGTTTTTTCGCCACCTAAATGGCCTTGCGTGATTCCCAGAGGGAATTGCGTCAAGGCAATCAGGAACTCGATGGGGCGGGAGTGACAGGACTGGCGGGCAGAACACGAAGGCAACCCGAACGCGGGGCAAGCCCACGCGGCTATCATGTGTGGTGGGGTGTCGGTGGCGAGGGGAGGCAAGCGCGGGGCAAGCCCACGCGGCTATCTTCAGGACGACTGCTTTTCTGCGAATCATGCAAGCCCATTTAGCGCCAGGTGCCCATGCGGATGAACTGGTAGGCCAGGCTTGTGTCGACGTGGATCCGGTCGGTATTGGACGAATCGTCGTCGGAGTGGGCGTAGACGAAGTCGAAGTACTTGATGTAGTGGTAGTAGGTGGCGGCCGAGTCGGACATGTAGCCGTAGTCGCCGCGGCCGAAGAAGGTGTCGTTGCCGTAGGAATCGTGGAGATTGGCCGTATCCAGCCCGCCACTGTTGGCGTAACTGTAGGCCCGCCTGAAGCCGATGGCTGTCGTATCGGACCAGCCGTCGGCTCGGTTCATGGTGACCAGGCCTGGCCAGGCATCGAGCGTGTCGTCTTCAGGACTATCGTAGAGATAGGCGTAGGTATAGGCGGCGCTGGGGGAGCTGGCCGAGAGCGTGTCGAACCCTTTGGCGTAGAAGTAGAAGGACCCTGCCGATTCGGTGAGGATGCTGTAGGCGGCGTAGCCGTAGAACCGGTTGGCCGCGGTGCTGGAACCGGTCAGGGTAGCGCTGTCATTGCCGCCCTTGGTCGCGTAGACGTAGACCCGCTCGAAACCGAGGGCGGTCGTGCTGGTTGCGTCTGCGGTGCCGACGGCCCGGTCAAGGATCACCTGGTCGGGGCTGGCGTCGAGCACATCGTCCTGGGGGCTGTCGTAGAAGAAGGCGTAGTCTCGTTCGCCGGCGGAGGCGTCGATCGTGAGGGAATCGAACCCTTGCGCGCGGTGGCGGAACGAGTTGATGGAATCGGAGAGCACGGTGTAGCTATCGTAGCTGTAGAGGCGGTTCGAACCGGCGGAGCCGGCGAGCGAGATCGTGTCGTCAGTGCCGGTGCCGGCGTCGACAGTGATCGTCTCGATGCCGACGGCGTAGAAGCGGTAGGACTGGCCCACGAGATCGGCGGAGCCGGGGCGGAGCGTAACCGTTTCGTTCTCGGCAGAGCCGTAGATGGTGATCCGGTCGTTGCCGCCGAGGCCGCTGATGTGGACCAAATCGACCTTCGGCAGGGTGAAGTCATAAGGCACGCCATTGATCGTCAGCGAATGCTCGAGGCCGGTGGAGAAGACGATCGTGTCGCTGCTCTCCGTGGCGCTGAAAAACGCGGCGGTTGTGGAGGCCATTTCGCTCCAGGCGCCCAGATTGTCCTGGGCCCGGGCGTGAAAGGTATATTCCCCCTGCGGCCAGGCGGCCGTGCTGCCGGTCCAGGCCCAGCCGTTGGAGCCATCTTCGTCGGTGCCAAGGAGTTCCGAGCCGCGATAGAATTCGACTCGCTCGACAGAGCCGTCCTCGTCACCCACTCCTTCTGCCGTGAGCGTGATCGTATCCGGTTGCGTTATCAGAGCATAAATGGTCGGCTGGATATTCACGCCGGGAATCGCTCGTCTTATGCGTACGGCATCGGCGAGCAGTGGGGCATCGGCGGTGGTATTGAGCCGGACGGACAGGT
>CAYSCH010000605.1:0-3385 GCA_964429355.1 uncultured Planctomycetaceae bacterium | reverse complement strand
TGATAGCCGCGTGGGCTTGCCCCGCGCTCGGTTTCCGTCCGTGTTTTGCCCGCGAACCTCTGTCAGCCCCGTCCCATCGAGTTCCTCCAGCGCCTTGCCGCAATTCCCTCCGGCAGTCACGCAAGGCCATTGGAACACGCCAGAAAACAGCCCCGCCATTCTACAACAGGGTCGCCGAGGGAGTCCAATTTGTGTTGACGGTGGCCCGACGGGCGGTTATCGTCGATCCAGTCCGACCTGCCCCGACACGCTCCGGCAGACGCCACGGTCGGAGGGCCGCTTCTGCCACCGCGATCCACCCCACTAAGCTCGACTTTTGCCCATTTCAGACTGCTTATGTGGCTTGACAGAGGCAATCGAGCAATAGGTGCTTGAATTTCGGTGGTACTTTTTGGATGGCCTTCGCCAGGTAAGGCTGTTGAAAAATGGTTTCAGTCCAGAACAGGCGGCGAACTTCGGCAATGGCGTCTGCAAAGGTAGGTTGGAGCTTTTCGTAGCCCGGTCGATGACCGAGTCGTGGTTGATGATGTTTGAGATGCTTGTCATAGATCCAACTGACCACACTGAACAGTCCCAGCAGGCAAGGGCCGGTACGAAGGATCGTGTTGGCAACACGCCCGCGGGTGGTTTCGAAGCCGAAATGTGCACGCATTTCCTGGAAAGTGGTTTCGATCGACCATCGGCAAGTGAAGTAATAGATGATCGTTCCGGCGTTGAATTGGGGGTTCGTGGTATAAAAGTACTCTTCGCGTCGATTCCCCGTCAGGTCACGTACGAACACCCAACGAAGTGGCACGAGGCCACCGCCGCTCTTGTACCAGCATCCGGTCCGGTCGAGGATTTTCACATCTCGTTTGGTGCCGCTGTACCAATCAACAGTCATCTTTTTCAAGCGTCCGTCGGCAACGACCTGTTCCGGGCTCTTGCGTCGTCGGCCTTTCACTCGTGGCCGTCCCGAGCCTCGATATATGGGGGGCGGATCATACAATGCGGCACCGCCAAGAAACCGGCTCACCAACGCGGCACGTCTTCGGTGCCGATGGAAGAAGCGGGCGAAGTCGTGCGAAGCGTAACCGCCATCACCGAGAAATACGAACTTCTTGTCCGGAAACCACCGCATCAGGACGGCCATCATGCCGCGAGCCAAATCAATGGCCGTTTTGTGTCGACGTCCTTCTTCTTCATTCAGTTTACGAGGGCGGTACAGGGCTGTCAGAATGGGCAAGGCCCACGGACGTTGGGCCCAAGGAAACTTGATCATGATGGCCAGCACGACCCAACGGTGTCCCCAACGCCAGACCGTATGGCTGTGCGAACTTCGCACGGCGTCGTGATGGCATCCCTTGCCGTAAACCTTCGCACCCTTGGCCCCGGCCACCGTGTCGTCACCCGCGATGAGAATCCAGTCCCCCACTCCGTGCTCCTCGGCCAATGCCATCAGGAACGTGGCCAAAGCCTTGGCCAACAGCCAGGAATGCCAGCGAGCCCGGCTCAGCACGCGGTGGTAGCTGCTTGGGGAACCAGGAGTCAAACCACGCATGGTCCAAAGGATCGAGCTCACTGTGCGACGTCCCCGAGTAAGGATCGCTCCCACCAGCAACACCAAAACTCGCTTGAAGGTCGGCTCGGTAAATGCTATAGAAAACGTCATCAGCAGTGGCTCAGCCACGGTAGCCAGGGAAACCATTTTAGACTCCTTTCTGGTTCGAACCGTGCGTCAACACGGAATCAGAAGGAGTCTGTTTTTGCGCTATAACATCAAATTCACCAACATCAATTCCTCGCTCGATCCCCCCTCAAAAAGGGCAAAAGTCGAGCTAAGGACCTATCCCAAAACCACAAGAAAGGTCTCCCACGGGCGGAAAACGGTAGGAGCGGCAGCAGTTTTGGGGTCGGCTCTAAGCCTCACCTTAAGGAGCCTCTGATGCAATCTCTGAAGACTGTCGTGACCGGCCTGTTGCTGGTCGTCTGCACGGGCCTGGTCTCTCAGGCGGGCGAGAAGTGCACGTGGAAGCCGCTGTTCGACGGCAAGACGCTCACGGGCTGGCACAAGGTGGGCCATGGCGAGTGGGAAGTCAAGGACGGCGCCATCGTCGGCACGGCCGACACGACCGAACTCTACGGGCTGCTGGAAAGCAACGACATCTACAAGGACTTCACGGTGCGGTTCAAGTTCCGCTGTTTCTCGGGCGACAGCGGGTTCTACGTCCGCACGAAGATCCTGCCTCCCGAGAAGGCGCACAAGATGCAGATCCAGGTAGGCCGCGACGGCAGCGGCACGGGCGGCGTTTACGAAAGCTACGGCCGTGGCTGGCTCGACAAGCTGCCCCCGGAAGGTGAATCCAAGCTCTACAAGCCCGAGGGCCAATGGAACGAAATGGTGATCGATGCCCACGGCCAGAAGATCGCCGTCACGGTCAACGGCACCAAGACCGCCGAAGTCGAGGACGCGCCCGACTATCAGGCCGGCCATCTTGTGCTCCAGATGCATGCGGGCTGCGTGATGCACGTCGAGTTCAAGGACATCGAGGTGTGCGACGACAATCCGCAACCGCAGCTCGAGCTGGTCAAGGCCGCGGCCGACGGTTCGATCAGCCTGACCGCCACGACGGGGCGCCCGATCGGTCCGCAGATCAAGCTCATGCCCGAGTCGAAGGCCTTCGGCACCTGGACCGATGCCGATCAGGCGGAGTGGCTGGTGGAGGTTCCGCAGGCGGGCGTCTACGACGTGTTTATGCAGTGGTCGGCCGCCGACGACAGTGCCGGCAACCCCTACACGCTGAATGTCTCCAAGCAGGAGGTTTCCGGCGTCGTCGAGAAGACCGGTTCCTGGGAGACCTATAAGAAGGCCAAGATCGGCCAGTTGACCCTCGAGCCGGGTGTGCAGTTCGCCGCCCTCAAGCCAGCCGGCCAGTTCAAGACGCACCTGCTGCAGCTCCGCGAGCTTCAGCTCGTGCCGGCGAAGTAAGGAGCAGAGAGCGGGGAGCAGGGAGCAAGGAGCAGGGGCTCGGTCAGAGGTCAGAGGGGCAGAGGTCAGAGGGGCAGAGGGTTGTCGCGATGTTATCGTCGGTCGTGAGTCGGACTGGTGCTTAGTCATTGGGGTCAAGTGAGGGTTTTGGAACGCATGCGGCTGTGTTCCAGAAAGAAGATAGGGCGAGAGGGGCGTTTGTAAGTGACAATAGTGAACGGAGTTACAGAGTTGCGGTGAAGCGTAACTGTGCCCCCTCAAGTGAGGTATGGTCCAAAAGTCGGAGGTGGCGGGAAACGGGGGTCAGAGGACAGAGGACGGGGGACAGAGGACAGAGGTCAGAGGACAGAGGACAGAGGACAGAGGTCAGAGGACAGGGGTCAGAGGTCAGGGGTCAGAGGACAGAGGTCAGGGGTC
>CAYSCH010000604.1:0-3389 GCA_964429355.1 uncultured Planctomycetaceae bacterium | reverse complement strand
AATGAACTGAGGGACCGATGGCTTACCTCGACGAGCCCGCGGCGGCGGAACCGATGCTCCAGAGCGTGCTGCGCCTGCTTTCGCAACCGGCCGAAGAGCAGATCCGGAGATTCACGCCCGGAGGCTGCATACCATGCGACATCTGCACGACGCTCAGTTGGTGGCGTGAGCACCACGCCGACTCTCCGTTCGCCCGCGAGTTCACCGCGTCTCAGAGGTCGGCACTGGAGGCAGTGACGGCCATGATTCGGACAGCGAATCCTCTCGGCTCGTGCTATAAGGTCGAGCGCGTTCGCTCCGAGAAAGCGTTCGAGGACCTGCGCCAAGCTGCGGCCAAAGCATTGGAGGCGTTTGGTTGGTCGCCTGGCGTCCCCGACGCGCTGTACCTCCCTGGCACCGAACAGTGCGCCGCTCGGCTGATTTCGCTCCGCGAAGAGCGCAGAAAACTCCAGCGTGGTTCACGCCTTCCGGGGCCGGTGACACTGCGGTTCCATCAAGCCGTCTGTGAGTTGATGGGCATCGAGCCGGCCTTCTCGGCCAAGAATCTGGAAATCCTTCAGCAACGGCAACAGACGCTTGCGATGAGATTCCCCGCATCGGTCGCCGAATTGCTGTCGCTCCAAGGGTTTTGCGAAGCCTTGTTCGAGTACGCGGAGTGTTATCCGGGCCATTCCGCGGAGACCGACGAATGGAGGATGCTCGAGAAGTTCGGCGATCCGGACGATGTGCGTCAGGGCCATCTGCACGTCTTGACAGACCGCGAGGGGATCGTGGGCTTCTACCTGCGACCGGACGAGGGAGAGGACCCGCCGGTCTATAGCGACAATGCTGAGCCGCACGATGACCTCTCCCAAGTGCCGTGGGACCTCAAGTCGGGCTCGTTCTCTGCGTTCATCTTCGAAATAGTCGCCTGGGGACGGTTCTCCCATTACCGTGGCGGGCTCGAATTTGAGGTGCGGTGCAGGGCTCCCGATGCGGCACTGTTGGCACAACTGCGTGGTCAGTTCCGTGAAGGCCCCGGCACACAAAGCCCTGCAATGAAGACATGGAACTTCTTCACTCCTCGAAGTGTTATTCACATGGCGTGGGGCGAGACATGGTGGATTGGCGCCGCCGACGCCGATGCGCTTTACGATGTACTCAAAGCCCTGTGGCGTTTTCCGGCCTTTGTAGAATCGCTCGAAGCGCTGGATGAGTCGGTTGGGTTCATGCCTGAGGTGAAGAGCGTTCTTGATCGCCTGGGGAACGACCTGTCCCCGTGATGCGAGTCCTGCGGGTTGCGTCCGTGTATTACCCACGAACTCTGTCAGTCCCGGCCCATCGAGTTCCTGATCGCCTTGCCGCAATTTCCTCTGGGAATCACGCAAGCCCATCTAGGTCAGTCCCGGGCGGCATCGGACGGCCGGCCCCGTAACGTTCGCGGCGAGAACCGATCGGACGACTTGCTCCATTGTCAAGGATGATGCTATGACCACAGCTTGGGAACGCGCCGACGTCTTTCCCGTAATCGCGCGGATCCTCGAGACGGGATCCGTCGAGTCCGGTAACGTCTATGTGGGCATACCGTCCGAAATCATCCAATCCGTGAGGGGCGATGGCGCAACTCAGGCTTGCCGGTTGTCGCGTCTCGGAATACGACATTTTCACCAGTACTGCATCTACTACCTGGGCGAAAGGGCTTCCGATGCGGGGCCTCGAGATGGTTCGCTACACAAATGCCAGGCGTCTTCTGGAGTGTTCAGTTTGGCGACTGGGGGCCTTTGTTTCGTTCCACCTGGCCTGATTGTTGAGAACTTGCGTCGACCGGAATGATGTAAAAGAACTGACCGTTGAACTCGAACCGTTGCCATGTGTCCGGTACGGATTCATTCTCTCGCGGAGGTGGATAGAGTGGATTCGACGGCGGATAGGGCGGGCTTGATGGTGGATAGGATGGCGTATAGGGCGGGCGCGATTCTGGTCGAGCGGGGGGAGCCGGCACGGGGGCCGTATGTGGGTAGGGTGCCGTGGCTGGCGGGGCAACAGGTCCTTGAGGCAATCCGTAGGCAGGCAAGGCGGCGATCCTTGCCTCCAACATGGCAACTCGTTTCTCAAGTTCTACAATACGTTGGCTCAGCAATTGGCTCTGTGATGGCGTCGATGTCGCTTCTGGTAAGGCTTTCAGATCGGCAGGCGTCGGATGATCATCAGCAATCACCAGAAAGGTTAGGGACAGCACCACCGCAACCGCTAACATTGAAGTACGCATCAGAACCTCCGCTGCTGAGAATAGAGTTGGAGTCGGACCCCTCGACAACAATGTCCCATGCGACGACACTGATCGTAACCTGCAAGTTGGGAAATTACCAAGCCCACTTGTCACAGCCATTGTGGCCGGCAGAAGTGAGTGTACTACGGACCGAAGCGGCTGTGAGCGTGCCTGTTGGTTGCATCCCGAACGTCCCAGTGTGCTGGAGGAATGAGCTGTGGCCAAGAGGAACAAACCGGAAATGACCGAGGACCGAGCGCTGGAGACAAGACAATGATGCACATGTCATGGATGGCAATGAACCGGATGGTGGAAGAAAGGGCGGCACGGGATCCGTCGTACCGTCGGAATGTGGAGCGGAATCGTCGTCCGCTTCTCTCCCACGGCCGCAATATGTCGGATGACGAACTGTTGGCGAAGCTCCGCGAGCTTGGTTTCAAAGCTCACCGTCAGGGGTTCGCCGAAGATTGCCGTGACTTCGTCTCTGCCCAGGCCTTTTCAAAAGCCATGATTGCGGGCGCGGATGCCAAAATCCCCGGGACCAGCGCGGATTGGGTGTGGATCGCCACCACTTGCTTGTGGGAGCGCTGGCTGCCGGATCTGCCGAACATGGAGATGGTCGACGACAAGATGCAGGCCGGATACGCCGCCCTGATCGAAGACGACCCTGTCCGGGCCGCTCGGTTGTGGCTCGAAACGTGGCGCGGGATCCTCGATATCCTCGATCGGGCGGGAATGGACTCACTCGATGAGTTCGATGACCGTTTCGGCGGTACGCAGAGCGTGTTCAACTGGGTCCAGGACCTGGAAACGGAACTGCACAATGCCGGACTCAAGGAGCCGCAGTTCTTTCGCGAGCGGATTGCGTTGTGCGCGATGATGCTCGACCGGTTCTCCGAGGGAACGCTGCCCATCGACAATTTCAGAACGGCCTTGGCCCAGTCGCATTTCGAGCTGGGAGACCGCCAGACGGGCGACCAGCTTTTCCAGACCTGGCTGGAGGAAATGCCGGATTGGGGCGCGGGCTGGGCCGCCTGGTCGGACAGCCACTGGCTGTTCGCCAAGGCTGATCAGAAGGACGCGGCACGGGCGGAGCAGATCCTTCTGAAAGGGCTGGCGTCGCCCGACGTTGACGACAGGG
>CAYSCH010000603.1:0-3392 GCA_964429355.1 uncultured Planctomycetaceae bacterium | reverse complement strand
AGGCGGCAAAGACACTCAGCGCCACGTCCTCCTCGTCGGCCGCCCTTCGCGGCATCCCGCCCAGCTTCTCGCGCGCAAGGCGGACAACCCGGTCGAAGTAGCACCGCCAAAGGTTGCCCACCGCCTGCGTATCCCCGCGTTTGGCCTCCAGGATCCAGCGGCTGACGGATTCCGCCTTTTCGTGCATGGTTATTCACCCATCCGCAGCAAAATTCCGTGAAGGGCTCGGGCGGCCGTTGTCGGTTTCATGAGTAGGACGAACCATTCCTTGACGCCGCATTGTACCCCTCAAAATGGCTGCTACAATAGACCCACCGTTTGGACTGATCCAAAGGTCCTTCAGGTGCGAGGTTCTCCCTGTGCCAGAGAAACCGATTTCCCAAGATTCCCTGCCGCTGGAGGTTCTCCAGGAAATCGATCGAGTCTGCCGCCGCTTCGAGGCCGAGTGCAAGACGGGCAGCCGCCCGCAGATCGAAGATTATCTGGGCAATACGCCCGAACCGGCCCGAAGCCAATTGCGTCGGGAACTGGCGGCCGTCGACGCCGAGTACCGCCAGCCCAAGCCCAAGAGTACGGTGAGCGTCGACACCTTCATCCGGCGGCTCAACGACTCCGGCCTGATTGTCGCCGCCGAATGCCGCCAGTTGATCGAGGAACTTCCGACCGAACGCCGCCCCTCTAGCGGCGAAGAACTGGCCCAGGAACTGTTCCGCCAGAAGAAGCTGACCCGTTTCCAGGCCCAGGCCGTCTATCAAGGCAAGACCCGCGGGCTGGTGGTGGGCAACTACGTGGTGCTCGATACGCTCGGCCGGGGCGGCATGGGCTATGTCTACAAGGCCCAACACCGCAAGATGAAGCGGACCGTGGCCCTCAAGATGCTTCCCTCGTCGTCCACCCGGTCGGCCGAGGCCGTCAGGCGGTTCCAGCGGGAGGTCGAGGCGGCCGCGAGGCTTTCCCACGCGAACATCGTCACGGCCCACGACGCCGACGAGTCGCAGGGCGTGCATTTCCTGGTCATGGAGTTCGTCGAAGGCAAGGACCTGGCGCAGATCGTGCGTGAGAAGGGAAGCCTGACGGTGGCCAAGGCGGTGGACTACATTCTCCAGGCAGCCCGAGGCCTGGACTACGCCCACCGCAGCGGGATCATCCACCGCGACATCAAGCCCTCCAATCTTCTCCTCGACCGCCACGGCGTGGTCAAGGTGCTCGACATGGGCCTGGCCCGCATCGATCAATTGCAGGCGGAAGAGGACAAGGCGGCCAGCGAGGGGCTGACCCAGACGGGCCAGGTGATGGGTACCCTCGACTACATGCCGCCCGAGCAGGCACTCGACACCCACCATGCCGACGCGCGGGCCGATATCTACAGCCTGGGCTGCACCCTTTACTACCTCCTGACCGGCCGTTCGCCCTACGGGGGCGATACCGTGGGCCGCAAGATCGTGGCCCACCGCGAAGATCCCATCCCTTCGCTGTGCGCCGTCCGCAAGGACGCACCGGAAGCCCTCGACAGGCTGTTTCAGAGCATGCTGGCCAAGCGTCCGGAAGACCGGCCCCAGTCGATGGCCCAGGTGATTGCCGAGTTGGGCCGATGCCCGTCGGCCGTCGGGCCCCTGCCGCCTCCGCTCCTAGACGCGGGTGCGGGGATGAGTCTTGCCGCAACGGTTTCGGAAACCCGCGCCAACGCCCTGGATGCGGAGGTCGACACGGCCAGCCAGATGTTTTCGTTGGCGCCGCCGGTGGAGGAACTGCGGGTCGATCAGACAGTCCACTTGCCGCCCCTGCTGGTGCAGCCGGTCCGCAAGACCCGCCCCCGGGTGAGCAAGCGAAAACGGCCCACGCTGGCCGTGGCACTCGCGATGTTATCGGTGGCGCGCCTCTGGGGAATCATCCTGCGGATCAACCGGCCCGACGGAACGCTCGTGGTGGAGATCAGCGAGCCGGACGTGATCGTGCAGATCCTCAACGCGGAGGGGAAGGTAGTGATCGAGCGGAAGGCCCAACCGGGCCCATTGACGATCGGTGTCGACGCCGGCAAGCACCGCCTGCGGGTGGAGAAGGACGGGGTGGAGATCTTTGCCCAGGAGTTCAGTATCGCCATCGGCGGAAGAGAAACGATCAAGGCGAGTGTGAGCTTTCCTGAACAGAGTCCCGTGATGCCACAATCGGCTGCCCTGAAAGCGGAACGGTTGCGGTGTGAGGGACTTGCCAACCCGTTGGGTATCGACCGGGCGCAGCCGAGACTATCGTGGATGATGCCGATGGGCGCTCGCGGCTTGGCCCAGACGGCGTACCAGGTGCTGGTTTCGGACTCGCCCGAGTCGCTCGCCGCCGATCGGGGAGCTCTGTGGTTACCTTCTCTTCTCAGAACCCATTACTCGATCGGTGGCCCTGATCGACCGCGAAGACGTGGTGGGACTGGAAACGGGACGCATCTAGTTCTCTCGATCTCCGTTATTCTTGATTGCCCTCGGCCGGCCTTCGCTGCCAACGGTGTGCAGCAAACCGAGCCGTCTGGCCTGGAAATTCGGAAATCGAGACACAATACCGATTATGGCTGTTTGAGGAGACCTGGTCTCCGCCCGTGCCGCACGTTCTTGAACCTGGGTCGCGCCTGACGACGCTGTTCGCTCAGGGATCCCCTCCCTGCCTGGCCCTCCATTGCCTCTCACCCAACAACTGACAGTTGACTATTTTCTTTTCCTCCATTTTCTTTTCTCCCGCCTTTGCCTCCAGATCCCTTCCCCAGCAGCGATCGGTTTCGTCCGCCGACCAATGCCCTCCGCGAGTCTCATCGATGCCCACGAGGCGCTTCCCATCGAAACATCCCCCTCGGATTCCCGCCTCCTCCTCTTCCGTTCTACTTCAACCTCTGCATCTCTCCGCGAGATTTTTCCGAATCCTTCGCGCTCTTTGCGCCCTTCGCGGTGATCCCCTCCCCCTCACCCATCCCCGCCCGGCGGAACTCCAAGTTCGCGCGGCAGACGCCCCTCGCCTCCCGCATTGTCGCAGAGCCTCTCACCCGTTGACCAACTCACCTATTCCGATTAGTGAGGATCAGTGTTGATTAGTGTTCCCCCTCTTCTCATCTTCCGTGCTGGATGCGTCTCTGCGTCTCTTCGCCTGCCCCCTTCCGGTCTTCGCCGTAGCACCGAAGAAGGACCGCGGATACCACGAAATCGTCGGGTTGGCTTCTCGGGCAGGCCCATCGCAACACAAACACAGCCATCCACATCGTCTTCTATATCTCAGATCGTGCGTTCAAGTATCCCAATCTCCCCAAGATTCCGTTCCCACCGCCACTTGCAATCACTCCCAGTCCTCTGACCCCTGTCCCGAATGGCACTGATAATTTCTTAACGCCTTTTGGCTTCTTGTTTTCGGGCGACGCT
>CAYSCH010000602.1:0-3394 GCA_964429355.1 uncultured Planctomycetaceae bacterium | reverse complement strand
TACCAAAACTCTCCCGCCCGGGGAATGTCTCATTTCCGACCACGCGCGGTATAGACGGCCCGGTGCCGAATTCAATAGGAATCCCACACACGCCGGCCATCCACCAGAAGCTGGTCATGATGGCCAGGAAGTGTAGCTTACTGCCCGCCGATGCGGATTGGCCCCGCTTGGAGCGTCACCATCGTCCGCTCGGCACGCACCTGCGGGTCAATCCTCGATGTGGAGTTTCATCTCGTTCGAGTTGGCTTTCAACTCCGGCGCGTACATCGCCCAGGCCTTGGTCGGAAGGGCGCTGAACTTGCCGGGAATTTCGGCTCGCATGCGGTAGGCGACGCTGTGATTGCCCCGGGCGAGGTTGTTGACGAAGAACACGACGCGGTTGTCGCGGAACTCGACGTAGGCCCCCATGGCGTTGCCGTTGTAGCCGCTGCGGAGGTCGACGGGTTCGAAGCCCGCGGCCTTCATGTCCTCAAAGATCACATACTCGTAGTCGTTCTTGCTGGTGATCTCCAGCTCGATTTCGACGAGCTCGCCGCTCTTCAGCAGCGAGAGGTCGGGCAGTAGCTCGCGCTCGTACTTCTCGACCCGCTGATCAGCCGCCTGGCCGCGGGAACCGGCGACCTTGACCGACTTCTCGACCGCCGTCAACCGGTAGTACTTTCGCTCGACCTTGATCTCCAATCCAGCGGCCGCAATCGGATCTTCCAGCGTGAAATTGGTCAGGTAGGCGTTGTAGTAAAGCGGGCCGGTGCCCTTCTTCTTCAGCTCGATCTTGTGATTTCCGTCCGACAACTTGGCGCCTTCCACAACCAGCTTGTTGTCGAACTGGAACAGGTTGGCCGACGTGATCTCGACCGCCTTCTGCAACTCGCCGTCGAGCCAGACTTCCACCGTCATTTCGGGCTTCGCTTCCCCACTGGCCCTCATGAACTCGGCCATCGCCTCAAGGCACAGCGCCGTGTCGCGAGTCGAGTTCCAGTAGGTGGCGTGCTTGCGGTTATTCAGCAGGTACTTCACCAACCGCGATGCGACGCGCCCCTTCGGATCGGTCTTCGAGAGCAGCTTGAGATAGTAGGCGTGCGCCTCGTACTCGCTCCCGTACCAGTACCACCAGAAACCGCCGGGCAGGTTGAGCCAGGCCGTCTGGTTCTCGTCGTCCTCCACCAGGTACTGCTCGATGTTCCGCATGATCATCTCGAGCTTTTCCCGGTCCCCTTGCTTGTGCAGGGCCAGGCCAAATGTGGCCAGACTGTACACCGCCAGACTGGATCGGTCGCGGTAGAGGAAGTCGGCCATCGGGCGATTCTCGATCCCCGCATCCACGAGCACCATGTAGACCAGGGCGTCCAGATTGTCTGCGTGGTCCTTCCAAGGTTTCTTCTTCGGATCCTTGAGGGCATTCTGGAGCTTTTCGACCTGCTCTTTCTGGTAGCGGGTGAGCCACTCGATACCCCGTTCCAGAACACCGGGCACCAGGGCCACGTCGTTTTGCTGCGCGATCTGCAGCCCATGAACGACGATCGCTGTTGTATGCGGCGACGGGTATTCCCCGTAGCCCGAGAACCAGCCCCAGCCACCGTCGGAAAGCTGCATCTCCGTGAGCCGGTTGACGCCGTCCTTCACCATCCGCCGCACTTCATCTTCGTCGAAGACCGGATTGCGGTCGTACTGTTTCCAACCCTCAGAGCGCTGGCGATCGTCGCCAATCTCCTGGGCGTTCAGGTTGGTCTGCTTCTTCCGGATGTCCTCCAGATTCAGGCCCATGTCGAGCAGGATCTTCTGGGTAATCACCGTCGGCACGAAGCGGTTGAGCGTTTGCTCCGTGCACCCATAAGGGTACTCGACCAGGTAGGGCAGGGCGTCGACCATGGCGCCGGCCAGTGTCGGCGAGTAACGTAGCTCCAGCCGCGTCTGCTCCGGCCGCCGTTCAGCCGGCACCTCGATCGTGAATGCACTCCCATCCTCGTCCGGCCGGATCGCACCGCTCACGGCCTCCATCTTGAGCATGCCATGAACATAGGCCGGGAACCGCATCTCCATCGCGTCCGACTCTTCGTTCGTCAGGGCAAACATACGAATCACCGCTTCGCCTTCCGCGGTCACCTTCACGGGCCAATCGAGCCGGGCTTCGCCCTCGGCCTCGATTTCCACGGTCCTGGCCAGATCTCCCAGCGGCTGGAGAACGTTTCCGTCCAGTTCCAGCTTGACCTCAACCGATTTCTTCGTTTCCAGATAGTTGTGGACATTGGCTGAAAGAACAACCTCGTCCTTTTCGACGAAGAACCGCGGGGCCTGCATCCTCAAAACGAGATTCTTGCGGGTGACCACATCGGACACACCTTCTCCAACGCGTGTGCCGTGTCCCATTGCCCAGCACTTGATCCGCCACGTCGTCAGGTTCTCCGGCATGTCGAGCGACACCTCCGCTGTGCCGTCCTCCTCGGTTGAGAGGGCGCCCGCCCACAGGGCCGTGTCGGCAAATTGGCTGCGAATCGTCGGCTGGACAGCCGCGTCGGAACCCGCTTGACCCTCACCGGGAGCCGGAGGGGGTGCTGCCGCCGCCGGCGCAGCCCCATCCATCGCCATCCCTTCCGCCATCGCCATCGGCGCCGCAGCCATCATCCGCATGGCCCCCTTCTCCATCCGAGCACCGCGGGAAAACATGGCCCTTTGTGGCACCATCCCTGCCATGCCACCCATGCCACCGCCATAGCCGAAACCTCCCAATCCATTGGTTTGCTGCAGCTCGTCGGCCACCGTCTCGCCAAAGATCCCGATGCTCTGCATCTCCGGCTTGTCCTTGGGCGGGATATTGCCCGAATACTGGTTCAGGCTGGTTTCCGTATGCTCATTGTGCTGCCGCCGCCATTTCCAGAAAAACTCGCGAATCTCGGGCACGTTCGAGCCGCCGGAAATGTACTCGACCGACTTGTCATAGACGGCCACAACGGTAGTGCCCTGGAAAGGCTTGCCGTCAAAGTCGGTCAGCTTCAACTGCACGGTGGCCTTCTGCCCCGGCAGGTATTCCGATTCGGAGGGCAATACCTCCACGTCAACCACGCGTTTTTCCGGCGGGACCACGATCTCCTTCGTCTCGGTATGGACGCGGCCATCGGCCATCGTGACCGCCTCGACGTAAAAATTCGGCATGTCGCGCTGGGCCACGGCGATTTCATGGACGGTGCTCTTGCCTTCGAGCCGCACGATCTCGGGCGGCAGATAGACACCGTTGGAAGGACGCACAAACAACAGCACGGTGCCGCCGGGCCGATCCGTGTTGATCATCAACTTGACCTTCTCGCCCGGCTTGTATTCCGCCTTGTCGGGAACGAGCTCGATGTTGTTGAATCGGTATTCGGAACTCTCGAAGTTCTCGCCTCGCACGGTGAAGATA
>CAYSCH010000601.1:3121-3426 GCA_964429355.1 uncultured Planctomycetaceae bacterium | reverse complement strand
GGCGTTGATCGTAAACTTGCCAGGTGCCGGCACCCTTATTCCTCCGCAAACCCGCCAGGCACGGGAATGGTGACGGAAAACCATCGCTGGCAGTGACAGCAGTTGGCAAGGTTACGATCAAGGCCGGAACTGCGATTCCTAATTCCTTAACCGCCAATTGTTTACGGCGATTTTTCCAGGTCGTCGGCCTTCGGTCCCGATCCGCGTCGATCCGAGGGGGATCGTCTGACAAAAGTGTTGCGGGAGTGCAGATCGCTGAGTGGTGAACCCGGCGCTAGCTTCAGGCCACGGTCACAAACCACCCA
>CAYSCH010000601.1:0-3111 GCA_964429355.1 uncultured Planctomycetaceae bacterium | reverse complement strand
CAGGCTCCATGAAACTAATCGACGAATCGGCCAAGGGCTTATTCTGTTTACGAAACCGGGAAAAGGACGGTTCTGACGGACTATTCATGGGCTGGGGAGGCCATCGTCAGAGGTCAGAGGTCAGAGGACGGAGGTCAGAGGGGACAGGGAGATGGGTGATCGGAGATCGAAGATCGGAGATGGGAGATGGGAGGGAGGCAAAGGAAGAAGAAGAAAGGAGTTGGCGGTTCTGGGGACGTCCTACGCGCCTGTCACATCGCTGGGAATGAATTGTGTACGGAGGCATGCGCCACAATTCGTCGCATCGGGTTCTGCTGCTGCTCCATCACGACCGACTGATATTCCGCCGTGGGGATGTTCTTTTACTAGTCGGCGTCATGCTTGAGGGTCTCGACGGTCTTCTTGGGGGCGGGTTTCTTCTTGGGCATGCTCTAATCCTGAGCTCAAAAGTTCGCGGTGCATCTATGGAAACCCGACGCGTAAGCGAGGATCCTCTGCCCCTCGCCCACACGCATGAGCGAGGAGCATGCCTCGTTTGAGTACATGTGTGTTGCGGCAGGTCGGTAGTTCGGGATTCGGTGTAATGCTGGGGGCCTCGCTTACGCGTCGGGATTCGTACTCGCTGAAGCCTGGACTCCAACGACACGCCGGCTAAAGCCGGGACTCCAACCCGAGCGCGGGGCAAGCCCAGTGGCGTCTTTTCCTGGAATCACGCAAGTCCATTTAGCCCGGCCGCCTGTCATAGCAATCCGGCACGTCCGGCAGGACGTCCACGAACCGGCCCCCGCTCTCGTACCAGCCTTGGCGGGTGAAACGGCACCAGCCCAGATTGACGACGAAGGTCGATCTGGCGCCGTCCGAGGATTCCAGGGCCACAATCATGTGCCGATGGGGCAGTGGCTTCGGATGATAGAATCCGATGCCGCGATCGGAAAGATGCTTGCCCACCGCCACCACCCCTTCCTCGTGCAAGACGGTCCCATCCGGGTCGATCGGGATCAGCCGCACGAGGTAAGGATAGGGGTAACGACGTTCGCTGCGCCGATCGATGAAATCTCCGCCCGGATAGATCCTGCCGATCAGGCAACGCACTTCCGTTCGGATCTCGTCGTCCACGTAATCGCTGCTGTCACACCACACGTTCATCTGGGGCTCACTCAAAGCCGTCATTCTTGATTCTCCTGTAAGTAAACACGTCCCCAGTCATGAAACGCCTATGGTGATCGCCGGATTTGCACGCCCTACGCTCGCCTTGGCTCCCGATGCCAGACGACCTGGGGAACTCGCGAAGAGTTCCCTCAGGTCGCCGTTCCAACATCGGTATTCTGACCATCCACGGGCTGCAGATAACTTCTCCCAAAGGGAAACCACTCCGGCGGAAGCCGATATTCGGCAGAATCGCACGCCGCGAGGCCGTCGCTGGCACTTCCAAGCCGGCCCGATCGACGTGCGTGAAGCCATCAGAAACTTAGGTCAGAAATCCCGGCTCGTCAAACCAAATGAGCGGTTTCAATGTTTCGACGGAAGCCCGTGGGCAGGAATTCTGGTTGCCTCTACTGGCCGTTGAGCAGTCGCGACTGCGGCTGACGATCAAGCCCTCGCTGGAGTAGCCCCTCGCTGCCACTGAGCGAGCCGGGGTCGTCGGCGATGGGACTCGTTTCGACCGGCATAAGCGGCCCGGACGACGGCGGGAACTCCGCATCTGCGGTCTCCAGCAACTGCAGAGCTTGTTGCGATTTTCCTTCCTGGATCATCTGACGGGCCCAACGCCGGTAGACCCTCTGCCGCAATTGGGCCAGCCGATCCGGGCCGAGCATCGCCGGGTCGGCCTGGCGGAGCACGGCAAGCGCTTCGTCATACTCCCGCTCAGTGCACAGGGTCTCGGACCACTGATAGTACAGGTGAACGTAGTTGGCAGCGAACGTCTCGTAGTGCGGGTCGAGACTCATCCCCTGCTTCAGAAGGTCGATCGCTCTCTCGTATTCGCGTCCCGACCCGACGGTGATCGCCCAGTTGTTGAGCGTGGCCAGCAGGTTGCCTCGGGCGGTTTCGCTGGAAGGATCGAGCCGCAGGGCCTTGGCGTTGGCCGCAGCGGCTTCGGAAAAATGCTGAATGGTCAGCAGGTCGACGCCGCGGTTGTAATAGATCATGGCGACCAGTTCGACGGACGAGACTTCCCGCCCCGGACGTGCTCCCGGTGCCTGCAGATCGACACCGATCGTCTTGGCGATCAGGGCTGCTCGGCGTTTCGGATCGTGCTGCAAGCTGAACCATGCCGGGCAGGTTGTCTCGACGTCGACGTCCTTTCCAGCCAGATGCAACCGGCTCATCGCATGGCCGGGCAATTCGATCCCAACCGCGTCGAGGCCGAAACGGGCGGCCAGGCAGTTGAAAAGGACCGTCGAACTGACGCAGTTGAATTTTCCGTGCTCGAGGGTCGCGGCCAGGTCGGTGCATTCCAGCTCGTAGCCGTTGACCAGGATCTCGCGATGCATGAAATCGAAAAGCTGCCTCGCCCGCACCTCGGCCGCCGCACCTGTCTCGATCGAAGCGGCCGCCTTTCTCACCAGGGTCTCGAATCGGTCCATTGCCTGCGCGAGCCGCTCGGCGTCGTCGACTCCTCCGGCAATCAGCGCCGCCAGGATCAGGGAGTGATGATCCCATTTGGAATCGATGGCGTCGTCGAACAGCCGCACTTCCACGTCGCTGAGCCGACCCTCGTAGCGTTGGAAGGGCCGAACCGACTGGATCGGTTTGGGGGTTGGGATGATCCGGATCGGTTCAAGGGTGACGACCGCCTCGCCGGTGGATGAGTTGGGACGGGTCACGGCAAGAGCCGTGCCCGTGCAGCACATCAGGGCGACGAGAATCAGGATCCCAGGCGCCGGTCCAAGAACTGTTCGAAGGTGTCGACAACTCATGGGGAGAGTGGCAGTCCGAATCGTGGCAGGAAACCGAAATTCAGCCTATCGATGCGACGCTCGGCCTTGCGGCAACGAGGGAATCCTTCCATGCACGACAGGCCGGCCCGGAAAAAAGCCGGGGCGGGGGTTGTCAGCAGCCACTCAGCCGAAGGGGAGATAGACCTTCGGACTGGCATGTGAGCGATGC
>CAYSCH010000600.1:0-3438 GCA_964429355.1 uncultured Planctomycetaceae bacterium | reverse complement strand
TTGCTAGCATTGCTAGCGCACCATTCGGCTCACGAACCTAGCGCTGTAGTACTAGTTGGCCTGCATCCTTACGCTCAGCGACGGCGGCGCACCGATCCACTCCCCTTCTTGCTTCAGAGCGGCCGGTAGAAACGGCGCACTCTCACTGCGGATACCAATAGAACTGCTTGGGCCCGACCCGGCCGCATCGATACAAGTGGATCGGCGATTTGGACAGAGCGTAAACGTGCGCAACAAACGCTTCCACCAGGGGCCCGAAGCTGCTGCCTCCCCCTTGCGTTGAGGCATTCTCGGGCCGCGTCACATAGTAAAACGACTTCCGAAAGTCGTCCTCGATCAATTCGATCTTGTGCTTCAGGTCCGCGTCCGAGCAGCCATCGATGCAGTCGATTTTCAACTGGCGAAACGGATAGGTTCTCCAGTAGCCGTAGGCGGCGCCGGCGTGCCCGTCGAACGGCAACCTTCCCCCCGTGGTCTCAGTCATCCAGCGGCGCTGCTGATTGTTGGTATGCCAGTTCGTGTAGATCATGGTTGGCTGGGAACTGTAATACCACAATTTTTCGTCAAGGGGAGAGCCGACACTCTCCGCCAATGCCAACATGCATCGGATCCGTTCGCCAGGTAGGCCGGAAATCTTCTTGGCGATGGGCTTGAGTCGTTTGATCTCGCTCTCTGGGGCGGTGTACACCTCCGGCTCCATGTCGACCGTCTTCGCCGGAATTACTACGTATCCGGGTTTTATTCCGGAACTGAACGCCCAATTGAGGCCGTCTGTGGAAACATTGCATCCGATAAGGTGCCTCAAATACCAGTTGACCTCGTTGGGCCGGGTCGTCTTGAAGTTGTGGTAGATCAACGCTTTCACGTCGACACCATGCTGTGCCGCGACCGATTCCCACCGCTCGCCTGTCTTGACATAGTGTTTGATCCCCGGCGGTGGCCAGTAATCCAAAGGGATCAGATTGTGCGGGTATTCTTCGATTGGCTGGGACATGTCAACGACTCCTCAGAAGTGGCAGACCGATCTCAATTCACGGACCAGTTCCCTTTCGGAAGCCACTCGTCCACCGCCCGTGATTGTGTTGGTTTTGGCCGCGAAAATCGGAGCTGAATCCACCCGCAAGCTGTGACGTTCCGACAGTTCCACGGAGATTCTTCGGGAAGTGCAGCGTTACCACGCCGGGCAGACACTGCGCACGCGCCGGAACTGTACGGAAGTCACATCGTTACTGAGCCCCGATAGGATCGCTAAGTGCGCTATCGCTGCTCGCGAGCGTGTGCTTGCGATAGAAAGGGGATGCGATCGCTCGGTACAGCGCATGAACCGGCAAACCACGAGCGCCGGCCAGCGCCTCAACCGCCTCGGAGCAATAGTCCGCCGGAGCGATCATCGCCTCCTGAATCGAGTGCGCGGAGATGCGACGCCGACGGTCGGCGTCCAGGTCCTGCGGCTCCAGCCAGAAACTACATCGCGGAATTCTATGCCCATCGACATGAGAGTCAACAGCCAACAGCACCCGTGACCGGCCGCCGCCGGCGCCCCCACTGGAGCGCCCATCACTCCTCCAGCGGCAGCCATTGGGCCGCGTCGGCGATCACGTGACCATCCGCGCCGTCGTTGTGAATCTCGACCACGCAAGGGCCCGACTTTGCGAAGCGGAATTTGCCGAGCTCGACAAACAGGCCGTCGATCGGCGGCTCCTCACGCTGGTTGACCTTGATCTCGGCCGTGCCGTCGGCATGGCGGACGACAACTCGGACGTTCGTCGCCCGGTTGCTGTTGGGCGGATAGGCTAAGCGAACCGCGTAGGTACCGTCCTTCGGCAGTTCGGCCGCAAAAACGGCAGACTTTTCCCCCTGGCCCTCGTTGCCGTCGTGGAGGTAGCCCGAACCGACGAATGGGCTGTTGGCGGAACTCGTGCTCCACGAGCCGGTGAGCGCGGCCTGCGGGCTGTCGACAACGATGCCGGGCAGCGACTTGGGTGCTATCTGCTTGGCCGCCTTCGGACGCGGGCCCGTCCATTCCAGCACTTGCCCCTTTTCGAGGAGCTTCTGCCGGAGCTGCGAATAGTCCACCTCCTGGACGCTGCAGCCGGCGTCCAGCGCGATTCCCGCTGCCACGGCGGCCGACTGGCCGAGGATCATGAACACCGGCTCCATCCGGATCGAGCCGTAAGCAATGTGCGATGACGAAAGACACACCGGCACCAGCAGATTTTCGCACTGATCCTTCTTCGGCGTCAGCGAGCCATAGCTGATCATGTAAGGGTAGGGGGGGGCGATGCCGATATCCCCTTCGTTCTGCACGAAGCCGTCAGCCGTCACGTAGCGCTGCACGTGGTGCGAGTCCATGGCGTACGATCCCATGCCCACGGATTGGGGTGTATCCGTACGGCAGAGACAGTCGTGCTCGGTCATCACGTAAGGCCCGATCATGCGGCGAGCCTCCCGGACGTAAATCTGGTGGGGCCAGTTGCCGTTGTCCACAAACTCGTCCTTGGCCAGCCCCCAGCGGCTCATCGGCTCGCGGACGTCGTCCGGAACGCGAGGGTCGTTCGCCAGGAAGTACATCAGCCCCTGCTGGTAATGCCGATGCTCGGCAAGGATCTCCCGCCTCCGCTCGTAACTTGCCTCGGGATAATCGTAGTTGCGGCCGATGTTGTCGGTGCTGAACGGGCCGTGATTGTTGGTGTCGGTCTTGCGGTTGGGGATTGGATCGAACTTGTCGAACGTCTCCCGCCAGCCGGTGTCGAATACGCGGAGAATCAACTCATACTCGGCCGGCTCATAACCCTCGGGCTTGGAAAAGGGCACACGGTTTTCAGCCGCGTCGGTCAGGCACATGCGGAAGCAGTAGGCCTGCACGCGACGGTCGCCCTGCCCCTCGTCGCCGGGTGGGTCGGCCGAGATTCTCGCCAGCAGCCCACTCGCCGGATCGCCCGGCTTGACGTAGGGCGAAACTCCCTCGGGGAAGTTGTGGCCGTGGTGGCGGGCTGCCTTCTGGACCCCGTTCCACTGCTCGCCATACGTCTCGGACGACTCCCGCCCGACGTGATAACTCACGCCCGCGGCCGCCATCAGGTCGCCTTCGTAGGTGGCGTCGATGAACGCCCGTCCCCGGTACGTCTTGCCGTCGAGCGTCCTGATCGCCGTGATTCGCCCGTCCTTCTTTTCCACGCCGCCGGCGCGATCGAGCCAGGCGTCGCGAACGACCGGCACCTTCGCCTCGGCGATCATGGCCTCGAAGGCCGCCTCGGCCACGTGGGGTTCGAAGATCCACATGGTTCGCTTCTCGCCGTCGATCGCCGCCGTGCCTTGACCCTTGTTGCCGTACTGCTCCCGGGTCTGCCATCGCCATGCGCCGTCCGACTGATAGTGCTTCCACACCCGATGATAGAACTCGCGAGCCAGCCCGCCGATGACCTCCTTGCGCCCCGT
>CAYSCH010000599.1:0-3441 GCA_964429355.1 uncultured Planctomycetaceae bacterium | reverse complement strand
AGGCCATTCGAGCCGAGCGGTAGCTCGTATTGGCTGGCGGCCCTGCCGCCCTGTGGATGGACCTGTTGTTTGTTTTTCAGCCCAGCGATTCCGGCAACTCCAGGCGGACGGCCTTGCCCTTCCGGTCGTCCGCAACGGCGTCTCCGATACCGCTAGGGTTCAGTCCCACCACCACTGGCCTTCCGCCAGACTCAATTCCGTCTGTTGGCGAAGCCCGGCGACCTTTCCCCCCTCGTCGTTGAGCACATTCTGGGGATCGAGTGCCGTTTCCGCCTGGATCTGCACTCCCCCACCAATCGGAGTCATGAGCGTGTTGCCTTTCCAGACGGCGTTCACCGCCGACTCGACCTGGGTCGGCGCGCTGTAAAGCCGCACGGGGAAACTCTCTTCGTTGCCGAGCACCGGCATCTCCCAGCCGGCCTTGTGATACATGTCTTCCTGCTGGATGTATGCCGCTGCCACAAGCAGGTCGATCAGGTTGCGCAGCTCCGCATAGACCGGCGATTCCGCCGCCAACTGCGGATAGGCTCGCGTGAAACTCGTCACGAAGGCCTTGCTCGCCCGACTGCCCCCTGCGGTCGCGGATCGCTCACCCTCGGAACTCACCAGTTCCTGCTCGCCCACGAGCTTGACCCCATCTCCCACCAGTTCCATGGCCATCCCGTCGTCACTCGAACGGACGCACTGATAATCGGGTACAAAATACCATCGGCTCAGAGCGTTGCGAGAAACCTGGGCCGGGCTTGCCACATCGACGAAACTCGTCAGGCCTCGAACGTTCGGACGCTCCAGCCCTATCCCGATCATCTTCATCCGATAGTCGGCCTCGACGAGCACTTGGGCAAATCGCGTGTCTGCCGGTACCCCGTCGATCCGCACGTTCTGCAAACCAAGACTGGCTCGCAGCCCGTTGGCAAGATACTGGGTCTGGGCGGGGGTCGCATGCGATCCCGTCGATTGGAGGAATCGCTGCATCGATGCGAGCCCTTCCTGCGTCGGATCGATCGAGCAGCCGACCATGGCGGTCTTCGTCTGGCTCGGCGGGAAGGCACGCAAGGCCACCACCAGATCCTGCAGTTGCAGCACGGGACGCCCGCTTCGCAGGCCCGTCATCCGTCCGTCCGATTCCGGCGCCCAGCCTTCCGCCGGTCCGGCAATCACGATATCGCCCGACTCGGGGTAAAGGAAAACGTAACGCAGACGCAGGAGACCAGCCAGGTAACGCATCTCGTCCGTCATCACTCCGCCGTTGGCAGTCAACGCCTTTTCAAGGCGAGTGAGAGAGACCTTGCGCAGATCGCTTTGCCGCGTGAGCTCACGCGGCAACGAGGCTTGCGCGGCCGCCACTTGTTGGCGACGCAACGCGCCCGTTGGATCCGGAACAATGTTCCGGCGAAGCACGCCCTGCGCATCTACGAAAACGCCGGCCGTACCGCCGCCGCCACCGTTGTTATTGTTGTTATTGTTATTGTTGTTATTGTTATTGTTGTTATTGTTGTTACCACCACCACCACCATTATTATTGTTGTTGTTGTTCTGGGCCCACACGTCACCGGCCAGCAGCCCGAAACACACCAGGGCGAGGGCTGCCGGAAGGATAGGCGTTCGCAATCCGAGTGCTTGCCAGCGCATCACACAATTCTCCGATTCGACAGAAATTGGCCGGTACGCTCCCACCGAACATGCCCTATCGGGGTTGCGGTGGGAGCGGGGATAAGCTCGTTCGCGTCTGCAGAAAGCAACCATTCCGCCCCAAATTGACGGAAAGCCGCTACCCCTTTGATCTTAATTTGGCCACCGGGGCAAAGCAAGAATTTCGTTTCAATTTGGCGGAGACGGGCATCTTGGGTTGCTTCTTTCGGGTGGGGAATCAGCGTAATAGTTGGCCCCCAACAATCCAACGACATCACCATCCCTGATAACTCGTTAGAGGGGGTTTGGTTGACTCCCACTCTGCGGTTACCGTAGTCATTTAGCCATCCGGCCCGACGTTGATTCCGTCCGTGTTCTAGGATTCAAGATGCACAACACGACGTATTTATCCCCCCAGATCCTGGCCAGGCTCCGGCAATTCGATACGCCCACGATCGCGAACGTGATCGAATTGTTCGACATTCGACCAAGAAACAGAGGTTACATGGACAGCCGCGTCCAGGCGGCGTTCCCCGACCTGCCTCCCATGGTCGGCTTTGCCTCGACCGCAGCCTTTCGCAGCGACGCGCCCCCCGCAAGTGGAGATGCTTACGGGGATCTCGTCGACCAGGTCAAGGCCTTTGCCGATCTTCCGGGACCACCCGTGATGGTCTTTCAGGATCTTGACGATCCGCCCACGGGAGCCACGTTTGGAGAGGTAATGTGTTCTGTTTACCAGGGATTCGGCTCGGTCGGGCTGATCACCTCCGGCGCCGGCCGCGACCTGCTGCAGGTCAAGGCACTCAACTATCCCGTTTTCACAGGCTCAACCGTTTGCGCCCATGCCTATTGCCACATCCTTCACCTGGGACTTCCGGTCCGGGTGGGCGGACTCACGGTCCGCCACGGCGACTTGCTCCACGGTGATGCCAACGGTGTGACGAGTATTCCCGTCGAGATCGCGTCCGAGGTGGCCGATCTGGCCGGCCCATTTCTCGACGCCGAAAAGATCCTCATCGGCTACGTCCGCGGGCCGGAAACAAAAACCCTCGCCGGACTTGCGGCCGCTCGCGACCAGTTCCAGGCCGCTATCGGAAAACTTCGCCGCCACCTCGGCCGCCTGTGATCCTCCAGTGCCGAGGTGAAGCCGGGGCCCCAGTCTACCTGTCCCCAGCGCAGTATCCACCGGTTGTCCCAGCAAAGAAACTCCGGCTTCTGAACTTGTCCTACATTCCGGATTCATCTCCCGAGGGGCCATAAAGTGCCGGCACCGGCACATCGTTTACCCGCAGATACACGCAAAGATGAGCCCGATGGTGAATACTGTGGCTGAGCACAAAACTCCGCAACATGGCCGCGCGGGGTATGGTGAAGATCTCTTGGCCCCCTTTCAGCAGCGTCCACGGCTTCGTGAATTGTTCGTCCGTGGCCGAGGCGATCGCCTCCCGTCCGGCAGCAACGTTCTTGTCAAACCGATCGAGGATCTCCTGCTTCGAGGAGGGCGTTGGTGTCCGGTACGGCTTGCCCCCCGGCGGATCCACGTCGAGCGAATCGTGGTTCAGCGAGAGGTCTGCCCAACCGGGGATCTCGGCCAGATGCATTCCAACCCAGCCGATCGTGTTCGACTTGTCGTGGATCTTCCAGCTGAGCTTGTCTTCCGGAATCCGCTCGAGGACCTTGCGGGTATTGGCCATTTCTTGATCATATTCGGGCAGAATCGCTTGACTCAGGCTCATGGTTCTCTCCAAGATGGGCGCTGTACTACTAACCTCAAAGATAGTGGAGTTTTTCACAAAGATCCGCGACCAA
>CAYSCH010000598.1:0-3441 GCA_964429355.1 uncultured Planctomycetaceae bacterium | reverse complement strand
ATGCGCGGTTCCTTGAAGCGGGTGCCGACGATCCTCTGGAGAACGGTCCCTGAGTCGATGCTTCCTGAGCAAGTGTGACATGGCGCCTTCAATCGGCGAGCGCGGCTGAGTGTCGTTAGTTAGGAGAGCGAGAAGTGCGAGGGAACCGAGCGGTCGCTGGTCCCTCCCGCGGGATGGGCGAGAGGAAAGTCCGGGCTCCGCAGGACAGGGTGGTCGGTAACGCCGACCGGTCGCGAGGCCAGGGAAAGTGCCACAGGGCGGCAGGACCGCCAACCAATACGAGCTACCGCTCGGTTGGAATGGCCTGCTCCCGATGGTCGCGGATCTTTGTGAAAAACTTCACGATCTTTGAGGTTAGTAGTACAGAAGACAAACCGCCGCGCGCGGTCCCCGTGGGACAGGCTTCCAGCCTGTCGATCCCATGGAGATCGCGTGCGGTAAGGGTGAAACGGTGAGGTAAGAGCTCACCAGCAGCCGAGGTGACTCGGCTGGCTTGGTGCCGATCACGAAGAGCCAGCCGGTTTCGATCATCTTCAGGGAGCCGTTTAGGAGGAGACGGGGAGCGAGAGGGATAGTTGACGTACGGGTGCCCTGCTCGGCGCCAGTGTTTTGTGCGGAGTTATTGCGGTTCGATCTGTTGCTTGGCGAGGGTTGCCCGGAGACGGCGTTGGAGCCTGGTCCTGGCGAGTTGGCGGATGGATATCGGTCCGTCGCCCACGGCCGTGTGTCCTGCGGCGGTGCTCACGCGACTCGTTACTGCCGATGGGAACGGAAGATCAACGGAGCGTGAGCTTGCCGTAGAACATGGGCACAGAGCGAGGGTGAGGGGTGCAGCAGGCAACTCGACCGCTGGCAGCTTCGGAGGGAATAGAATTCCGAAGGACGGGCTGGGCTGCCGAATCCATCCTGGCTCTTGGGGCAGGGCTTTGCTCCGCGTCCCAGGTAACGGACGCCAGACGGGCCGGGAAGAGAAGAGGGATTATTCCTCGTCTTGGTTGTTGTCTTTCATGCGATAGCTGTCTCCACGAATGACGATCGCCTCCCCGTGGTGCATCAGCCGATCGATCATGGCGGTGGCCAAGGTATTGTCCACGTCGAAGATCTTGCCCCAGTCGCGAAATGCGCGGTTCGTGGTGAGCACGATCGATCCCGACTCATAGCGGGCAGCGACGACTTGGAACATCAGGTCGGCACCGCGTTTGTCGATGGGCAGATAGCCCAGCTCATCGAGGAGGAGGAGCGAAGGGTTGACGTAAGCCTTCAAGGCCTTTTCCAGAGTTCCATTGATTTGGGCAGTGGTCAGCACGTTGATCATGTCGATTACGCGGGTGAAACGTACGGAGATCCCCTTGTCGCATCCCGCGTAACCCAGTGCCGTGAGCAGGTGAGTCTTTCCGGTTCCGGTGGGACCGATCAAGACGGCGCAGAGGTGCTGTTCGATGAATTGACAATCGAACAGGCGGAGGATCTTCTGTTTGGGAACGCGCTTGGGGAAGCTGAAGTCGTAGGTTTCCAGCAGTTTACGTTTGGGAAGATGGGCTTGCCGGATCCGGCGTTCCAGGGCACGCCCGCGGCGAGCACTGGCTTCTTCGGCAATGAGCGTCCGCAAGACTTCCAGCATGGAACTGTTTTTGCGGGCCGCCTCATCGAGGACTTCTCGGTAGACTTCGGCAATGCGTGAAAGCTTCAATGCAGCCAGATCGCGCATCAACTGCTCATGGGGATCGTCACGTTGGGTCATCTTCTTGCTCCTCTTCGCTGGTTCCCCAGAGCCGGTCGTAAGTGGCCGGATCGGGGTCTTCCAAATCGATGTCCTCGATCAATTCCTGACGTTGCGGGCGTAGGGGGGTGGGAGAAGGCAGTTCGCGCCGGCGTCGCTCCTGCAGGAGGATCGTTTCCACATAAGCCGCATCGTATGTCTGGTACTGGTGCGCCAGGGCAATTGCCGCCAGGACCTCCTGCCGGCCATAGAGGCGTACGAGGTTGAGCAGGCGGCGAAGGTGATGGGCGGTCTTGACCGGACGGCTTTGCAACTTGAGGTGGAACTGGCGTGCCGCTTCCCCCAAGGCATCGAAGGTCTCTTCCAGCTGGCGGCGGCCGGCCTGTCGGTGTTTCTCGAGAGCCTGAAGTTGATGGGTTGCCTGGAGGATCCGTTGACCTCGGGCGTACGAACGCTCGTGGCAGGCGATTTCGCGGCCTTCGTGAACGACCCGCACGTGGTCGACACTGGCCCGGATTATCACCGGTTTGCCGACCACGTCGGGGGGTACTGAATAGCGATTGCCGTCAAAGATGACTCTCGCATGGGAGGTCACCACGGCCGTGACGATCTCGTCGGTATCGAAAGGCAATCCAGGCAAGGGACGCAGGCAGGAGCGTTCTTGCTCAAAACGATCGATGGGCCGCTCACCGGTGGCCTGGTGGATACGGACATTGGCGACTTCGTCGCGCCAGCGGACGGCCAGTTGCCGATAGTCCTGCCAGGTAGTCAGCTCTTCCGAGCGGCCCTGCAAGGCATTGTGTTTCACGTAGCGCACTTTCGCTTCGACGATACCTTTCGATTCGGGATCCCGACGCGCGCAGGCGATCGGTTCCAGGCAGAAGTGGCCGCACAAGGCGAGAAACTCGGGATGCAGACAGGCGTTCCTGCCGGAACCGTTCACCACGGCCGCCTTGAGGTTGTCAAAAATGATCCGCCTGGGACTGCCGCCAAAGAACTTCAAGGCCTGCGCGATGGCGCGATAGAATTCGGCCTTTCGTTGGGAGAGCGTGAACTCGATGTAACCCAGGCGGCTGTAACACAGCACGGCCACGAAAACCGACACCTTGCGGGTCGTGTTTTCGATCTTGATCTGGCCGCAACTGCCCCAGTCGACTTGCATCGCCTGGCCCGGCTCGTAGACGACTTCCCGGTAGACGCGGCCTCGCGGCGGGCGAATCCTCCGCACATAGCGGCGGACCGTGATCACGCTCCCCTGGTAACCGTCAGGCCCTTTCCGGATCTCTTCCCAGATCCGCACTGCCGAAAGTTCGGGGAACTGTTCGACCAATGCGTCGATCTTCTGCTTGTGGGGTTCCAGGATACTGTCACGTTGGGCCCGAGTTGTTTCGTCCGGGGGCCGTGGCATGGCCAACGCCTTGCTGACGGTTGTTCGGTCGCATCGCAATCGCTCGGCGATCCCTCGCTGTGACAGGCCTTCCACCTCATGCAGACGACGAATCTCCGCCCACTGCGAGACTTTCATCGGTCTCCTCCTTTCTCGACGGATCACGGCTCAACTGTCGAAGAACTTCTCCCCACGCATGAAGTCCCCCACGCTGGACCCGCTCGCCATGCGGCAGCGAGAGCACCTGCGTCAAAGGGGACTGGTACGCAACCAAGTCATGGGTAATCGTCCAGTTCGATCCGTTCTCGAAGCTGGGCGAAGTGCAACTCTACTC
>CAYSCH010000597.1:0-3497 GCA_964429355.1 uncultured Planctomycetaceae bacterium | reverse complement strand
CATCCGGCTGGCACGCGGCGGCCACCCTGACTGAGGGGCAGGTCGACACCTTTCTCTTCATGAACTTCACCTACGCCGAGCCACTGGATCTGACCGCCTGCGAAGGACTGGCCATCGACACCTCCGTCCCGCAGGGCCAGCGCACTCCCACCGAGTTGCTGGTATTCCTGAACACGGCAGACGGCGCCAGATTTATTGCCGGCACCGGGCGATACCTGAACGAGCCCGACTCGACCCGCGCCTACGCGATGTTCAGTCAGTTCAAGCCCTTCGGACAAACCCAAGGCGAACTCGACCTCTCGAAGATCGCTTCCATCAGCATCGGCTGGGGCGGCTATCTGGGAACGGCAGGCGAGCGGATCGCCTTCATGGTAAAACCGCCGCAACGTTTCGTCTGCGGGGGAAAATGATGCCAGACAGGTGGCGATTTCCGCCCCCCAACCGATGTCCGGCGCGTTGCCCCGCCGGGCCGCAAACCTAGAGGAAGATGATGACACAAGTGTTTGTTTCACATACGCTATTGTGCAGCGTTCTCCTTTTCGAGACCGCAATGGCCCCGGAACCCTCAGTCGTAATCGATGCCGACTTTCCCGGTGGGAACATCCGGGTTGATTCCATCGACGGCGACGTTGTCAAGCTTCGCCCTGATCTTCGAGACACTGAGGGCGACTGGTTCTATTTTGCCTTCCGCGTCAGGAATGCCCAGCGACGCACCATCCGGTTCGTGTTCGATCACGAGAACCGGGTCGGCGCCCGAGGACCGGCCGTCAGCCTCGATGGAGGGGCGACCTGGCGATTTCTCGCCGGCCAGCCCGGCTTCAATTCCCGTGAGTTCACTTATGAATTCGGGCCGGAAGACACAGATGTTCGCTTTGCCACCAGCTTTGTCTACACGCAGGAGCACTGGGATCGCTTTTTGTCGAAGTATCCAACACTGAAAACGTCCGTGCTTTGCAGCTCTCGCAAGGGGCGCAATGTCGAACTGCTTCGGCTTGGCAACCCGGACGCGAAGTTCGGCTGCTTTCTCTCCGCCCGTCATCACTGCTGCGAAATGATGGCCAACTTCGTCATCGAAGGCATTCTCGACGAGGTCCTGTCCGCCGGCGACGACGGTACGTGGCTCCGGGAGAACGTGAGCTTCTTCGTGGTTCCTTTCACCGACAAAGACGGAGTGGAGGATGGCGATCAGGGAAAGAACCGGCGGCCCCATGATCATAATCGCGATTACCATCAGGCCATCTATCCCGAAATTCAGGCGATCAAGAAACAGCTCCCCGAAGCGATGGAGGGCAAAGAATATGTCTTTCTCGACATCCATTGTCCCTGGCTGCGAGGAGGCCGATTCAATGAAGCCCTGTATAGCCCGGGGCCGCAGTCTCCAAAAATGATTGCCGCTCTGAAGAAGTTCAGTGATCTGCTGGAAATCCAGCAGAAAGGCGCGACCATTCCCTACAGGGAAAGCAACAATCTGCCCTATGGCCAAGATTGGAACACCGCCTCGAACTACCGTGCGGCCCCCGGAGCCCCGCCTAAGATGTCTTCCACGGCCTGGGCCGCAACTCAGGAGAACTGTATCTGGGGCGGAACCTTCGAAGTACCTTATGCCAACGCGGAAGGCGCCGTTGTCGACGACGTCAGTTGTCGCGAATTGGGAAGGAACATAGCCAGGTGTCTTCACCCCTTCCTGGCGGCACCGTGAGTTTCCCGGTTAAGTAGCGATTATTCAATTCAGCGAGTCCCCATCCCGGAGACACGCGAGGCTATTTGGAGGTGTCAGAAAGACGTCTCATTTGCCCGTCTTGCCTCCACGGATGAACTCGTCGCGGTCCAGAAAACCATCCTTGTTCGTGTCGAAGAGAATCCAACGTTTCGGGGCCTCGTCGGGGTCCGGCTGGCCGGTAAGGAACTCTTCACGAGTCAGCTTGCCGTCGCCGTCCTTGTCGCGTTTGGCGAACATCGCACCACGGTCCTGTTTCGGCTTTCCGGACCTGGGCTTTGCGGCGGCTCCGACATTCTGGTCGACCGCAGCCTTGACTTGCGGTTTGGCTTCCGGCTGGCCGGCAAGTACGGCGCGGAGCTTTGCGACCACGTCGGGGTTTTCGGCGGCGAGGTTCCTCGTTTCTTCCGGATCCGCTTCGTAGTCGTAGAGCTCGATCACCGCCGTATCGGCCGGTTCACCGATCTTCTTCCACTCCACCAGGCGGTAACGTCCTGTACGGACGGCGCGGCCCAGCAACTGGTTCCGCGGATAGACATGGAAAACGGCGTCCTTGGTCGCAGCGGCCGGGTCCCGCAACACAGCGGCAAAGCTTGCCCCGTCGAGGCCCTGCGGCACCGGCAGGCCGGCCAACTCGCACAACGTCGGATAGATATCCACCGTCTCGGCCAGAACGCCGGTCTTCGTGCCGGCCGTCCCCATGCCCGGAGCCGCGACGATCAACGGGATGCGTGCCGCATGTTCGTAGTTCGTGTGCTTGCACCACATGCCATGATCGCCCAGATGCCAGCCATGATCACCCCAGAGAACGACGATCGTATTGTCCGCAAAACCGTTTCGATCGAGCGCGTCGACAACGCGCCCGAGCTGGGCGTCCATATAGCTGGTCGCGGCGTGGTAGCCGTGGATGAGTTGCCGTTGCTGCTCGGCCGAGAGCGGCCCGATGTTGGGAATATCGCTGTATTGTCGCAGCTCGCCCCAGGTCGTCGGCGCAAACTCCGGTGCGCCCGCGGGGGGTGCCTGCAGCTTGGGAGGATCGAACGACGCTCGTTGATACAAGTCCCAGTACTTCTTCGGTGCAACGAAGGGCAGGTGTGGCTTGAGAAAACCGACTGCAATAAGAAACGGTTCGCCCGGTTTCTCTCTGGCCGCATTCAGCCGGGCAATGGCTTCGTCGGCGATCATGCCGTCGCCGTAAGCGTTATCGGGCACATCGGCACATTCTGTGGCAGCACCACGAGGGCCGCCGACCGCGGAGGGGCGCGTCACCGCGGTGCTTTCCTTGAGCTGGTAGCCTCCACCCGCCGGCCTCCAGTGCGGTACGCTCCACGAGACAGCGTCCTCGATGTTCCCGTGGCCCACATGGAAGATCTTCCCCATCGCCTCGGTGCGGTAACCGCTCTGCTTGAAGTACTGCGCCAGCGTCACCGCCTCGGGCACGCTCTTTCGGAAGTTGGTCGGCAGGTCATAAATGCCGATGGTCTGCGGGCGCAGGCCGGTCATGAGCGAGTTGCGCGACGGCGAACAGACGGCCTGATTGCAGAACGCTCGCTCGAACAACACGCCTCGCGCCGCGAGCTGGTCGATGTTGGGCGACTGGACGATCGGCGCGCCGTAGCACCCCAGCAATGGCTTCAGGTCGTCTACGCAGATCAGCAGAATGTTGGGCCCGGCCGTTTGCTTTTCGGCAGCCGAACAATAGCCGCACGAGAGGGCGAGGATGGCAAGAGAGATGACAGCAGAGTCCTTCATGGTTGGCGCCATTGGGGTGTGCGCAAAG
>CAYSCH010000596.1:3178-3500 GCA_964429355.1 uncultured Planctomycetaceae bacterium | reverse complement strand
CCTCGCGCTGTGGTGGCGCGGGGGACGCGTGGCCGCGCGGCGAACCGCCAACAACACCCCATGAATGGGGCTAATGCCGGATTCACGGCATCGGATACCCCGGCTCACCGGGCGTTGCCTTGTTGCCTGGCCGTTTACGGGCAGGCGTCCACGCGAAAAATTCACTCTTGCATATTTCAACAAAAGATGCTATGATCCATCTACAGCTTGCACGTTGGCATTGGACGCTCAACGTCGACCCGCCTGCGCTGGCCGGACCCCTCGCCAATCGTTACGCCGCCTTCTTGTGCCCTACTGAGGGGGGCGCGTCTGTGCGTGCAGA
>CAYSCH010000596.1:0-3168 GCA_964429355.1 uncultured Planctomycetaceae bacterium | reverse complement strand
GTATCGATCCATCTGCCGTGCCTCAGAGTCCAGGCAACGGCCTGCCGGCCACAAAGATAGCACTTTTGGGTGACCAATATCTACTTGACGGCCCGCAGTTCTGTGGTATGATTCAAACGAATTATCGTCGGGCAGGACTGCGCTTCGGTGGCTCAGAGCCCGCGTGGGCAATCGAATACTTCCTGCGCGTTGTCGCCGCCGTGACCGCGTATCACAACGGCGGGCTGCTGGTCCACTGCGCCGCGTTGCAGGCCGGCGACGCTACCTTCCTGCTCGTGGGGCAGAGCGGCAGTGGCAAATCGACCGCCGTGGCCCTGTCTCACGATGCGGGGAAAGCCGTGGCCTTGGGCGACGACCTGGTGTTGCTGATGCCCGAGGGCGAAGGCTGGCGGGCGTACGGCACGCCCTTCTGGAACATACAGACGGTGGAGCGCGGAGGGCAGACGTCCGACGGGCTCATCACCGGCATCTACAAGCTAGTCAAAGACGACGCCATCTTCGCTGAGCCGATGGGCCTGGCCGCCGCAACCGCGGAGCTCATCGCCAACGCACCGGTGGTGAACGACCTGCCGGAGTTGTCGGAGGGGCTGATCGGCCGGTGCCGGTCGATCGTGCAGCACACCGGCATGCAGCGGCTGCACTTCCGCAAGGATGCCGGTTTCTGGTCGGTCCTGGCGTAGCGCACTGCCTGAGGCAAGCGGAACATGTTGCTGACCGATGTCCCCCGCCAGGCGCGTGGCGTCGCGGGGCGCACAGTGGATGATGAGGCGGTGCTGATTCATCCGGAGCAAGGCAAAGTCCGGGTTCTCAACAGCGTTGGGGCCCGTCTTTGGGAGTTAGCCGACGGGGAGCGGACCATCGCCGAGATGGCCGCGGTGATCGCCGGCGAGTACGAAGTCAGCCTGGCGCAGGCGGAGTCGGATGCACTGAAGTTCTGCACCGACCTGATCGGGCGCACGCTGCTGGCACTTGACAGTTAGGTCGGAGCGCAACGCCAGCCGACGTGGCGACATATCGATCATTCGATCATTCGATCATTCGATCATTCGATCATCTAGGAGGAACACATGGAGCGAAAGCAGGAGCGCAAGCCGTACGAGGAACCAGCGGTCGTGTACGAGGCCGCCATGGAAGTGCGGGCCGGAACGCCGGCTGGCATTCCAGATCCTCTCGACCTCATGGGCGAGAAGAAGTAGGCTTTCCCGGACCGGTGGGAGCCTGCGCGGCGCTGTTAACACGCTTCCGCGGAGGTTCCGAGCCCTGATCCCGCGCGACCAGACGCACCTTCTGGCATCGTCCCGGGCTGCGCCGCCAGGTTGCAGCCCTCATCGCAATCATTGCTGCCTAGTCTGCAGCGGCGATGCGCCGCATTGACAGTCGATCCTACGGTCCCGGCCGGCTCGCAGTCCGTGGACCGTACAGCCAGCATTACACGGCAGTTGCCGTCTTCGGCGCAAGGGCTCAGCCCTCGGCCAGACCGTCGGCCGCCGGCCGACCATAAGGAGGATGCTCAATGAACCGAGTTCTTACCACCGTCCTCGCCGTAGCCCTGTTATTGGGGCTGGGAGCGTTGGCCGTGCTGGCATTGCCAGGCGCGAGCACGCCCCTTGCTGCCGCGCCGTTCGTGTCGGCCGCGCCAGATGCACAAGAGGTAACTCCCGACGCCGTCGCCGCGCCGGATGCGACAACCGGAGTCCTTGGCTGGAACGTCATCGCGCTTCCACTTGAGGTTGCTGGCGTAAATACAGCCGATAACGTGGCCTACTATATCAGCACCGGCGACCCGGTAGACCCTACCGACAATGCCATTGAGCAAGTTGCGCATTGGATCGATGGGCAATGGGTCTACCGCCAAGTTGGTGGGGGCTTTGGTTCGGACCCCGATTTCGACGTAAACGCGGGCGACGCCCTCTTGATCCGAGCAAGATCCAATGCTCCGGCGACTTTTGCCTGGGTCGGCGATGTGCCAGAGCAGGGGAGCATAGCCTATACTCTTCCCCAGGGAGGATGGCATGTTCTAATGCTGCCTCTCGATGCAGAGGTCGACACGAATGGAGACGGGACCGCCACGGCTGATGAATTGGGAAATGATATCGGAGGAATCGAACAGGTCGCTCAGTGGCTTGACGGGCAGTGGGTTTATCGACGGGTCAATGGGGGATTCGGCTCTGATCCCGATTTCGCGGTTAGGATCGGATATCCCTACCTCATACTGACGACCGCCACTACGCCCGGTACTTGGCCGCAGTGAGGCGAATGATTCGACTACGCTCTCGCTCATCTTGCTGAAGGAGACTGCTAAATGAAGGCCCTTTTTTCAATTCTGTGCCTTGTTCTGATGATAGCCACGAGTTCATCTCTCGCACTCTCGGCACCCTTCGAGGGAGACGTGATCGTACCGTCGGAAGACACTTACACTGATCGCGCTCAGACTACTCTAACCCATGACGCAAGGGTCCTTGGCTTCGCGTCGACCGACCCGGGCCCAGGTTCCACCAAGGTTGTCTTCCTTAAGTTCGATCTGAGACCAGCGGGATCTCCTAATGTCGGGGGATCCACTGGTTCGCTTTCGCCAAGCCTCGGAGCGATCGTGAGTGCTCGGCTCAATCTGGCTTTGCCTGGAAACTGCGGTTCTGCCCCGGGTGTGACCATCAACGTCTACCCGGTAGCGGATGCGTACGATGGGTGGACCGAGGCCACTCTCGTGTGGGGTCCTCTAAATGCCCCCACACATCCACCTAGGGATACAACAACAACCGTTGGGGCCCTCCCTCTTGCAACAATGGATGAAAGTGCAGTCAATCTGACCAATGACTACTATCATTGGACCGACCTAGCCACTGGGTCGTACGGCTTGGCTGAATGGCTTGAAGCCCAGAGAACATCTGGGGATCATTTCGCAACGTTGCGATTGGAAGTCGTGGCCGGCAGCAGCAGCTTCTCCTTTGAAGATAGTGAAGGCACAGCGGCTGGAGACGGTTGTACGCTTCCAACGGGCGGTGGAAGCCCAGTGTTGCAGGTGGCGGACGTTGCAGGACCGCTCTCCGTCACCATGGCCGGTTCGCCCTCCGCCACTGCCACCCCCACCTGGCCGCTGTACGCGGGGCTGGGCACGGTGGCGCTGGTCGTGATCGCGGGCCTGGCCGTGAGCCGCCGCCGCACGGCATA
>CAYSCH010000595.1:0-3520 GCA_964429355.1 uncultured Planctomycetaceae bacterium | reverse complement strand
CTCGCCTTATCGGCATTCACCTCTGGAGGGCTTGAGCTAATGTAGCGCTGTCATAGTAGAGGCAGGTCTCGCAGTCCCGGTTCGCATCATAATACGTGCGTGCGCGTCCCTGGCTGCGGTATAGACCCGATGCCCGGGCAAGACTTTCTTCCTGGGCCTGGCCACCTGACTGAAAGCCACCACCGATATTCCTCGCTGAAGCGAAGTTCAGGCAGGCGACTCTCGCCAACCCCGACTCCTGGGTCAGCCGCCGGGCCGCAGCCAGCGTGGTTTCATTGGAAACCTCGAACCTGGTTGCCAAGCGGTTCGATTCGGCCCGGTCCAGTTGGGCCAGGGATCCAGGTGTGTAGAGCACAGTCCCCTTCTCGCAGGCCTTCTGGGCCGACCGGATGGAGACGGGTTTGCCACCCTTCGGTGTGTAGGTCCCGGCCTCCAGAATCGACAATGTTTCCTTGGCAATCTGCGCTCGAAAGGACCGCTTCATCGGACTTTCCAAACCTCCCGCATTGTACTGCCCCCCACTCAGTTTCGATGGACTCGCCAAAAGCCACGGGATCAGGTCACCCTCTGGAAGGTGGGGCTTCCAGAGGTTCCCCGGTCCTCCAATTGTACTATGCGATCTGATACCAACAAATCCCTGCCCGTGCCAGTCTTGTCGGCAGATCCATCCCCCACCCTGACCAAAAAGTCCGAAAATCCGCCCCAACCGCCGGTCTGACTCCCGGCAGTTGCCTGCCCGGTGTTGGAGACCAGGTTCCAGCCGGCGTTCTTGGCTTCCCCCGGGCCGGTTTTAGGAATCGTGCCGAATCTTCCGCGCGCAAACCGTTCCGATAGGCGCCGGCTCCGTGAGCTAACCTTGACTAGGATAATTGACCCTGCTCTTGAAAGGTTGACGAAATGGCTGCGCCGCGTTTCCTGCAAGACCCTGCGTTTAAGCTGCTGCGTGTTGGTGACATCGATGCCTTTCACAAGAACATCGCCGGCCGAGACTGTATCGACTTCAGCGGCACGGATCTCCGCGGGACAGATTTCCGCAAGGTCGATCTCAGCCGGATCGCGCTCCGCGACGCCTACCTCCGTGACGCCGATTTTCGCGGCTGCGACCTGACGGGAGTGGACTTGCAGGGGGCCTCGCTTCAGAACGCCAAAATCAGCGGTGCCTATCTGCCTCGCAACCTGTCGCCGGAGGAGATCAAGATGAGCCTGCAGTATGGGACACGTCTTCGTGTCACCCCGAGCTGAGCACTGAAGGCGAACGACCGCGCTCCCCCCATCGATGGAGTACCACAGGGCGGCAGGGCCGCCAGCCAATACGAGCTACCGCTCGAACTGAGATGGTCTGCTCCCGATGGTCGCGAGTCTTTGTGAAAAACTTCACGATCTTTGGGGTTAGTAGTACAGCGCACACTCGCTTCCCAAGTACGTCCGCGTCTGGCGGGCTGGAAGCGGGGGCTGTTGCCCAATACTGTGTGTTAAGCACTTTGAGGGCCGCTAACAAAGCCACCGGCTGTGCACAACCATGCCCGTGGGAAACTCGTACGTTTTGTGAGGGCTTCTGAAGACACAAAGGCGCAGGAGGTCTGTTCCCGTTTCGGTACAGCCGGCGGTCGGGCACTCCGGAATCCTTGCCATTTCCTTGTCCCCGTCCCATACTGATAGGGGATACTCCGCCTTGGATTCGTCGGTGGTGCCTCGGAAGCCGAGCGTTGTTCGTCATGCCTGAATCTGAAAACCACACCAGAGCATCGTCTGCGATCGATCTGTCAGGCAAGCAGTTAGGCGACTACAACGTGCTGCGCAGGCTTGGCCGTGGCGCCATGGCCGAGGTCTATCTGGCCGAGCAACTCTCGCTGGGACGCCAGGTGGCGTTGAAGGTTCTCAAGAGTGAATTGGCGTCGGATCCAACGTGCGTGCAGCGATTTCGTCGTGAGGCCCAGGCGGCGGCCTCGTTGATCCATGCCAACATCGTTCAGGTCCACGACGTGGCCTGCATCGACGGGATACACTTCATCACGCAAGAGTACGTCCAGGGCGTGAATCTGCAGCAGTACCTGGCTCGCAATGGCACGCTCGATCTGAAACTGGCCCTGCTCGTGTTGCGCCAGACTGCCGCGGCCTTGGCAAAGGCCTCCGATCAGAAGATCGTCCACCGCGACATCAAGCCCGAGAACATCATGATCACCAAGTCGGGCGAGGTGAAGGTGGCCGACTTCGGCTTGGCACGAGTCCTGCAGCGTGAGGAGAGTGTGCACGCCCTTGTATATGAGTCCGGAACAGGCCGAAGGCAAGGCACTCGATCATCGCAGCGACATTTACTCGCTCGGAATTGCCTGTTACCACGTGCTTGCCGGGCATCCGCCATTCACGGGCGAAACGGCTTTGGCCGTCGCCGTCCAGCATCTGAAGAAAGCTCCGGAACCGCTGGAGAACATCCGTCCCGACCTCCCGCCGGGCCTGGCGAGGATCATCCGCAAGATGATGGCCAAGTCGCCCGATGATCGGCACCAGTCTGCCCGCGAATTGATCCGCGAATTGCGGCCCCTTCTTCAGGAGCATCTTGACGAGGAACTCGGAGACGATCTGCCTGGACTCGATACGGCAGGTCTCGACGTAATCAACACCTCGCTCCATGCAGCCACGCAGCGGCTGGATGCGGTGATGAAAGCCGGTTCTGAATCGCGCCGTCGCCGGCTGCAGCTCAGTCTCTATGGGAGCGCAGCCGTGATTGCCTTTCTGGTTGGCGGCTGGATCGCCCACGCCACGGTCATCGAACGCGATATACTTGAGGGGGCTGGCGAGGCCTTCGTGTACGCAGACACAGGCTCGTTGCAGAGCCAACTCAGCATGGCCGGTGTGGTCGATCAGGCCAAGCCCTTCGATGCCCACGAGGCTGAGCGGGCATGGCGAAGTGTGGTGGAATACTATGGAGATAGTGGCGACCAGGTTGGCGTGGGGGTGGCGCGACAGCGCCTTGCGGAGATCTATCACGATTGGGGCCAGTGGGAGAAGTCTCTCAAGGAGTACCAGGAACTCTATTTGCTGGCTGGAGACACGGAGCGGGCCATGAAGGCCGACGCCCTGGCTGGCCAATACGAGATCTACGAGCAACAAAAGAACTCCCGGGAGATGGCCCGGGTGCGAGAAAAGCTGATTTCCCTCCTCGACGAGTTGAAAGGCGGTCCCTTCGACAACACGGTACGGGCGCGGCTGGCGAAGGAAATTGAAGAACACAACAAGAAGATCGAAGCGGCGCGAATGCGGATGGTGACCCCGCCAGAAGAGGGCCAGAAACCGGCCGCGGCGGCCCCTTGAGGCCGATTGACAGTCGGAATCGCGGCCGGTAAAAATAATGTTCTGTCGTGGAGACGGTCGAAGAGAAAAGGACTTGCCCCCATAGTCTAGTGGCCTAGGACGTCGGATTCTCAGTCCGAAAGCCGGGGTTCGACTCCCCGTGGGGGTACTGAAGCCTGGCCTTGCCGGGCTTTTTTTGTGCGCTGATTTGCTGTAAGTCGTTATACGA
>CAYSCH010000594.1:3199-3534 GCA_964429355.1 uncultured Planctomycetaceae bacterium | reverse complement strand
GCCTTCCGGCTTGGGGCCCATGCCGCCCACCGGGTGGATGCGGTAGGCGCGGATGAGTTGGAGCTCGCCCATCTCGCCCTCGCGGATCCGTTTGATGAGTTCCTGGCGGTTGACGCTGTGGCGGCACTGGAGGCCGGCGGCGATCTTGAGGTTCTTCTTTTCCGCCTCTTCGCCGGCCCGCATGAGGCGGTGCAGACCCGGTGCGTCGGGGGCAAAGGACTTTTCCATGAAGACGTTGACGCCCTTACTGACGGCGTATTCGAGCTGCATCGGGCGGACATAGGCGAAGCTGGTGAGCATGGCCACATCGCCGGGGCCGAGGCAATCGATGGCGT
>CAYSCH010000594.1:0-3189 GCA_964429355.1 uncultured Planctomycetaceae bacterium | reverse complement strand
TCAAGGCCGCGAAGCCCACGACCTTGCGTTCCTTGGGGACGTCGCCGCGATCGGGGAATTCTTTGCTCAAGTTCTTGTGTGCCGTGGTCAAGCGATCCTCCATGACGTCGGCCATGGCGACCAGCTTGACGGGCCCGAACTCGGAGGCCATGGCGTTGCCCACAGCGCCGCTGCCGCGGCCGCCACAGCCGATCAGGGCCAGGCGAATCGTGTTGTTTTCAGCCGCGTGGACGCGGGGTGTCAACGTGGACGCCAGGGCGGTGGAAGCGGCTACCACTGCAGATCGCTGAAGGAACTGGCGGCGGGAAGGATTCTTTAGGGGGGTATTTTCTGGGCGGGTCATGGGGAGTTCCTTGGGGGAGGCTATAGGCTGGAGGCAAAGGGAAATACGAAATCCGAAACACGAAATACGAAACAAATCGGAAATACAAGTATTGAAGTTTCGAAACAGAAGGAGGGTGCGGGTGAGGCTTGGGACATTATGGTTTTGAGTTTGCTTTGGATTTCGGAACTGGTCTTCCAGGTTACTTGATCTCGGCGGCGGCCTCTTGGGCTTTCTTCATCACACTTTCGAGGGTCACCGGGGCGCCGCCCTGGCGTTTGCTTTCGTCGGCGGCTTCCATGAAGGCGAAGATCTCGAGCGTTTCCGCTTCGCTGACGGGCGGTTTGCCGGTCTTGAAGAACTTGACAATCTCCACGATCAGCGGCTCGTAGCCGTCGAAGCCGCCTCCAGGGACGATTCCCTTGGTGCCGAAAACGGTGGAGCCGTATCCTCGCTGGCTGTCACGAAGGCCCCGGAATGTGCCGATCCGGCCGCCGCTCCAGACGCCGACGGCCATGTCGGCTCCTTCGGTCTGCACTCGCGTGACCGAGACGCAACCCGGACCCATGATCGTGAACAGCGGTTCGACGCCGTGGATGCCGTACCAGAAGAAGTCGGGGTGATGGGGCTCCAGGGAGCAGGGGGCGTATTGATCGCAGCCGACCAGTTCTCCCAGTGCCGGGTCGTTGCGGACGGTCAGCGTGCGCTGGGCGAACCGGAGGGATGAACTGCTGAAGCAGGGGACGTTGTATTCCTTCGAAAGCCGAAAGATCGCGATCGCATCGGCAAGGGATCCGGCGATCGGCTTGTCGATGTACACGCGTTTGCCGGAAGCGAAGACCGGCCGGGCCTGCTCCAGGTGGGCGCGGCCGTCGATGCTGAGGATCAGGACCACATCGACCTTCTTGATCAAGGCATCGATCGAGTCGACGATTTCGACTCCCATCTCGGAGACGGGGCCGACGCTGCTATTAAGCAGTTCCATGCTCTGGGGGATGTCGGGGCTGCCGCCGGGATAGCCGGCCACGATCTTCATATCGGCCAGTTCGCCGGTGGCGTTGGGGTCGTTGATGATCTTGGTCCAGGGGAGGGCGTGGGCGTCCATGCCGATGATGCCGGCCTTGAGCGGGAGGGTCGGCTCGGCGGCGGGGGTTGTGAATACCGGCAACAGAAGTGCGGCAGCGAGCACCAGGATGGAGAGCGGGCTCTTGGCAGGCATAGTTGGTCTCCTGGACAGGTAAGGGTAGTCAGGAAGGCAGTGGAGCGGCGTGGTCATCAAGCCAGATCATAACCTTTTCGCGCGGCAGATGGAAACTGACGGCGGCATTGCCCAATTGGGCTACCCGGGATAGAGGCACGTCGAACGGGTCTTTCCTTCCTTGCGGAACTGGAGGGCGTCGTCGACGATGCGGAAGATGTCGTACTGGGGATGGAAACCGAGCACCGAACGGGACTTGCTCATTTCGATGCAGAAGTCGTTGAATTCGCCGACTTCGAAGCGGACGACCGGCAGGTTCAGTTTCTCGGCAACGTAATTGGCCAGAACATCGTAGGCAAAGGGGCAGGGGCCCGAGATGTTGAACGCCTCGCCGATGGTCGTGGGATTGCCGATCGCCAGCATGATCGACTGGACGACGTCCTTGATGCCCACGATATGGCGTTTGCCGGCGCTGCCATTGGGATGGACCAGGCAGGCGACGCCGTTCTTGTTCTGTTCGAAATACGATTTCTGTTCGGCCGTGACTGCCCAGTCTTTCCAGACGGGCACGCCGAGATTGGGCGGCGCAAGGGTCACATGGGCGAGGATATCGTCTTCGTCGTGGACCCAGGAGAAGCGGAGGATGGTGATAGGCGTCCCGTACATGATCTGGTACTGCTCGCACATCACCTCTTCGAGCACCTTGGAAAGGGGGTAATAACCGGGATAGCCCGAGTGGCGGTGGTTCTCGTCGATGGGAATCGGCTGGGGATAGTAGTAGATGCCCGCACGGGCGTCGGAACCCGCCTGGATGTACTGCTGGACGTTTCCGGCTTCCTTGCAGGCATCGAGGAGGTAGAAGGTGCCCTTGATGTTGGCGTCGAGAAACAGGGCCTTGTTTTCTTTGACGTTGGCCAGGTGAATGACAACGTCCATGTCTTCGATGAGTTTCTTGGCGGTTGCCGGTTCGCGCAGGTCACCGGTGACGACCTCGACGTTGGGCAGACGCTCGACCTTGAGCCCATCGCTGAATTCGAGGGCCCGGACCGAGTAGCCGGCCTTGGAGAGCTCGGGGAGGACCGCCCGTCCGATCTTGCCTGCTGCTCCGGTCAGTAGGATGTTCTTGACGTTCATGAGTTCAGTCCTTGGCTATCGGTTGTGTAGGAATGAAGGCACGTGGGAAGGGTCACCAGGCCAGCGGCAAACCCTCGCGGCTATCAGGCAACTCGGATTCGCGGGTTGGAGTTGGCCACGGCATGTGTGTTCCGAGGAACGCAGGCACGCCACAGGGCCTGCTCCAATCAGTGCGGCCATTGGGGCAAGGTTGATCTTCGGGGAGCGACGGGAAGATTTCAATAGGGTTTTGCGTCAATTGGTTTGTGATTTTGCGTCACTAAGGCTGTGTACGGCGGAAGTTGCAGCGACCGAAAATATTGCGGAACTTTCGGCATATTCTGTGCAGTCTGGCAGCGATGGTTGCGGAAGGTGGGTGGCATGGATTACGATTATTTATCGCTTCTTTCGTGTGCCTTGAGCAAGCGAAGGAGAGACGTGTGCCAGGGATGCCTGGCGGGTGATTGGCAAGCCGAGGAATGACGCGGATCGCACCCGGCAGAGATCACTGAAAAAGTGCCCGGACTCGACGTAAGTCCTTATTTCTCGGTCGACG
>CAYSCH010000593.1:0-3577 GCA_964429355.1 uncultured Planctomycetaceae bacterium | reverse complement strand
TTGCCCAGGTTCTCACCGCTGAAGAGGCCGATGAATGCCCTGGGAGCGTTTTCGAGGCCGTCGACGATCGTCTCCTGGTACTTGATCTTGCCGGCCTTCAGCCATTGGGCGATCTGCTGCTGTGCCTCCGGGAAACGCGCGGCGAAGTCGAACACAAGGAACCCTTCGACCCTCGCCCGTTTGACGATCAAGTGCCAGAGGATCCGCGGCCCGCGCGGAGGGCGGGTGGCGTTGTATTGGTCGATCTGGCCGCAAACGGCGATCCGCGCCCGTTCGTTGATGTGGACGAACACGGCATCGGTGAGTTTCCCGCCCACGTTGTCGAAGTAGACATCGATCCCCTCGGGACAGAGCTCCTTGAGCCTGGCCAGGTAGTCGTCGGTTTCCTTGTAGTTGAAAGCGGCGTCGAAACCCAGGTCTTGAACCAGCCAATCGACTTTCGCATTCGTGCCGGCGGACCCCACGACGCGGCAGCCCTGGATCCTGGCGATCTGGCCCACCAGCGATCCCACGGCCCCGGCCGCCCCGGAAACGAACACCGTCTCTCCCGATTGCGGCTTGGCGATCTCCAAGAGACCAAACCAGGCCGTCATGCCCGGCATCCCCAGCACTCCCAGGGCCGTCGACATCGGGGCCAGGGAGGTATCAAACCGTAGTATCTCCCGAGGGCCTGCAACTGCGTACTCCTGCCAGCCGGAGTAGCCAACAACGACATCGCCCGTCTTGTACTCCGGATGTTTTGACTCGAGAACACGTCCCACCGTGCCGCCCACCATCACCTCGCCGATGGCGACCGGCTCGGCGTAGGACTGGGCCTCGCTGATCCGGCCGCGCATGTAGGGGTCGACAGAGAGGTAGTCGATCTTCATCAGGAACTGGCCCTCGCCCGGCTCGGGCATGGGAGCTTCGATCAGGCGGAAGTCGGACTCTTTGGGCAAACCTTCAGGACGGGCGGCCAGGATGATCTGGCGATTCTGTGCGGTGGTCATCTGATCTCTCCTGATCTGCTTTTCGGGCAGGCTTGGTGCATGAATGACAAGTGGCTTCGCCGGCCAACGGACGGGGCAGGTGAACCGGGATCTTGTTGGTTGCCCCGGCTCATAGACTTTGAAGAGGTCAATAAGGCATGCGTGCTTCAAATGCCGGACGCGGATTGAGAATCACCCGTTATCAGGTGGGCCTTGTATCCCGCCTTGCTGACAGCGTTCTCGACGGCTTCTGCGGGCACGGGGGCAGAATCACCCACGACCGTTGCCTTCTTGTCTTTCAGAGAAACCTCGACCGACTCGACACCCGGCAGGGCCTTGAGTGCCGACGTGACCCGGCTTGCGCACCCTTCGCAGGTCATTCCTTCGATGGCGAATACTTCCGTTGCCACAGCAGTGGTTCCTTCCTGTTGGGAGTTGGCAGGCGGGTTCGATCGCCGGGTACAGCCGGTTTCGGTACCGCTCACCCAGGCAAGAACCAGGAACAGCCAAACGAACCGCAGGACTCTATGCATTGGATCCCCCTCCGAAATTGGCACACCCACAATTATACCAGTGCGGGGATCGCCGGCAGCATTCGCAGCGCCCCCCGCGGCTGGAAGTCATGCCTCGTTGGGACTCGAGCGGCAGGAATCGCCCTGCCTGCGAGGAAGAAACGCTTCCTTTGGGCGTGGAACGACATTTCCGCTTCTTCGTGCGGGGCATCGGATCTGAACAGAGACTGTTCCTGACACGCAAGCTCCAAGGCCTGCCAACGACCCGGCAGCGGTTCCGTCCGATCAGGTCTCTTCGAACAGGATCCGGAGCATGCGGCGCAGCGGCTCGGCGGCACCCCAAAGGAGCTGATCGCCGACGGTGAAGCCGGTGAGGAAATCGGGGCCGAGCTTCATCTTGCGCAGTCGTCCGATGGGAGTGACCAGCGTGCCGCTCACGGCAGCCGGTGTCAACTCCTTGAGCGTCGACTCCTTGTCGTTCGGCACGACTTTGGCCCAGGGATGATCGGCGGCAATCAACTGCTCGATTTCTGCCAGGGGGACATCCTTTCTGAGCTTGATCGTCAGGCCCTGCGAGTGGCATCGCATGGCACCCACACGCACACAGGCACCGTCGACCGGAATGGGTGGCTGGCAGCCGAGGATCTTGTTGGCCTCGACCATTCCCTTCCATTCCTCACGTGTCTGACCGTCGGCCACGGGCTTGTCGATCCAGGGGATCAGGCTGCCCGCCAGGGGGGCGAGGAAATTGTCTGTCGGAAAGTCTGCGGCCCGGATCGTGGCCGTGACGTTGCGATCCAGATCGAGTATCGCCGAGGCGGGATTCTTCAGGTGGTCGCCGGCTTTTCCGGCAATGACGGCCATCTGCTCGATCAGTTCGCGCATGTTCTTGGCGCCGGCGCCGGAGGCGGCCTGGTAGGTCATGGAGCTGATCCACTCCACGAGACCGGCGCGGAGCAGGCCGGAAATTGCCATCAGCATCAGGCTGACCGTGCAGTTTCCGCCCACGTAGGTCTTCACTCCCTGCTTCAGTCCCTTGCGGATGACGTCGAGATTGACCGGGTCGAGAATGATCAGACTGTCGTCGGCCATGCGGAGCGTCGAAGCGGCGTCGATCCAGTAGCCGTTCCAGCCAGCGCTGCGGAGTTTGGGGTATACCGCGGCCGTGTAGTCGCCGCCCTGGGTGGTCAGAACGCAATCGAGTTTCTTCAGCTCCTCGATCGAATCGGCCGGCAGCAATTTCGTGCCGTCCGGACCTTCCTGCCCGACCTGGGAAGTCGAGAAGTAAACCGCATCAAACTGAGCGAAGTCGTTTTCCGCGGTCATGCGTTCCATCAAGACGGAACCGACCATTCCACGCCACCCGACGATACCTACACGCATCATGGCAGAAAGATCTCCGATTATCATTCACCAACAGGGGGATCGACCGACGACAAGGACAATTCCCCGGGCCGTGCCGGTTCGCTTTCGCACCGGATAGCCGAATCCTGTATATTATCCGAACGGCAAGCGGACATCCAGTTGCTATTCCCCTCGGCAGAGGGAAGATGTTACCGGCCGCGAACCGGCCGCGTACTCAACAGCCCGGACACCGGGTCGATTGAGGACGGCCGGCCCATGGCCGATTCGCTGAAATCGGCCTGCACCCAGTACCCAGTTCCAGGCACCTGGAGCTGATTTCCACAGACAGGATGGGCCAGCAGAGAAGGATGAGCAAGCGTGATTGAGAAAAGCAGCAATGAAGGCTACACGGACCCTCTTCCCGGCATCCGGCAGAAGACGCTCGTATTCGGCGAACGAACACTCATGACCGAGTTTCTTCTGTCGAAGGGCGCTACCCTCCCGGATCACGACCACCCCCATGAGCAGACGGGGTATCTTGTGAAAGGGCACATCGTTCTGAGAATCGGAGAAACGGAACACGACACGGCTCCCGGCGATTCATGGTGCATTCCGGCCAACGTCTCCCATGGCGCTCGCATCGTTGAGGATTCTGTCGCCATCGAAGTTTTCTCACCTGTCCGAGACGACTACCTTCCCAAGAGCGACCGGTAGAAATGACGAAAACGCCCTGTTTTCCAGGAGACGCCGTAC
>CAYSCH010000592.1:0-3634 GCA_964429355.1 uncultured Planctomycetaceae bacterium | reverse complement strand
TCTCAACGAGATACGGCTTGACGACGGCGATGATCTGTTTCACGGCAGGCGGTTCGACGTGGGAAGTCTCACAGGCAGGCGGGATGAAAAGGCTCGCAGGTCACTCTATCCCAAACGAGTGGAATTTGGAAGGGTTGCGTCTCCGGGTCTACGGGTCGAGCATCCGGTGGTCATCTGAAGGTTTGGAGAATAGTAGCGTCAGCTCCGGGGCCTGCAGCAGCCGGGCGACTCCCAAAAAAACTGCCAAGGCGGCAGTCAGCGGAAGGACGACTTCGAGCAGGTTCGATACGAAACCGGACGGGAGCTGCAATAACCAGGCGGTGGCGGCATAGGCCGCGGCCATGGCAGCGGTTGCCGCCAGGGTACGGACAATCGTGGTCCGCAGGGATGGCCAGTCGAGAGGAACGTTCTTCTTCGAGAATATGGCGGCCAGGACGACCGCCTGCAAACTGGCCCCGATACTGGTCGCCACGGCCAGTCCCGATTCGGCCATGGGCCAGATCAGAACGAGGTTCAGAACGAAATTCGCGGCGACAACGGCTGCCCCGACTCGCACCGGCGTAAGCCGGTCGCCAAGGGCATAGAACCCGCGGACCAGGACCGGTACCGCGCAGTAGGCCCAGACTCCGATCGAGTAGGCGGCGATCACACGGGCAGTCCGCAAGGTGTCGGCGGAAGTGAACTCGCGACGCTCGTAGATAAGCCGCGCCAACGGTTCGGCCAGCAACACCAGTCCCACACCGGCCGGGATGCCCAGGAAGAGAACCAGCCGCAAACCCAACGTCAGGTCTTCGCTCAGGCTCTGGTGGTCCTTTCGCGCGGCATGGCGGCTCAGTAGGGGGAAGATGGCCGTCGCCACGGCAATGCCGAGCATTCCCAAGGGGAACTGGTAGAGCCGCTCGCCGTAATACAGTGCCGCTACGGCTCCCTGCTCCATCGGATACCGGACATGACCAAGCCAGGCGATGGCCGAGTGTGCCGCATCGGGGGCGGCAAATGCCCAGGCGATCAGGCTATCGATGAGCGTGTTCACCTGAGTGACCATGAGTCCGAGCACCATGGGGCCCATGGCCCGGACGACGTTCCAGAACTCGTTGTACACGGCGGCAGGCTGGTAGTCGAATCGAAATCCCGCCTGGCGGAGCGCAGGGATCTGGATGGCAAACTGGATCGCTCCGGCCACGAGGACGGAAACGGCTACCACATGGGCCTGGCCGGCCTTGTCGGGCGACCAATAGGGGGCAAGCAGCAGTACGGCAAGGAGCCAGGACACGTTAAGAATGGTGGGCACCAGGGCGGGCAGCGCGAAGCGGCCGAGGGCGTGCAAGGTGGCCGACGCCTGTGCGGCCATGCAGATGAACAACGTGTAAGGCAGCATGACGGCTGCCAAAGACACGAAGAGGCGGATCTCGGCAGAGTCGCCTGCAAAAAAACCGATCGCGGCGAGTGCGGCCTCTCCCAGGACGACCAGGGTCAAGAGGACGACGGCGAGACGCAGAAGGATGACCGAAGCCAGTCTCCAGCCGTTGCGGCGGTCAAGCTGCAACGCGGCCGAAAGAACCGGAAGATAACTGACCGCAAGCGCCCCCTCGCCGAACAGCCGACGTAGAATGTTTGGGATTCTAAATGCCAGGACGAAGGCGTCCATCACACCGCCGCCGGAAATGCCAAAAAGGGCGGCGGTGGCCGCGTCGCGCAACATCCCCAGTACGCGACTGGCCAAGGTGCCCAGGGCAGTCACTCGCGAACCGGAAATCAGACGAAGTTGTTCTCCACGGCGATTCATGGCCAGAATCGTACCGGCCCGTCCAATTGTGGGGAAGGGGAAAGCGCGCTAGACTGGGAAGTTGTTGGCTCAAGACAAGCTCCCCCGCACTCCGATAGTCCACGAGGACTCTCTCGTGAACCGCTGGCAGCTATCCGCTTGGCTGTCTCACCCGACCATTCCAGACATCAATAGTAATCAAAAATGGCAAAACGTTCCGCTTATCAGCAACGGGTCATCAAGAACTACTATGAGAATCGGGGCTCGATCATGCTCCAGCGATTGGGGGAGCTCGTGACGGACCTGTACCTGGCGGAGGGGAAGGCGAGGGAACGTACGTGGACGCGTGTCGAATCAACTCTCCAGAATCTGGGGATACCCCAGAATCGGATCGACCACATCCATGAGGCCGACAATCCGACTTTGCTGGCCGACCTGCTCAAGGAGTTGATGGCCAAGGAATCCTAGCAAGGACATCGGATCGGGTCGGACGGAAGGCTGACTGTCGATCGCCCACCGGCTAACCGGCGGACAACGCCGAAGCGGCGTCGAGCCCCCCGACGGGCTCTCTGGCTTGCAGGGTTTCGCGCGGTAGAATACGAGACAGTGCTGGGCACGACCGAACTTCTACTCTCCCATCGATTGAGACTCCCCCAAGGATGACCACACCCCTTTCAACCGGGAACGCTTCCACGGCCTCCGAGCTCCGTTGGAGGAAGATTCCCATTCTGGATGACGGTTTCATATGTCTTGTCGATGCGATGGGGGATGATGCGTCGATTGTCCAGGCTGCCCGGGTCAGCTACGGCGATGGGACCCGCCGTGTTTCGGACGATCGCACCCTGATCCGCTATTTGATGCGTCACCGGCACACGACGCCTTTTGAGATGGCGGAAATCAAGCTTCTGGTACGTGTGCCGATGGACTGTTGGCGTCAGTGGATCCGGCACCGGACAGCGTCGGTCAACGAGTATAGCACGCGTTATTCGATTGCGATCGACGCAAGTCAGTCGACCACCTCGGAGGACTGGCGCTTGCAGGCAATGTCGAATCGCCAGGGGAGCCAGGGACAGATTGACGCCGACGTGGGTGCCGAGTTGACAGCCGCGGAAGCGGAACTGCAACGACTCTCGCGGCAGATCTACCAGCGGCGTCTGGAACTGGGTGTGGCCCGTGAGCAGGCGAGGAAGGACCTGCCGCTGTCGACATACACGGAGGCCTACTGGAAAATCGATCTTCACAATCTGTTCCATTTTCTCCATTTGCGGATGGATGAGCACGCCCAGTGGGAGATTCGCCAGTATGCACGGACGATCGGCGAAGAGATTGTCCGACCGTTGTTTCCGCTGTGCTGGGAAGCATTCGTCGATTACCAGGTGGAGTCGACGCAGTTGTCGCGGCTCGATCGAGAAGTGATCGGGCGGCTGGCGGCAGCCGGGAAACTGCCGGCCACCGAAGCCGATTTTCTGGCGGCGCAAGCCCCTTCCTGGGCGGAACTTCAGCGCTGCCGCGAGCGCGATGAGTGCCGGGAGAAATTGAATTCGATGGGGCTGCTCGCTGATGAAGCAGGCTAGCGCCTTAGAACAGCCCTGCCGCGCGGTCGGCATCTTTGGCGAGGTCTTTCCGGCGTTTGAGCTGGCCCATCATGTAGATCACGGCGCGGAAGAACTCGCGTGCGGCTTCCGCCATGTCGCCCGCAGCGACGGCTGCCACGGCGGCATTGCGATGCTCGTGGTACGGCTCCCAGTCGACCGGCCAGGCTTCCTTCTCGGCCGCTTCATGCAACTGGTTGACCAGGTCCTTGGCGAGTCCCACGAACGCCATGTCGGGCGAACACAAGGTTTGGCGATAAGGCCCCTTCCCGCGAAG
>CAYSCH010000591.1:0-3676 GCA_964429355.1 uncultured Planctomycetaceae bacterium | reverse complement strand
GTTGACGTCGAAGCCGAGGTTTATCGGTTCCGCACCTTCGTACTCGCGGGGTGCAAAATGGGCTTTGCCGACGTGGATCGTTCGATAGCCCGCTCCTCGCAGGAGCCCAGGCAAGGTCACATCGTCTTTCTTCAGGCCGGTCCAGTTCCATTGGGGCGGGCCGAAGGGACCACGGTTGTCCTTGTCGGGGTTGATCCAGTTCGTCGTGTGATGCCGGGCTGCATTCTGGCCTGTCAGAATGGAAACGCGAGTGGGTGAACAGACGCTCATGGCGTAGAAATTATTGAATCGGATCCCCCGTTCCGCCAGCCGTTCCATGTTCGGAGTGCGGTAGAAGTCGTTGAGCGGATAACGCTTTGGCTGGCCGGCCTCGTCGGTAAGAAACGGCAGCGATGTATCCATGACTCCCATGTCGTCGACCAGGAAGATGATCACATTGGGACGGGCGGCTCCGGACTCGGCGGCACAAATCGTTGCCGGCGAGGTCAGGAGCAGGGCCGCCGCACAGGTGGCGAGATGGAATCGTCGGATTCTGATCATGGAGATACCCTCTTTCGTATGCCGATAGACTCCTTGATTCCAGGAGAGCGGCGGCGAGCGGTGTCATGCCAAAACGAGTTCAGCCGTCTTTCAGTTTAATGCAACCCGACAGCCGCTATCTACCGACCGGGGCTGGCCAAAGGAAATCGGCAGTCGGAGGTTTCCGGAAGGGATCGTCCCCACCTTCACCGAGAGGCGAGACCCGCAGAATTTGAAAACGGAAAGAATACCGGGCCCGACTGCTTTCAATCCGCCTTTTGGCGAGGCCCCCGCAAGGCTTTGGAGAATGGAGAACGCCCGCTCCTCCCTGATGGATTACGCGGCTTGCCGCTTTTCGGGAGATTGTGTGATTCTCCCCACGGCCTCCAGGAGCGTTGCCGTCGCCTCCTCGTCGATCATGCGGTGGTCCTCTCCCACCGCCAGCAGTTGCTGGGGCGGAACACCGCTGTTTTGCAGCAGGTCCAGGCTGTCTTGGATGGAGATCAGCTCATCGTACGGCGAGTGCAGGATTGTGACCTCCGGCTTGACCGTCGTCAGCGTACCCCAGTTCTTCCAGGCCGGCGCGATCAGAATCAGCCAGGCATGACCGCTGTCGATGCTCATCGCCACAGCACCACCCCGCGACCAACCCACGACAATCTCCGGTTGATGGCGATTGAACACCCGCTGGGCTATGGTGACCGATCTGGCAAAGTCGCCGTCGGGAAGATCCGGCTCCACGACGGTGTAGCCGTGAGTACGGAGTGTGTTGGGATTGATTTCTCCCGGTTTGGTGCCGTATCCGCTCAAGAACAGGATCTTCGTGGGCGACGGAAACGCCACACTCTGGCAGGACGGATCGTCAGCCTCCGGTTCGAGACCCTCTGACATATCCGCCTGGGGGAGCGGGATGGAGCGAAACTCGTCTTCCATAGCGTGTCTCCTCAGTGGCCGGGGATTTCGAAGGCCATACTCTTCATCGTCAGGACCCATGCCTCGAAGTGGGGACAGCAAATGGAATCGGAAGACCTGGGCTGACCAGCCCAGGCGTCAGACCTTTCCTGAGCCGCGGCGGCACACTCCCCTGCCGGACTGGCGAAGTTTTGAGGCCGTTACAGAACCGCTGATCGCTAACGTTGCTGCCCCGGAAACGTCATCACCCCCGAATACGCTTCCGTCGTCACCACCGCTACAGCCAACTTCTACCGGACGAGTTCACACGACTCACTATGAAGAGGGGGACGCGGCGATTGCCTTCATCTCCCTCGCGGGAAGGGAGAGTCCTCTGACCTCCCTTATGTTTCGGTCGAGGATCCAGGCCGTCTTGATCGAAAAGCACTTATGTCATCACCCCGAACTTGTTGGCAAACAAACTCGCCAGTGCAATGAGAGCTTCTTCGGCGTCCGGTCCGGTTGCCACAACCTCCAGTTGCGAACCGGTCTCCGCCGCCAGGAGGACTATCTCCAACGGGTCTGCCGTGTTGACTCGCTGGCCATCTTTGATAAGCTCGATCTTCGACTGGAAATGGCGAGCCAGTCTACAAACCGAACTTGCACCCCGCATGCACAACCCATTGGGATGTGATACAACGACTGTTCGAGCAGCCGAATTGTCCGACACGATTGAGGACTCCCTTATCTCGTCGCATTCTTCTGGGAGCATCGTCGTTGGGCTGTCCCAACGCGGTGGAACGGCCAGAGTATAGCCGGAAGAGCCCGGCTGTGCAAACCTGCATCTGGCCAGTGACCCTTTCGGGTTATCTGATCGGCCTACCCTTTTCGAATCCACTCTCTGGCCAACGCGACTCCAACCAAACCGCCCCACCACCGATGCCAACCCAATACTCGACTCCACGAGCGGTCCGATTATCCCGATGATCCGCCCGTTGGCCGGGACTCGAAGAGGCGTTCAACTGGCCTCGCATCAATGCTCGCAACGGCCCGAGTGTTCTACTGCTTCTGGTTGAGACACTGCATGAAGTACTTCTGGACGTAGGCGATGCAGGGCTGTCCATTGGCGGCCAATTGGTGGCAACGGGCAGCCGGCGTCTTGGCTTTTTCGATTACGCCCTTCACGCGAGCCGTCACCCCTTCCCGCACATCCTGCTCAATGTCGTCCCTGGTCAGTCCGAAACAAGCACAGATGGGAGCCGCTGGGTCCTTCGGATACACGGGGCGACCCACGTCAGCCGTCAGCATGGTGCGTTCAAAGCTGTCGAAATACACAACGTCGCATCGGGCGGAGGGACAGAAATTGGCCGACTCGCTGATCGCTCCGCGCTGGGCGTCCGTCAGAAACCCCCTAAGAGTCTCCGGCCCGACCGGTTCCCCTTTCGAACCACAACGAGGGCAGTAGTCGACCGTACTGTCCGGTTCTCGCACAAAGGCTTTGTTCATGGCAATGATGCACTGCAATTCTGCGATTAGGTGTTCGAGCAACTGCGGTCGACCGGCAGCCGGCTTCCTGCCTCGCGAGCTCGCAGGCTCGAGGCTCGCCCCCAAGCCACCCATGGCCCGGGGTGACCGAACGCTATACTCTCCCGCAGACTATTAACGGAAATGCTCCGCAACGGCTGTCATGAGTTGGCCGATCTCCAGGCCTTGCGGGCACCGCTCCTCACACGTTCCGCACTCCTGGCAGGCCTGGGCTCGCTCTGTTTCGGCCAGGCCCAGGTAGAGATTCCGGCACAGGACCTTGCTGCTGCCCTGAAAAAGGGTAGCGCTGTTGAAAAGCTCGAAGTTGAGCGGAATGTTCACGCCGTTCGGACACGGTAAGCAGTAACCGCATTTGGTGCAGGGAATGGGAGACAACTCGCGATATTTTTCCTGCACACGCCGGATCAGTGCCCGTTCCGTCTCGTCAAGCCCGTCAATTCTCGAGCGATCGGCGCTTTGAATGTTCTGCCGCACCTGCTCCATGGTGTTCATCCCGCTCAGGACCAATGACACTTCAGGCCGGTCCCAGACCCAGCGAAGGGCCAGGTCGGCGGGCGTGCAAGAGCTTTCCTGCCAGATTTCCCGTACCGCTTGTGGGGGATTGGCCAAGGTGCCGCCGAAGAGCGGTTCCATTACCACGACGGCTACCCCCTTTTGCGCCGCGTATCTCAGTCCTTCCGTGCCCGCCTGGACGTCTTCATTGACGAGAATGTATTGGATC
>CAYSCH010000590.1:0-3723 GCA_964429355.1 uncultured Planctomycetaceae bacterium | reverse complement strand
CGACGGGGGCGTCACGCTCCACACGCCGTCCAGCGCCTTGGCGGCGGCCATGTGGTGGGCTTCGGGGCAGACGCCACAGATGCGGTTCGTCAGGTTCGGCATGTCCTCCGCCGGCCGTCCCACGCAGAACTTCTCGAAGCCGCGGAGCTCCGGAATCTGCAAGTAACAATTGGCCACATCGCCTTCCTCGTTCAGGAAGATGTCGATCTTGCCGTGGCCTTCCAATCGGGTGATCGGATCGATGGATATACGTTTCATCGCTTATTCTCCTGCCTTCGATATGCCGGCTGCTGCCGCTGCCTGCACGTCGCGCGGTCTGTACAGCTAACCCCAAAGGTTGTGAAGTGTCTCGCAAATAAGTGGCGACCAACAGACAAGGGCCACATCTTCCGGCCGACCGGTGGCCCGTACTGGCCGGCGGGCCCCGCCGCCGTCACACCTTGTTCTTCCGACGCAGATTGCTCTGGGCCAGGCCGAACCGATAGAAACTGCCAACCGGATCGGGAAATCCCTCCTTGATGATCGCGTTGATTTCGTCGGGATTCTCCGAGTCGATCACCGAGGCCACCGCACTCAACAACTGCATCCCGTGGTCCTCGACTCCGCTGTTCGGACCGTAGCAGCCGATGCAGGGGGAGTTGACCTGCGGGCAGAGGGCGCCGCAGCCGGCCCGGGTGGCGATTCCGGCACAGAGCAGGCCCTGTTCGAGAAGGCACTGTTCCATATTCGGCTCGATCTGCCACGTCCGGTAGAACTTCTTGATCTTCTTCTCTTCGCGCTTCCGCGGGCAGTCGTCGCAGACCGTCGTATTCGACCCGATGACAGAACCCGGTTCGGGGAGCTTGTTTTCCAGGATCGCCACAATGGCGTCCCAGATGCGGTCCGATTCCGGCGGGCAACCCGGAAGCATGTAGTCGACCCTGACCGTCTGGCCAAGCGTCTTCAAGGTGTCGTAGTAGACCGGCAGATGGAGCTTGCCTTCCGGCATCTCGGTCACCGGCTGGGGCTCGACCCCTTGCGGATTGTCGAGCGACGGGCTGTCGTGGTAGACCGTCTTGAAGCAACTCGCCTTGTCGTTCAGGTTGCCCAGGCCGGGGATGCAGCCTTCCGAGGCGCAGGAACCGAAGGCCACGAGGACCTTCGACTTCCTCCGCAAAAGCTGAGCCATGTACTCCTGCTCGCTGGTGCGGATGCCGCCGTTGAACAGGCAGACGTCGATCTCGCCGTCGGCCATCTTCTCGATGTCGTGCACCTTGCCGTCGGCGGCACAGGGCCACATGACGATGTCGAAGTGCTCGGCCACGTCCAGAATCTTGGTGTCGATGCCAAGCGTGGAGATATCGCAGCCGCCGCACGACGCGGCCCAGTAGACCGCAAGCTTGCCTTTTTGCTTGCCTTCGCTCATGAGTTCACCTCCATCGCCTCTGCGTGCTCTTTTACGATCGCCTCCAAAGCCTCGAGTCGTTCGCCGCTTTCTTCCCAATTCCCGGGCCAGTCGAGTGGGCCCAGCTTCTTGATGTCGGCAACGAACTCGGTGATGGCCTCGGCAAGCTGTTCACCCTCGGCCGCCGAACGCCAGAACAGGCGGACCCGCTCGTCTTCAATGCCCATAGCGGCCAGCGTGTGCTTGAGCATGTGGTAGCGACGCATGGCCTTGTAATTCTGATCGATATAGTGGCATTCTCCGGGGTGGCAACCGGCGAGCATCACGCCGTCGGCTCCCAGCGAGAGCGCCTTGGTCACGAACGCGGGATCCATTCGGCCGCTGCACATGACGCGAATGATGCGCACGTTGGGCGGGTACTTGATGCGCGCCGAGCCGGCCAGGTCGGCAGCCCGGTAGGAGCACCAGTTGCACATGAACCCCACGATTTTTGGTTCAAAGTTCTCGTTACTCATTCTCAAAACCTCTTAGTAACTTACTTCCGAGAAGTTGCCGCCTTCCAGTCATGTTCTGGCGACTCGGCCTCGGTATGAGGTGGAACCTCGTTAGAGTTTTGGATCTGGATTGCTGCGCACGGTGTTCGTTTCGCGAATGACCTCAGGACGCAACCGGCTCGGGCCGGCCCGCTTTGGCCGCAGCTCCGCCCGCCGGCTTGGCGTCCCAGAGAACGCCGCCGATCTGGGCGAGAATCTGCTGGTTGTTGAAGTGGGCACCGGTGATCACGCCCGCCGGGCAGGCCGCCACACAGGTGCCACAGCCCTTGCACATCGAACTGACCACGTGGCTGGTCCCCTTCGCAGCGTCGAACTCGATCGCGTTGTAGGGACAGAGGTTGTTGCAGATCCGGCATCCGGAGCAGGCTTCCTCGTTGATCGACGCCACAATCGGCTCGATCATGACCTTGCCCTTGGTGATCATTCCCTGCACGCGAGCTGCCGCCGCGGCCCCCTGGGCCACGCAGGCCGGAATGTCCTTGGCTCCCTGGCAGCTTCCGGCAACAAACACACCCTCGGTCATGGTGGCCACCGGGTCGAGTTTCGGGTGACGCTCGGTGTACCAGCCCGCCATGCTGCACGAAATGCCGCACTTCAGGCCCAGTTCCTTGGCGTCGGCCTGGGGTTCGATGGCACCCATGAGCACGACCATATCGACCGGGATCCGCCGCTGTTTGCCCAGCAACGTATCCTCACACTGCACGATCAGCTTGCCCTGTTCGTCGGGATTTCGCGCCGCGTCGGTGACCTCGGCCACCTTGCCGCGAACGAAATGCATCCCCTCCTCCAGCAGCCGTTGATAGAACTCCTCGTAGGCCTTCTGGTTGGTCCGCATGTCGATATAGAACGAGTAAACCTCGGCGTTGGTCTTTTCGAGGAGCAGGTGCCCGAACTTGAGGGCCGCCATGCAGCACACGGCCGAGCAATGGGCGTTGTGGTTCACGTCGCGGCTGCCCACGCAGTGAATGATCGCCACCGATTTCGGCTCGGTCTTGCCGTCGCGCAACACGATCTTGCCCCCAGTCGGTCCAGCGGCGTTGCACAAACGCTCGAACTCCATGTTCGTAAACACATTCGCCAGACGCCCGTAACCATACTGCGGGATTTTTTTCAGGTCGAACAGCTTCCAGCCCGTCGCCAGGATGATGTTGCCGACCTCGATCTCAACGATTTCATCCTGCTGCTCGTAGTCGATCGCGTTGGTCGGGCAGACTTTTGCACAGACCTTGCACTTGCCCCGCTGGAAGTAGGTGCAGTTCGCCACATCGATCACGGGCGTCCGCGGCACGGCTTGCGGAAACGGCGTGTAGACAGCCTTGCGGTACCCGATACCCGCCTCGAAATCCTCGTCCACGATCTTGCGAGGGCACTTCTCCATGCAAATGCCGCAGCCCGTGCAGTCCTTCTCGACCACGTAACGCGCTTTCTTGCGGATCTTCACCTTGAACTTGCCCACCGACCCGCTCACTTCCTCCAGTTCGGAGTAGGTAAGCATGGTGATGTTCTCGTGTTGCCCGGCTTCCGACATCTTCGGCGTGAGAATACAGGCGGAGCAGTCGAGCGTCGGGAACGTCTTGTCGAACTGGGCCATGTGGCCACCCACCGAAGGGCTCCGTTCCACGAGGTACACCGGATGTCCGGCGTCAGCCAGTTCCAGGGCTGCCTGCAGGCCGGTGATGCCGCCTCCCACGACCAGCGTGGCCGGGTGGACGTCAACGAAGCTCGGCTCGAGCGGCTGCTGGAACTTGACGCGCTCGGCGGAGCCTGCGATCAGGGCCTTGGCCT
>CAYSCH010000589.1:0-3762 GCA_964429355.1 uncultured Planctomycetaceae bacterium | reverse complement strand
TCGAGCAATTCGAGAAAAGCGACTACGAGCCGCTTGGTCCGGCTGCCGCGGTCCGCGAGCGACTGTCCGAACTGCTCCCCGGAATTGACTGGTCAGACACGACCTGGGGAATCTACGAAGGAAATGGCTTCTCAATCGAGTTCAACGTCGGTAAGGATGATCCCATCGGCGATATGATGCTCCATGTCAGAGGTGGCGGAGATGCGATTCCTGCAATCGTGACGTTCGCTCGTCGCATGGGTTGGTCTGCGCTGGACTGTTCGACGAGCGAATTCCTCGACCTCGACAATCCCTCCCAGGCAGGATGGGAAGGGTTTCAAGAGTTTCGAGACAGGGTCATTGGCCAGTATGGGGACGAGGGCGAGAGCTGACCAGCGTATGCACGAGAGCGGGCGGATGCGGTCGCGCGGTGTAGTGGCCGCTGGCCGCTTTGGCCACCGCGTGATGCGCATCGTTCGCGCCGAGAACCGATCGGACGACGTGCTCCATTGTCGAGGATGATGCCATGACCTCAGCTTGGGAACACGCCGACGTCCTTCCCGTAATCCAGCGGATCATCGAGACTGGATCCGTCGAGTCCGGTAGCGCCTACGTCACGCACGATCAGATCACGTCGTCTCTGCTGTTCGACACAGAAGGTTCCAGTCTGATTTCGGCCGCGCTCGATCAACTCGACGAGGATCGCACTACGGAGTGCATCGCTCACAACACGGTTGTCTGGTTCAGTCAGCGAATTACGGTTGGCGAGTCGGATTGCGCGGGCCGGTTCGATCGTCATCAATAACTCAAACGCTATTGCTTCATATACCCCGAGTCGCGTAACCACGGAAGTCATGTGGTTATATTACCTGGCAGTACCTTCGAAGGCCTTCCACCCCCCACAGAGAAGATTCTTCCAAACTGGGTTGACCTGGTGCGCGGGGGCGGTATCCTCAGTGGCACCGGGGCAGGCCGACACGGGACGATCCGGGAAAAAACGAACTCGGGTAGAATCAATAAGTCAGGTGCGGAGGCCACCCATGGACGTCGGGAGAATCAGGCGTGCTGCGCATTCGATCACTCTACCAGAATGGACCAACATCATTGCGTCGACCTCCGCCCTTGAACAAGCACCAGATCGCAAGGGGATCAACCCGTTCACAAAGGAGGAAGTGGTCTTCCCTGGCGAGGGAAAGGCTTACTACGTCCTGGACGGGGAAAGAATGGGAAATGCGTCGCTTCAAGAGGGCGAAATTCTGACAACAGGAATCCCTCGCGAATTGTGTGAGCAAATTGCCCAATGCCTGAAGGCGAAAGTCTTCAATGACGATCGCAGCTAACCAGTCGCTACCCCCAACGGCGGCCGCGTTACGGCTTTTCAAGGTTCACTTTCTCACCAGCGGCCGCCGCGGGTGAGCTTGTTCGTTGGGCCAACATGATGGAGCAAGGCAGTGGGAGCTATGGCAGACAAGCCACAACATCCGCCGACGATTGACCTCGACCAAGTGCGCCTACGCCGGCTCCGTACGGCCGACGCCGCCGCGCTTTACGCCTACCTGCGGGATCCCGTCGTGACGGAGCTGACCAGCTATCCCGTTGTGTCGGTACCGATGGTCGAAGCTATGATCGAGCGGTCTTTGAGCCGTTGGGCGGCGGGTGAGCCGTCCAAGTGGGCGGTCGCTCTCCAGCACGATGATCAGCTTGTCGGTACCTGCGGTTTCAACGAATACTCCCAGGTACACCGCTGGGCGGAGCTGGCGTTCGACCTGGCGCGGCCTCACTGGGGCAAGGGGCTGATGCACCAAGCCGTGGCCGCGGTCCTCGAGTGGACCTTCCGACATGACCAGGTCGATCGGGTGCACGCCTTCGTCAGGGTCGACAACAGGCGGTCGGAACGCTTGCTCGAGCGCAGCACGTTCTTACGCGAGGGTTGCCTGAGAAGTTATCGTGTGTGTCGTGGGCAACGGCACGACTTCTACGTCTACAGTCTGCTGCGCTCGGACTGGACGGCCGCGCAACCATCGGTTGGAGCGGACGGGGGACAACGATGATTGAGGATGGACGTGTTCTGCCGTCGCAATGTGCGGAAGAACATGCCGGGAGAGATGTGATCGCCAATGAACGAGGACCGCTTCGAGATTACCCCGCCGCTTCGTCTCGTGGCCGGTGAAACTGGTTGCTGGCGGTGCGGCGGGACCGAGGCAACTAAACGGGCTAGGTCTAATTATTGACAAGACAGGCCGTTCTGGACAGACTCTTGCGATGTCCCGTACTGGACGAATCGCTCCTGGCGGACGAGGCGTGGGGCGGATGCGCCTGTTTCTGAAGGACGCGGCCTTCGAGCCGAACATTTTCAAGACGCTCGAGAGTCGGCCCATGCGGATCTGTACTAATTGTCCCCGGCTGGCGCCAAGTCCTTTTCCCGCAAGAACTTCCTGTAGTCGTCGGGCACTCCGTCGCGGTCGCTGGTGGTGCCCGTCATAACTGACTGCCCTGGATATACCCCGAGCCGTATTAACCACGAAAGTCACCCGGTTGTATTGCTTGGCACTCCCTTCGAAGGCCTTCCACCCCCCCCAAAATTCCGCCAAGCTGGGTTGACCTGGTGCGCGGGGGCGGTATCCTCAGTGGCACTGGGGCGGGCCGACACTGGACGATCCGGGCAAAACGAACTCGGGTAGAATCAATGAGTTCGCCGAGGCTAATGAAGTCACTCGCCACACTCCTGCTCGTCGCGTTCCTTGTCCCGTCGCCGGCGCATGGACAATCCGTACGCGTCGCGACGTACAACCTCAACTGGGGCAACCGACGCGGCGACCAGGTGATCGACGCAATCACGACAGCCAACGCCGACATTCTTTGCCTGCAGGAGACGACCGTTCAATCCGAGCAGTTCCTGCGGAGACACCTGGCGGATCGCTATCCGGAGTTCCACGCCGTGGGGCACAACGGGCAATACGCGGCTGAACGATTTGTGATTGCCTCAACGACCAGACCCCGGGACTTGACCTTTCATCCGCCTGGTCGCGGCTTGTTTGGGTTCTACACCGCTATATTCCGAATCGGGAACCGCGATGTACGCCTTGTGAACGTCCACTTGACACCGTTTCACATCAGACCCGGCGGCGGGTTCCGCGACGCGCTGGAAGCCCTCTCGACGACAGAAGACGTACACTCGGCGGAAATCGAGGCCGTCGTGGAAACGGTGAACGCCGATCAGCCAACGATTGTACTGGGCGACTTCAATAGCATATCCACATTCAAGGCCCCGAAACGCCTCGTGCAACTGGGGTTCGTTGATTCGTTCGCTTCGATAACGGCGGATGCTGACACGCACCCGACATGGTATTGGCCGACCCGACCACTGCCCATCTCGCTGCGAATTGACTATATTTTCCATACTGGGCACTTCCAGACGACGCAATCGAAGATCATCCAGCGCGAGGGATCGGACCATTATTTGCTGGTGTCGGAGTTGAGAATTGGCGAACCAAAACCGGAGCCGCGATCGGGGCATGGCGAAATGGAAACGTCATCCGGCGCAGCCCGGTGACGCGGGTTGCTCGCGGCCTATGCGAATACTCCTTGTCATCATCGCCGCTCTTTTCCTCAAGAGTGTGTGTGCCGTGGCCGACTTTGACCCGTTGCAAGGACCGCCCCGCTTGACGGAAGAAGGGGGGCGGCGAAAGAACAAGCAAGATACCCGTTTGCAGGCGAGCGGACCGACAAATGAACTGAGGGACCGATGGCTTACCTCGACGAGCCCGCGGCGGCGGAACCGAT
>CAYSCH010000588.1:1643-3764 GCA_964429355.1 uncultured Planctomycetaceae bacterium | reverse complement strand
ACAAATATCCAAAATCCAGACTAGATCAGTTTTTTCCGGACTTTCACCACCCCACACTGAGCCTGCACAACTACCACGACACCAACAAGTCGTTGCCGGCGGGTGCGTGGCAGGCGATCCAACTGAGTTGGCACGTGAGTGTTCTTCCCTTCATCGAGCAGCAGCCGCTGTTCGACAAGTTCGTTTTCACAAGCGACAATAGCTACACAACCGCGGGCAAGGACTTTGCCCCGCAGGTGGCCGGTTTTCTCTGCCCGAGCGGCGCGGTGATCAATGAAACGACCGGTGCGACGACGATTGACGGTAATCGATTCACAACGCACTACTACGGAAACATGGGTCCCAAGGGAACCAATCCCGTCAACGGCGTCGTTTACACGGGGAATATCTCCGGCCAACCGGGCGCAAGCTGTAGTACCGCCCACGGCGGGCTTTCCAACCAGGGAGTGATACGGACGAACCAGACTCGCAACTTCCGCGACATCTCGGACGGGCTCTCCAATACGTTCATGCTGGGCGAGATCTCCTGGAACAAGAAGAAAGCCGACGGTTCTTATCCCAGGTATCGCCGATGGAACCGGGGCGCCATGGGCACGGCGGACTGCTGGATTTGCGGCGCCAAGAATCTGGCCCAACCGATCAACTCGGAGTACGACACTCTTTTCAACGACATGAACTATGGGAGCGAGCACCCGGGAGGCGTCAACTTCGCTTACTGCGACGGCTCCGTGGGCTTCGTTTCGGAAACGGTCGATTTCGGAGTGCTGCTGTCGACTGCCAGCCGGGATGGGGGCGAGCCCAACGTGATTCACTAGCCGCTGGTGCGGCCCGGAACCGTGCCGTTTTGTCAATCGTAACGTGAGGAAGTTCAACCATGCTGGATCGAATTGTAGTTTCCGTGTGTTGCCTTGGCCTGGTTGCCGTGTTGGGATGTGGAGGTGGAGCAGGAGACGTGGATCGCTACGACGTCTCCGGAACGGTGACGTTCGACGGGAAGCCGGTTCCCTCAGGAACCATCACCTTCCTGCCGGCGCAGGGCAACACCGGCCCTGGCGGAAACGCCAACATCAAGGATGGCAAGTACGACACGGCCATTGACGGAAAGGGACCGACCGGCGGTCCGCATGACGTTGTGATCACTGGATTCGACGGGAACGCGGATCCAGGCAACGAAATGCCGCTCGGAAAGCCGTTGTTCAGCGAATACAAGACGAAAGCGGACCTGCCGAAAGAAAAGGCCACGCAGGACTTTGAAGTTCCCGCCGATGCCAAGGCGAAGGAGCCTGCAGCGGCTTCCGATCGCCCCGCGTAAGTCCGACCGGGTATCGGCGCAACGGGGTGACCGTAAGCGTAGTATTTGCCGATAGAACGAACGGGGCAACCAGGAATGGTTGCCCCGTTTTGTTTTTGACGCATGCCGGCCAGGCCGTTCGGGGAGCTTGGAATTTGCCGCGGCGGCGATATGCTGGGTTTGGGTTCACCTCTCGGGAAGACCTGCGACAGACGACCTGTACCACCTGAGGATCATCGCCATGAAGAATCTCGCGTTTCCCGCCGAGCAGAGTTCCCGGAGTAATGGCCAACCATGACAAGATTTCCTCAGCTTCGGCCCCTCACCTCTGTTTGCTTTGCCATACTGGCCGCCTGCAGTGCCGCGAACGCTCAAGTGATTTCTCTGGACGGCACCTGGGAACTGGCCGAGGGCTCGGCCGACAAGCAGCCGGACAAGTTCGACCGGGCGGTTCCTGTACCGGGGTTGGTGGATCAGGCCGTACCGGCGTTCGATCCCCAGTCCTTTCTCGATCCCAAATTCGCTCCCGAAAAGCTCAGCGAGGCAACTCTCAAGCAGCGGTCGTTCTGGTATCGACGGGAGTTCACCATCGCCGGCGAGGTGCCGGCGGTGGCCAGTTTGCTGGTGCGCAAGGCCGCGTACGGATCCACCGTGTATATGAACGGTACGAAAGTCGGCGAGAGCAACGCCGCTTTTACCGCGAGCCATTACGACGTCCGAGCTTCGCTCCGAGGCCAGGGCGCAAAGAATGAACTTGTGATCCGTGTCGGCGCCAGCCGCCAGTCGCTTCCGCCCACCGTACCCCGCGGGCAGGACTACGAAAAGCAGCG
>CAYSCH010000588.1:0-1543 GCA_964429355.1 uncultured Planctomycetaceae bacterium | reverse complement strand
AGCCCTATTTCATGCGAGGCAGCAACGTGACGCTGTACCGCTTCTTCGAGGACCCCAATCGGGCCGATCTGCCCTGGGACGAGCAATGGGTTCGACTTCTGCACCGTCGCTTCAAGGAGATGCATTGGAACTCGCTTCGCTACTGTATCGGCTTTCCTCCTGAAGCCTGGTATCGAATCGCCGACGAAGAAGGCTTTCTCATTCAGGATGAATTCCCGATCTGGGGCGATGAGACGGGTCAGTTGGACAGCACTGTCCTTGCGGAACAATATGCTGACTGGATGCGCGAGCGATGGAACCACCCCTGTGTCGTGATCTGGGACGCGCAGAACGAAACCCACACCGAGAAGACGGGCAACGCCTACTGCCAAGTCCGGGCGTTGGACCTGTCCAATCGGCCCTGGGACAACGGCTATGCGAAGACGCAGGCCGATACGGATGTGTGCGAAGTTCATCCCTATCATTTTGGCGATCCTTCCATGACTCTGGCTCGTGCCGTCAGCGACGCGGTGGGCATGCCCAACTTCAACGGTGCAGCCAATCCCGACAACCGGTGTGCCTTCGTCATCAACGAATACGGATGGCTGTGGTTGAATCGCGACGGTACCCCTACGACACTGACTTCGAAACTGTATGCCAACCTGGCCGGGCCCGACGCGCCGGCAGCCAAGCTGTTCACGCTGTCGGCTCGCCTGCTGGCCGCCGAAACCGAGTTCTGGCGCTGCCGTCGCCAGGCTGCCGCTGTGCTGCACTTCTGCGGGCTGGGATATTCGCGGCCCGACGGCCAGACCAGCGACCACTGGCAAGACTTGCGCAGCTTGACGTGGGAGCCCGAATTCTTCCGTTACGTGCGCGACGCTTTTGCGCCCATCGGACTGATGGTGGACTTTGCCCAGGACCAGGTCCTGGTCTCAGGCAAGCCGACGGGCGTGCCGGTCGTCGTGATCAACGATCTGGATCAACCCTGGAACGGACCGGTCACATTGCGAATCCGGCGAGAGGGACGTCTGCATGCGGAAATGGAGCAGGAGTGTCGGTTGGAACCGTTCGGCAAGGCCGTTCTGAACTTCGAAGTCAACTGGCCCAGCGAACCCGGCACCTGCCAACTGGAAGCCGAACTACTTGGGGTCGACGGAACACCGGTTCGAAGTCTCCGCACCACGACCCTGGTTACGGCAGAGATGCTGGGACTGGCCTTTCGGCGGCCTGTGTCCGCCTCCTCGGTTCACGCCCCGTCTTACGCAGCGGCCAATGCCGTAGACAACGACCCTGCCACCTACTGGTCTTCGACCTTTGCCGACCCGGCCTGGCTGGCGGTCGATCTCGGTGCGAAAGGCCGGATACGGCTTGTTCGCATCGTGTGGGAAACGGCGTTCTCCAAAGCCTTCTCCGTACAGGTTTCCACCGACGGGCAGACCTGGACCGACGTCTATCAAACCACGGACTTCCGTGGCGGCACCAGCGAGATCGAGTTCTCCGCCACGGAAGCCCGTCATGTCCGTGTATCGTGCACGCAGCGTGGAACCCAATGGGGCCATGCCAT
>CAYSCH010000587.1:0-3771 GCA_964429355.1 uncultured Planctomycetaceae bacterium | reverse complement strand
GATTTCGGATCCGTGCCAGATCATGACCACGGGCCGTAGAAGTTCAGCAGGTAGTCGATCGCTTCCAAGTCTCGCGTGTTGGAGGAGTCGGTCGAAATCGCCCGTACCCAGTCGAATTCATAGACGGCAGAGACGATGGCCCCCGAGAGGATCGCCTGGCTGCCGGAGGCTCGCAAGTGGGTGTCGCCCGTGGCGATGAGCCGGGCAAGGTCGTTTCCCGACGAGCCGTAGCAGCCGACACTCTCGAAGAACTTGGCCCGATTCAGGTAACCTTCGCCGTAGAGCTTGCCGAAGGCCTCCGTCCGGACGAACAGATCATCGCCGACCGAATCGATCAGGCAGGCCGTGTCCCGGCCACCCTGCTTCGCATAAGCGTGTACGTAATCGAAGAACTTGGCGCGAAGCAGGCCCTGGCCGTCGGGCGACTGAGTATCCAGAACGAGCCGACCGTAAGTCGGGTTCGCGATGAATCGATCGTCCCCTTCTCCGTCGAACAACTCGGCCACATCGATCCCGCCCGACCTGGAATAACCGTGCACCGTGCGGAAGCCTTCCACCCGGCTCTCATAGGCCGGTCCCGCGAGCGTGGCGGCCTCGGACGTCGCCACGAAGTGATCATCGAGTGGCGAATCGATCAGCTCGGCCACGTCGATCCCGCCACCGCCGATCACGGTGATGTCAGGGATATGTGCCACCTGCACTTCGAAAGTCGAAGCGGTGAAAACGGCCGAGCCGGGCCGGACCAGCACCGTCTCGTCGCCAGACGTGCCATGGAGGATGATCGAATCCTGGGCGGCCTCCAGGTGGCTGGGGCCAATCGTGACGCCCGAAAAATCCAGGTCGAAGGAAAAGGTGTCGCTCGCTGCCACGGTCAGGTTGCTCGATGCGACCAGGTTGCCAGACAGGTCGAACGTCACCAGGCCCGTGCTTTCCTGGGCGAACCAGCGATACGTCGTCGTGGTGTCGTCACGGGCCTGGAGGGCCGTGGTCAGGAGAATCTGGTGGGGGTCCGCCTGATTGTCGAACACCATCAGCTCGGTCGCCGTCCCTTCCCCGCTGGCCGCCTGGCTTTCGGTGAAGGAGATGCCCGCCAGATCGATTTCTACAGCATTGCCGGGACCGTTGTTGCCGGTCATGACGATCCGGCCCCCGGCGACCATTCCGCCCGCAGGGATCGTCCCTCCGGTTTCCGCGTCTTCCGAACCGGGGATCGGAAACGTCGGATCTGCCGCGGCCGACTGGATGCCCATCGAGGCATCCATGAAGTCGATCAAGTTCTGGACGGTCGTCGCATCCGTGATTTCGAGTTCCTTCGTGGCCAGGGAACGCCCACCCTTCTTGCCGGTAAACTCGAGAGTCCCTTCCTCGAACACCTGAGTGTAGACCGAACCGTCGCGGCTCAGCACGTCGACCAGTCGCGTCGAAGCCATGATCTTCGGACCGTCGAGGTCGAGCGTCGGGTTCACCGAAATCTGGGCATCGGTGAAATTGTCGACGAAGAACTCGCGTGCGTTCATGTTCGGAATTTCTGCCACCAGATGAAATCTACTCGAATCGGTCGACAGGCACCGGTAGATCCGCCTGGTTCGCCACTGCGTGGTGGCAATGTCGGCCGCGGGCAGATCGTCGAGAGTAACCCTTCCATTCGTTACGTGGATCGACGTCGACATCTCCCCCGGGCGACTTTCCGTTCCGGCGGCCGACACATAAGTCACATAGTACGTGTAGTTGCCGCTGATCACAGTGTCGTCGAGCTCGGGATTTGTGGCCGCCACGGCATCCGACAGCGTATCGGTATACGTGGTCGTGCCGACGTACACCTGCCCCACGTAGTTGAAGGTGTCAGCAGGATTGGAGGTGTTGCAGCGGTAGATTCGAAGATGGGTGTAGGAGCCGGTGGGAGCCAGGGTGGGGAGGTGGGTCAGACGGATCGCGTCTCCGTTGTTGGCTACCGTCTGCGAGAACGTGTCGGAGACGCGGCTCTCCGCGTTGTAGCCGGTTCCGAGGGTGTAGGCGTCGGCCCAGACCAGCCGGTACTGGTAGGTATCGCCTGCGACGAAGGTTGTGGTATCGGCAACGCTGGCCGTCTCCACGTTCAGAACCCACGGCTGCCCAGCGTTGGAAACGTCCGCGCTATCGTTCGGCGCGGTGTAACTGCCGTCGCCGAGAATTCCCGTCCGGATCTGCTGGGCCCGGGTCGCCAGATCCCCCGTCCGCGACAGGCTGCCCGTCAGTTCGACGACCTCCGTCGCGTCCCCCGCCAATCCGTCCAGCAGGACCACCGGGTTTTCGACCGGATCGTAGGCCAGTTCAACCCCGTTGATACGAATTGTATCCGGTGAAAACTCAAAGACATCCGCCTCAACCGTCCCATGGATGACAAGCCCTGCCATCAGGCACTTGGGTTCCAGGGACTCCATCGTCAATTGGCGTTTCATACACTGGACCTTCGCTCGCGGTGAATCACCCCAAAAGGGAGTATCGGCCTGAGCGGAGTCCACAGTTGTGCAAATCGAGAGTGCGCCTGCAGTCGCTGCCAGCCTGGGTAAGCTAGGCAAATCCCGTAATGTGCCAATAGCTTCTCCAAGATTTATGTCAGCGCTGCCTGCAACAAATCGGCTTTCGCACTATATTTTGCAGCTCCGGTTCCACGATTCAACGTGCGGGCAAACGGAGTAGATTACCACTTCTCCGATGTGAGCAACTTCAGCTTCCACTCCAGCGGCGGAGACGACACGATCGAACTGGTCGACTCCACCGGAGACGACACGTTGGTCGCGACGCCCTCGCAGATGATCCTCCGCGGGACACCAGTTGGCAGAAATCCCTATGAAGTAACCGCAGACAACTTCCGCTACGCCCACGGGTATGCCAAGGCAGGCGGAAACGACACAGCCGAGATGGTTGGTTCCTCCAGGTCGGAGCAATTGAAGGTATACGCCGACCTGGTCAAGCTGATGGGACGCGATTATTACAACCGGGCGAAGTTCTTCGAGACCGTCTCTGTCGAAATGAATGCCGGGAACGACTCAGGATCCATCATCCCGAGCACCGGAGTCGACGTCCTATGGGCGGCGAAGGACGAAGCTCGGCTCGCGCAGGACATCGGCCTGGCCGCAGAGCTACAACCATCCTACGAGCGCATGGCCTACGACGTCACGATTCGAGGCTGCGAGCGACTCGTTGCCCGGGCACGAGGCGGGAACGACTGGATCGAATTCCATGATTCACCACTTAATGATCTCCTGGTAGCGAAACCGCATCGAATCGACATGATGAACGGTCCGCGGCTGGTTGAAGACGTCATGCGAGGTGACGAGTACCGGATTACCGCCTTCGGATTCGGGCACATGTCGGCCGTTGCTGACCAGGGCGGAAATGGCGATGTGGCAAAGCTGTATGACTCGGGCGAGTTGGGTGCCGACATCTGGGCCGCCGGTTTCGCAGACGGCCAGACCTGGTCGACGATGTCCTCACCAAGCCGACTTCTGTACGAGGTCGCGTCGTTTGAGCATGTCGGCGGCTACGGCTTCAACGTGGGTTACGGCGAGGATCACGGGACGAACCGGAAGGAACACTCCGAGCAGGTGGACTTCGTTTTCCAGTACGGCTGCTGGGAAGGGAACGAAGACCAACCCGTGCCGAATGCTCAAGACAGACACACAGGTCGGTAGCGGCGTCGGGAGACCCGCCCCTGTTACTCAACGTCACCACCAAGCGAGGAAATACATGCCCGACTACACGGAGGAAGTACGCGAATTCCGCAGAGAG
>CAYSCH010000586.1:0-3838 GCA_964429355.1 uncultured Planctomycetaceae bacterium | reverse complement strand
TGACCACCAGCAGCTCGACGAGGGTGAAACCCCTCTTGAACACACGTGCTTTCATAAGTCACCTCCCGGATACGGAAACGGAAAAAAAACAAGACTCACGACCGCTGCCTGCTATCGAATATCGGTCGTCCCACGCAGCTTTCACTGCGTACCTCGTTCTTCTATTCCCCAGTGTCTCATGAACGCTATAACGTCCCACACCCAGGTAACCGTCCCCCAGATTAGTCAGGAAGCTGATTTGCCTCCGTTGCGCGAGGGGGCCTCCCCCTCAGTCCTGGCGGCACATCTGCCGCGGTCACTACTCGGTTGCTGCTGTACTACCCTCCTTAAGTGACAAAAGGCGGTCCACTTTGACTCCCGTAAAAACTTCTGTCGGTCCGCCGGGCCAACGGACCTCGATACGATCGACGCTCTCACGTGAACCCAAACCAAAATGGAGCCGGGAGCCGAAGTGGCTTTGATAGCCCCGGCCGTCGTGTACTTCGGCTACTTGAACCAGATCGCCCGACACCACTCGCACTCGTGCTCCCGCGGCATCGCGGTTGCTCCGCGTACCCTCCAGGGCAACCTGCAGCCAATGGTTTTCTTCTTCCGAATCGTTTCGCATGATCGTGGGGGGCGCATTCGAGTTGAGCACGACCACGTCCAGGTCCCCGTCGTTGTCCAGATCGTCCACGCCCACGCCCCGGCTGCTCTCCACCACCTTCAATCCGTCGCCGCACATTTGCGATACATCCACGAACTCGCCCGTGCCCGTGTTCATCAGCACGTAGTTGGGTATCTTCAAGGCGGTACGGTCGTCGATCTCCTCGATCCGGTCGAAGTGTCCACAGGCGACGAAAATATCGCGATCCCCGTCGTTGTCGAAATCAACGATTCCCGTTCCCCAGGTTACGTGCGGGTAAAGATCGTTGGTGATTCGCGCCGCGCTCGCAGCATCCTCAAAGAGACCGCCCCCCAGGTTGTGGTACAGAACCGGCATCTCGGCCTGATAGTCGGTCATGAACATATCCAGGAGCCCGTCGTTGTCCACGTCGCCGCAATCGACTCCCATGCTCGAGTTCTCTTTCCCGTCGAAATCGTAGGCCACCCCGGCAACGAGACCCGATTCCGTGAAAACGCCATGCCCGTCGTTTACCCAGAGGAAGTTCGCCGCCCCGTCATGGCAGATGAAAACGTCGGTGTCTCCGTCATCGTCGAAATCAGCGCAAACCATACCCATGCCGGGCCCGGCGTGTGCGCCGATTCCCGAGGGACCGCTGACGTCGGTGAACGTACCGTCTCCGTTGTTCCGATAGAGCGTGGCGGGAATCGGATCGTAATACTGGGGACCAGCCTGATACGCCCGTCCGCCGATCATGATCGGCACGTGGTTCTCGTAGGTAAAATTCACGTAGTTGGCCACATAGAGGTCGAGATCTCCGTCGTTTTCGATGTCAAGGAAACACGTGCCCGCCCCGACCTTGTCTCCGTTGCCGACGCCCGCCTCTTCCGTCACATCCGAGAAGGTCCCGTCGCCGTTGTTTCGGTACAACACGTTGGGGCCGAAATTGTTCAGATACAGGTCGGGATCCCCGTCGTTGTCATAGTCCCCCGCGGTCACTCCCAGGCCATATTTCTCATCGCCCACTCCGGCCTTCTCGGTCACATCGGTGAAAGTCCAATCCCCGTTGTTTCGATAGAGGGCGTCCCGCGGGGCCTCCGCGAGCACCGTCCCCTTCAGCGCCGCCCCGTTCAGGAAATAAATGTCGATCAGGCCGTCGCCGTCATAATCGAAAGTAACCAGGCCTGCTACCATGCCTTCCACGATGTAGCCCTGGCCGCTGCCGCCATGGTTGTGGCAGAAGGTGATTCCCGTCTCCGCCGTCACGTCGACAAGCCGGATCTTGCATTCCGGCTCCGCAGCGAACACTCGACCCGCCTGCGACCCCGAAACCGCAACGCCCCATAAACACCCAACCAGCACGCATATTCGCAGCGCCGCAATTCCCAATTGCCGTAGTCGCTCCGGCGATCTTGATGGTGTCTTCAAACGGGCCATTCGTAGATCTTCTAGGGGGTTCGAGAAAGCATGTAGAACAGCCTGCCAGCTTCAGCACGAAATGGTCCCCAGGCAATTCTTGGACGCATTCTCAAGATTTGAAGTTTCAATAGCTGTCTTTGGATTAGTTTCGAGTCGGCTTGGAATCGCTTAACGCGTATCGGTTCCAGATTCTTCGCGGAAAACATCACGACGATTACCGAAATGTGGGAATTATTTGCTGAGCCGTTTCAGGGCTGTCCGGAAACTCCTTCCTGGGAAGAGGGCACCTTCGGCGATAGCTTCACGGCACTTGCATGAGCCGCTTCCGCGGCCGCTTCATCACCTGTCATCCGGCACAACTCTGCCAGAAACTCGTATCCCTCCGCGCTCGGCTCCCGGCGAAGTGCCTCCTGCGCAAACCAACGGGCTTTGCCTGCATCGGCTCGTTCCCGATAGAGCTGGGCAAGCATCGCATACCCATCCACCGCGTCCGGACGCATCGTCACCAAAAGCTTCAACGCCGCCTCCGCCGACTCCGGCTCGCCAAGCTGCGCACAACACTGCGCGAGCATCAGGTAGTTCACTCCCTGGTACGGCTCGATCGCGGTCAGGCGGGTCCACACTGCCTTGGCCTCGGCGAGCATCCCTGAACCCTGATACAATTCGGCAAGCAAACGACAGGGAACCGGACTGGCGGGGTCTAAGGCAACAGCACGAAGCAACAAACGCTCCGATTCCAGCGCATTCTTCTGTCGCCCTTCAACCGCGGCCGCTTCGCACAGGATTGTGACCGCCGTTCGGCGCGATTCCGCGGTGGAAAGGATCTGGAACCGGCGCTGCTTGTCGAGCGGAGTTTCCGTCTTCAGTTTTGCGAAAATCTCTCGAAACTTCGTGGCATCCTCCTCCTTGTCCTGCCGAGCGCACGCGTTGGCCAACGCGAAATAGGCGCTCGACGTCGCCGAACCCAACTCGATCGCCTTTCGCAGGTTGGCTTCCGCCTCGGCTACCTTGCCCCCTTTCAATTGCGCCTGCCCCAGAACGAGCAGGTAAGCTCCCGACTGCGGATGCTGGGCGAGAGCCTTCTGGATCACCGCTTCAGCCTCGTCGCATTGGCCCAACTGAGTGAGGGCAACCGCCAGATGATGATAGACGTCCACCGACGCACAGCCCGCGTCGATCGCCTTCTGGAGCGTATCGGCGGCCAGTTGGCTGTCGCCGCGTTCCATCGCAATCGCACCCAGATTGACATAGTAGGCAACCTGCTTGGGGTCCAGCTCGATACATCGGGTCCAGAGCTTCTCGGCATCCTCGCTCCGCCGGATCTGCGCAGCCAGCATCGCAGCCACATGCAACGCCTCTGGCCGCTCAGGGTACGCCTGGCGAAGCGATTCCGCGACCTTCTCCGCTTCGCGCTGCAATTCCTCGGCAGTCGCAACGACGGCCACCTCGGGAAGTCGCACCGATGACTGCGGAACCTTAGCGGGCGCAACCGTTGAAGGCTGTCCTGAATTCGACTCCCCAATCGCAGAAGCGGACCAGTCCTGCCCAAGCGGCACCTCGTCCTTCGGCGGGTTTAAAACCAACACGGCCACCACAACGATCAACGCCACAACCACGCTGCCAAGAAAAATCGCAACGTAGCGCGCAGACCCGCCCCTCACGCTCTCCTCAGGCCCCCCGGAGGTCGTTACCGACTCCGATTCGATCTTCGGTTGATCTTCTATCATGCCGAATCGACTCGAATATTCTTCGAACGCCCAGCGGCCGCCCTCGCCGTCCGGCGCCCTTAACCCTAACCCTTGTGTGCCACTGACA
>CAYSCH010000585.1:0-3856 GCA_964429355.1 uncultured Planctomycetaceae bacterium | reverse complement strand
GAGTCACACGGGCAAGCGAAGCAGGGATGCGGGTATCGGTGATTGCCCTCCTGGGTCTGGGCGGCACCGAACTGTCTGAACAACATGCGGATGCCACTGCCAAGGCCGTCAACGCGATGGATCCCCACTATCTTTCGATGCTGACCCTGATGCTCGTTCCCGGCACGCCCCTGGAGTGCCAGTGGCGGAAGGGCCAGTTTCAGTTGCCCGAACCAGAGGCCCTCCTCGGCGAACTGCGACGGGTGATTGCCGGCACCGAAGGTCTCACACGCTGCGTGTTCCGCACGAACCACGCCTCGAACTACGTGCCTCTGGCTGGCACACTTTCGCGCGACAAGGACCGGCTGCTTGCGGTGCTTGACGGTGCGCTCAGCCGGGGCCGACCGGCATTTCGGCCGGAAGCATGGAGAGGGCTTTAGAAGCCGGCTTTCTTGGGCTGAACTCGCTGATGAAAGCTGCCTTGGCTTAGGTGGACCTTACAGTAACCCGGCTTCTTTTGGCCATCGAGAGGGGAGATTCTGAAACCCGGCCTGTAACGAACTGGAGATACCGAGTTCGAAACCCGAATTGTGGGTCGGCTGCGGAGGCCGCGGGCCGTACGTGGCTTCGGGTGCGACGATCCGCTAGAATTGATGACTGTCCAATACTCTCCCGGTCGACACAGCGAGGTATTCTGTTCCCATGAAAACGCGTAGCATCCTGCGGCTGGTCCTGACAATTCTGCTCCTTGCTGGTTCCGTTTCGGCAGCGGAACCATTTTCCGTCGTGGTGCTTCCTGACACACAAAAATACACTGCGAAATTTCCCGATACCTACCTGGCGCAGACCCAATGGATTCGGGACAACGTCCAGGAGGAGAACATCCGGTTCGTCATCCATCTGGGGGACATCGTCGAGAACCACAACGAGTCGGAGACACAGTGGCAGATTGCAGACCGGGCCCACCAGTTGCTCGACGGCGCGGTTCCCTACAGCGTGCTCCCCGGCAACCACGATCTCGAATACAAGGACAAGGTGGTTTCCCGCGAGACGAAGTTCTACAACAAGTATTTTGGCCCCCAGCGGTTCGAGGGCCGGCCCTGGTACGGTGGGCATTGGGGGGAAACGAACGACAACAACTACTGCACGTTCGAAGCGGGCGGGATGAAGTTCCTGGTGATCAGCCTGGAGTACGCCCCGCGCGATGAGGTACTCGCCTGGGCCACGGAGGTCGCCGCATCCCGTGCCGACCATCGCGCGATCCTGGCCACCCACTGCTACATGCGGCCGGCGGGACGCGACGACAAGTGCGGCGGGGCTCTGGGCAACTCGGGCGACGGCATCTGGGAGAAATTCGTTCGCCGCTCGCCGAACGTGTTCCTGGTCACCAGCGGCCATGTTCTGGGCGTGGGACGCCAGGTGAGCACCAACGACGCTGGCAAGCCCGTCCACGAGACTCTCGTCGACTACCAGGGTCTCAGCAACGGCGGCGACGGCTGGCTGCGAATCATGCGCTTCGTGCCCGACGAGAACAAGATCGAGATCCGCGCCTATTCGCCACTGCTCAAGCAGACGATGGAAGACGAAGGCCACACTTTCAACATCCCCTACGATATGACACCGCAGGCCGCCGCAGCTCGGGAAGGCGTGCCAGCTTGGAACCACCGTCGCCAAAATGCTTGACTCCATTACTATGTGCTCATGCCCGTCTTGCTGGGATTGTTCGGCGCGCACGCGGGCATGATCAGCGGTGCGGTCTTCCTGTATCTTGGCGCCAGCCGTCAGCCACCTCCGCCGGGACGACGTCAACCGTGATTCATGGATTATGCTGCTTCGATACAGATTCAGCCTGAGAGTCGGGATGTTCTGGCAGGATTGTGCCCCTACGGCAGACGACAGTTCGGGGGAATAGGGCAGAGGAATCGGCTGATTGATCACGATCCCCGGCCATAACCGCTTTCCGCCCTCCGCTTACCGCTTTTCCGAGCTTTTCCGAGCCCTCTTTGCTTCCCGCTCCGCCGTCCATTAGAATTGAAGGCTTGCAGGCCCCCCGTCGGGCCACTCGACCGATGACATTCAGCACCCAGGATCTATCAAGGAGCGGAACATGAAACGGCGTTTTCGAATCCTCTCGATTGCAGCGTTGGCCGGCGTGGCCGCGGCGCTGTCGGCGGCATCTGCCATGGCGGCCGATGAAGAGGGTTTCCAGTCGATCTTCGACGGCAAGACCCTCGATGGCTGGGACGGCAATCCCAAGTGGTGGTCCGTCCAGGACGGTGCCATCACCGGTATTACCGATGCCGATGAGCCGCTGGAGTACAACGAGTTCTGCATCTGGCGGCAGGGCGAACTCGACGATTTCGTCCTGCGATTCAAGTATCGCCTGATGGGCGGCAACTCGGGCGTCCAGTACCGGAGCTTTGAAGCCGGCAAACCGTGGTCCATCGGCGGCTACCAGGGCGATTTCGCCTTCAATGAAGAGTACACGGGCATCCTCTATGGCGAACAGTACCGCGGGATCCTCGCCCTTCGCGGCGAGAAGGTCGTCATCGGCCCGGACCACAAGCCGAAGGTCGTCGAAAAGTTCGGCGATGCGGCCGAACTCCAGAAGTTCATCAAGATGGACGACTGGAACGACTACGAGGTGACCTTCAAAGGCTTCACGGTCACCCACGTGATCAACGGCCACAAGATGATCGAAGCCGCCGACGAAGACCTGGAAATGCGGCGCCGCAGCGGGCTGCTCGCGTTTCAGATTCACCGGGTGCCCAAAGGCGAATCGATGAAGGTGCAGGTCAAAGACATCCGCCTCAAGCGGCTGCCGATGGAAGACACGAAGAAGATCGTTTTCATCGCTGGCCCCAAGAGCCACGGCTACGGCAGCCACGAACACAATGCCGGCTGCCTGCTCCTGGCCAAACTGATCAACGAGAACGTGCCGGGCGCCTATGCCACCGTCTACCAGAACGGCTGGCCCAAGGACCCGACCGCCCTGGATAACGCCGATTCGGTCGTCATGTTCTGCGATGGCGGTGGCGGGCACGTCGCCATGCCCTATCTGAAAGAAATGGACGCCCTGGCCAAGAAGGGTGTCGGCATCGCCTGCCTCCACTACGGCGTCGAGATTCCCAAAGGCGAGCCGGGCAATTCCATGCTCGAGTGGACCGGCGGGTATTTCGAGACTTTCTGGTCGGTCAATCCCCACTGGACCGCCGAGTTCAAGCAGTTTCCCAAGCACCCGGTCGCCAACGGACTGAAGCCGTTGACCATCGAGGACGAGTGGTACTACCACATGCGATTCCAGTCCGACATGAAGGGCGTGACTCCCATCCTCACCGCCGTCCCGCCCGACAGCACCCGCGAACGGCCTGACGATGAGCACGGTGGCAACCCGACGGTCCGTGCTCAGAAGGGGAGCCCGGAGCATCTGGCCTGGGTCTACGAGCGGCCGGGCGGCGGTCGCGGATTCGGCTTCACCGGCGGCCACTGGCACTGGAGCTGGGCCTCCGACACGTTCCGCAAGTCGGTGATCAATGGCATTCTCTGGACAGCCAAGATGGACGTTCCGGAGAACGGCTTCGATACGCCCCGTCCGACGATGGACGAGTTGCTGAAGAACCAGGACTACGAGCCCGACAAGAACTTCAACCGCCAGGAGTGGGAGAAGAAGATCGAGGAGTGGAACGCTCAGTAGCCCGTGCGCGTCCTGGCTCGGCCCAGCCGAGAGCCGGGCCGACCGGGGCAGCTTCTTTGCCGCACGCCGCCCAAGTCAACCCGGTGCCTCTTCTCCGCCCTGGAGAACAGGCACCGGGATCGCCCGGCATCCCAAGAGTTCGCCCCATGAAAACGCTGCACGTGACCCGCACTTAATTAAGTC
>CAYSCH010000584.1:0-3920 GCA_964429355.1 uncultured Planctomycetaceae bacterium | reverse complement strand
GCCCGCAACTTGGTGCGCGACACTTCCATCACCTTCACGTGGAGCAGCACCTGCTGGACGCCGCCCACCTGCAAACGGGTTGTGACCTTATTGGGATAGAACGTCTGGGCGATCTGAATAATGGACGTGACATCGTGCCCCTGATCGACGTAGCCCGAGATGAGAACACTGTCGGCGTATCCGCGGACCTTGAGCGAGGCATTGGGGAACTGTTCGGCGAGGATCATCTCCAGTTCGCGGGTGTCGCCGAAGACGATCACGTCGACGGTGAAGATGTTGTTGTTTTCATCCCAGAGGTTCACCTGGGTGCCGCAAGCTGGATTTCGGTGGGCGAAAGGGGTGTGAGATCCAGGATCTCCGGATTGTTGACCTGGGCCTGGGGGATTTTTCGTTCCAGCGTCAGAATGCGGCTGGTGTTGACCACCATTTGCTGGCGCTCGTTGGCCGAGTTGATCCGGTGAATGAGCGACGCGGAACGATTGATGGCGGTCTCTGCCCCATAGGCGGGCAGAATCCATGTCGATCCGGCGATGGAGAAGAGGAGAAGAGCCCCGATCGCTTGCCTGACCATCCTTGTATCTTCCTTGATCTTGGCCGGAATACCCGGAACCCACTCCCAAGTCGAAAAGGCCTCCCTCGGACGGAATACCATTGGGTCGGCGATCGTTTGGCAGCGGGCTCGGCGGCTCCTGCTGGTACTTCGGTTCTGCGAAGGCGTCGCACGGCAAGGCGCTGCGCCTGCCCCCCGTCACTTCGCAAGGGCCGAAATGTCGTTCAAGTTCGTTCGTCCGTGAACGGGAAGCTCGACCGTGAGCTTCCGGATTCGAGAACACAATCTATCGCTTCTATTCAAACCACACGGTCCATGTTTGCCGGTTTCGCGCGTCTCTTGGTGCAAAGGCCACCATCAACTGGGGACCCTGGTATCTTCCGGTTCGGCCGGTTCCGCCGGCGAGGAAGTTGGCTCCGCAACCGGCTCCGGCGCCGATCCGGCAGCCGGGTTGGTGTCTGGCTTGGCGTCGGGCTTGGGTTCGGCATTCTGTGCCGCAGCGCCTCCGCCGCCTGTCATGGAGGGAGGCCCTGAAATGATTTTCCAGAGGAAGGATGCGGGGGAGTTGCCCTGGGGAGCCGCCGCGCCTGGTGTTCCAGGCTCAGGCATGTCGCTCTGGTTCTCCATCACCACCTCTTGAACCTGGGACCCGGCGATCACGCGAACCTTATGGCTGGGCCGCTCCGGTGCCAGGAGATCCACTGGGGCCGGCACGGGCAATTGGGGCTGTAAATTGGCCGGGATGGGCAATTGGGGCTGCGAATCGGCCGACATGGCCAGCACGCTGTCTTTATTCCGATCGGCGAGCTGAGATTCGCCAAAGATCTGACCGACCTGGTGGCCCTCTTCCGGCAGCTCCGCTTCTTCGTGGTCGTTGGGACTTCGCAGGGCCAGGCGGATCTTGCCCAGCTCGCTGGCCAGCATCACTCGTTCGGTTTGTTCGGGAGTGAGCAACAGCGAAATCGTCTTGGCGCGGATCGACTGCCCGTTTTCGTCCGATTCCAGAGTCCACGTGGAATCGACGGCAAAGACCTTGATATCCTGGAGGATGGTCTTGGTCATCGTGGTCTGGATTTCTTTGCTTTCCCTGGCGTAGACGAGCACGTCGACTCGATCGCCCGGCAATATCATGGCGGCGCCGCCGCTGACTTCGTCGACCTTGACGGGCACCGATCGCAGACCCAGCGGAATCTGCACCGCGGCACCGCCGGCACTTTCGCCTTTGCTCAACAGTTTGACCTCGAGAACCGGTTCTCCGGCGAAGAGTTTCGTTCGCGGGCGACGGCCTTCAATGTCTTCGAGCTTGCCGAGCACGCCGGCGGGCACCTTGTCTTTCGGCCAGCGCTCCAACTTGAGCTTGTCGGCATCGAGCAAACTGCCGAGCGGAAGGTCTTCCTTGATCACATAGACCGGAAGAGTTTCCATTTCCTGGACAGCGGGGCCTGCCGAACGATGGGCCATTACCTTGGTGATGCCGATGGAGGCAACCACGCCGCAAGCCAGGGCGACAACCAGCAGGATTAGTGACTTGGATTGCATGAGAAGTTCCGTTTGGTGCCTCGGGAGGATCGAAGGTTGGCCCCCAGGCAGCGCCGAGGGGTACTCCGTCCTCCGAGTAGTGTTTCAGTGGACGGACGCTCGACGTGTCTTATGTCTGGAAAGTCGGAAGCGCCGCTGGCCGAAGGCCAGACCACCCTGGTTTGCGGAGAACATTTCCGCAACTGGGGGGCGCCCCGCGTAGTCCTCTTCTCCCGTGGGGTTTCCGTCTCGCCAATTGCCGCCGGCGCACTGGCCTGCGCTTGGGGCGGACGGAGACGGAACCACACCCTGTCCTTTTCTTCGGCAGGATCGGCCCACTTTCTCCAGCTTGCAGCCCAATTCTTTCCCCGTTGCCCCCCGAGGGGCCCCAGGGGGTGCGAGGCGGCAATGGAAATCGGGCAATCTGGAAGGTCGGTGACGGTTCACAAATTCATCCCCAGGTAGGCGAAGTAGCCGATCGTGCCAATCGCGATCGGAATTCCGTAAGGAAGGAGCATCATGGAAGGCTTTCGTTGCGCCGCAATCTCGGAGAGTTTGCTGGGACTGCGGATCACGAGAATCTCGGAGAGGATGCTGACGAACTGTCTCTGGTGGTGGCGCCACTTGCGACTGACGACCACCATGATCACGGCGATGATGGCGCCGATAATGGCCGAGACGACGAAGGCCCAGAAGGTCTGAGAGGCTCCGGCCCAGGCGCCCACGCCGGCCAGCAGTTTCACGTCCCCCGCACCCATGCCGCCGACGGCATAGGCGGGTAGCAGCAGCCCGAGTCCGATGGCGGTGCCCCAGAGGCTTGCCGCCACGCCGTCCCAGCCGTAGATGATTCCGCTGGCAAGCCAGCCCGAGAGGATCATGGGGAACGTGATCCAGTTAGGTACTTTGAGTTGCCGCCCGTCAATCACGGCGGCCACGATCAGAACGAGGCTGACCAGGCCCCATACCGTCCAGGCGAGGAACGTATTGTCGGCCAATTGACCGGAAATCATTTCCAACATCGTGCTATTCTCCGTGGAAAAATCAGAAGTCGAGACGGATCGGGCAACCTGTCGGCACTACGCCCGGGTGTTCATCCAGAGGTTCATCCAACTGGCCGTGATCGTGGCAAACACCAGAACAATCTGTGCGGCGGTCACGCAGAGCGACGGACAAGGAACCGGGTTCACCAGGGGACTCCTTTGCCTGCTGGAAGGAAAAACGTGTGGGCGGGCCGATTGTCCCGCTCAGAACCACTGGCCAAAGCGCCGTTTTTCCCCAAGGCTCCGGCGTCTGCCAGGGGCGGCCTCGCTGTGGCTCCAGGAAAGTCTAGGCCAAAAAAAACCCCCTCGGCGCCAATTTCTTGGAATGCCGAGGGGGCCGATTTTCCCGGTACGGGTGTTTCACCGCTTCAGCAGGAAGCGGTCAAACCACCCGGATGGCCGAGCCTGCGATCAGCAGAAACTAGGTAGGCGTGGGGGGGGCAATTTCAGCGGTAATCGCATCGAACTGCGCCGACGTTGCCGTGCCGAGGGAGCTGATCGCCGTCAGGCAGACGATGATGATCAAGGCGAGCATCACCGCATACTCGACTGCTGTGGGGCCATCTTCCGAAACGAGGAAACGTTGCACTTTCTGGGCGAGCGATCTCATAAAGTTCCTCCAAAATTCGTGGACCTGGGGGCTCGATTGGCCTGGGCCAGGACCATCCGGAAAAGAATAAGGCGGGATTCCTCCGACGTCACGCCTCCAGGTAAGGAGACGCTGCCTGCAAGTGCATCGGTGGAAACCCTGTACCATGACAGGGAAGTGCCTCTTCCTCGCTCGCAGCCGATTCGCTTTGTGACATGGGTTG